>NZ_JBITDL010000032.1:0-104808 GCF_044454225.1 Streptomyces sp. NPDC051563
GACAACACCAGGCCCGCCTCAGTCACTACAAACGACGCGGCCACACACCACCAGAAGCTGCCAACCCGTCAACGAAAGAACCGTTGCAGTACTAGGCACTGTTTCCCGGATCTCCGTACAGCGGTGGGGTGTTGAGGGCAGGCTCGTCGTATGGGTCGTGGGGATCTGACGAATACGGAGTGGGAACGGCTGGAGTCATTCCTGCCTCGCGGTGGTACGCGTGGGGGCCGGTGGAGTGATCACCGCAGGGTGATCAACGGGGTGCTCTACCGGGTGCGGACCGGCGTCCAGTGGCGTGACCTGCCCGAGCGGTTCGGCCCATGGGAGACCGTCTACAAGCGGCATCGCCGCTGGTCAGCGGATGGAACCTGGACGATGCTGCTGTCCCGGATCCAGGCGGCCGAGGACGCCGCGGGCCGGATCGACTGGGACATCTCGGTGGACTCGACAGCAGTGCGGGCCCACCAGCACGCAGCTGGCGCGAGGGTCGCTCCGCCCGGCGCGGTCTCTGAAAAGGGGAACGTCCGGGGGACGAATCAGGTCGATCCGGTGCTTGGGAAACTGGTCGTCCGGTTGGAGGAGGTGGTCCGATCAGCGAATGCTCGGGACGCTCACGCGGCGGATTCACCACCAAGATCCACCTCGCCGCCGACGGGCGGTGCCGGCCTCTCGCTCTCGTCCTGACGCCCGGACACTACGGCGATGGCCCCCAGTTCGAGCGCGTGCTGGAGCGGGTATCCGTGCCCCGCACCGGCGTCGGCCGACCTCGCACGCGGCCCGATCACGTCCTGGCCGACAAGGCCTACACCTCCCGGAAGAACCGCCGCTACCTGCGACGACGCGGAATCCGCCACACCATCCCCGAACGCCTCGACCAGCAAAGACATCGCAAGAACCGCGGTTCACGCGGCGGCCGGCCCACCGGCTTCGACCGCGAGCGCTACAAGAAACGCAACACCGTCGAACGCGCCATCAACCGGCTGAAGGGTTTCCGCGCCGTCGCCACCCGCTACGAGAAACGCGCCTACATCTACCTCGGCACCGTCACCCTCGCAGCCCTCATCATCTGGCTCCGCACATGATCTAAGAAACAGCGCCTAGTGCCGTGGCCGGGAGGTGTGCCGGGTCGCGGTGTCCGGTGCGGTGCATCGCACGGCGGAGGATCACGTCGCGTAGTGGACGTACTCGCGTGGTCCGACAACGCGGCGAGGTACCGTGCGGACACCCCCTGGTCCGCCGGGGGGCGGGGTCAGTCTCCGAGTGCGAACGAAGCCAGCGTCCGCCACGCCGTGCCGTCGTGGGCCATGAGTTCGACCGACGTCACCCGTGAGGTGAACGGGAGCCCGGCGCCGAGGTCCGCCTCGATCTCCTCCAGGACGGCGTCCTCCTGGCCTTGGGCGATGGTCAGGTGCGGCACGATCTCGGCGAACCGGCCGCCGTACGGCGGAGCCTCGGGCCACCGGCCGGCGACGGCCTCCGTGAGACGGATCAGTGGCGCGGCGGGTTCCGGAACGAGGTACAGGACCTCAGGGAGGCGTCCTGTCTTCTCAAACCGCAGGTCGAACGGCTGGTGGCCGCGCAGCACGTCCTCGATGGCGGCGTGGACGAGCGGATCGATCCGGCTCTCCTCGAGGAACGGGAAGAGCACGGTGACGTGCGCGGGAACCCCGGCCCGGGCCGAAGGGTCGAGCCGCTCGCGCCACCCGCGGACGGCCGGCTCCGCCTCCGGGATCCTGACGACGAGGCCCGTCTGCCCCGCCTGGAACGTGCTGCTGCTGTCATCTGCCATGACACGACAGGGTGTCACGGGATTCTCCGCTCCCGCTCGCTGGCCCCCGCCGGACGCGGTCAGTGGATCCTGTGTTCCGTCCAGAACGGGGTGAGGTCCTGCGGCGTCGCCGCCTGGGCCGCCCGCTTGAAGTCCGCGGTCGTGGACACGCCCTGCCAGTGGTCGCGGACGTAGTCGCGCAGCATGGCCGTCATCGCCGGGGTGCCCAGGGCCCGTTCCAGGTCGTGCAGGGCGCAGGAGCCTCGTTGGTAGACGACGCGGCTGTACTCCGTACGGTGGCCGTCCGCGAAGTAGGACAGGGGCCGGGTGATCTCGGCCGCGGCACTGGGCCACATCGGCTGGTCCTCCCAGCACGTGGTGGTGTCCTCCCCGGTGTACGACTGGTACGCGTACTGGGCGAAGGATTCGTCCAGCCAGGGCGCCGCGAACTGGTCGTTGCCGACGATGCCGTAGAACCACTGGTGGGCGATCTCGTGGACGGCGCCGGACCCGTCGGATTCGGTCCACAGCAGGACGAGGCCCGGGAACTCCATGCTGCCGAAATCGTCGAGGTTCTCGCTCATGACGAGGTCGAGCTCACCGTACGGATAGCGTCCGAACCGCTTCCCGAACGCGTCGACGGAGCCGGCGGCGTCCTTCAGGGCCAGGGCGACGCCCTCGTCCGGGGTGGCAGCCGTCCAGTACGCGTTCAGCCGGACGCCGCCCGGCGTGGTGACCGTCTTCGACCGGAAGGGGCCCGCGGCCCACGCGAAGTCCCGTACCCCGTGCGCGACGCTGGTGGTGACCGTGCGGCCGGGGGCGCCCGCGCGGCGCGTGGTGGTGCCCGTCGCGGGGACGAGGAGGGCGCTGGGGTGGTCGAGGCGGACGCGGAAGTCGCCGGCCAGGGTGTAGAAGCTCTCGCCGAATCCGACGTCGGGATCGAGGTGGCGGCCCTGGGCGTCGCGTACGGACAGCAGGGGCAGTGCGTTGCCGAGGTAGCGGTGCGGGCCGTCCTTGCCGAAGCGGTGGACGCGGTCCGGGACGGTGATCTCCACGTCGAAGGAGATGCTGGTCCGCGCCCCGTACGGGAGCGGCGCGGGCAGGTCGATCTGCAGGGCCGTGCAGTCGACGGTGAGCGGTCGCGGGGTGCCTCCGGTGACCCGCCCCACCCGGACCGGCGACGGGGCCTCGGGGGTTCCGCAGCCGTCGGTGCCGTTGCCCCACAGGCGGATGTCGAGCGAACGCAGCGGAGTACGGGAGGAGTTGCGGAGGGAGACCATCTGGCGGCCGGTCCAGCGCGAGCCGTCGGCGTCACTGCGCAGCGACACCTCGTAGGAGGGCCGGTCGGGTGTCGCCGCGGGGGCCGGAGGGGGCTGGGCCGCGGCGGCCTGGGGGACGCAGAGCACGACGGATGCGAGGGCGAGCAGCAGGGCCCGCGGGAGCCTGAGCGAGATCATGGCAGGCACGCTAGAACGTCCGTACGGCCGGAGGGGAGAGTTCCAGAGCAGATGGCGCACCGACACCGGTGCGGAGTAAGGCAGTTGACCCGTCGGATGGACGGACTTCTCCGGCTGAGCCGTCCGTTCGGCGACACGATCTCCGATCGGGACCGGGCCGGTGAAGTAGGTTCGGTTCGGGTAACAAGCCGTCGACGGGGGCGAGATGCAGCATCTGGGACCGCTGGAACTGGTCGGGAGCCGATGGGTCATCGGAGACCCGGAGCGGCACGAGGGGTCGTGCCTGGTGCTCACCGCCGGGGGAATCGAGCACCACATGCGAGGGGAGGCCGTACCTCGGGAGGCCGTCCCGTGGAGCAGCCTGCATTCCCTGCACTTGAGGGCTACGAGGAACGCGTGGATGGCCAGCCGCAGCGGGGGCCTGTTCGTCGCGGCGGGCGGCGGCAGCATGGACGGGGGCCGCGACGGCTGTTCCCTGTCCGGAACGCGCGATCGGTTCCAGCTCTGGTCGGTGAGGTACACGCACCATGAACGCCTCTACACGTCCGTGCACATGGCTCTGGTGGTCGCCCTGATCTCCTGGATGTCCGATGCGAAGGCGCTGCACCGCCTCGGAGACCCGGAGTGGCTCGGTGCGGTGGTGGCCCGGCTGGCGCCGACGCCGCGGTGGACCCCTCTCCCGCAGCGCAGGGTCGGCGAGATCGTCGAGCTCCTGGGAACCTGAGCCGCGGCCCCGCGCCGCTGCCCGCGCACATCCGCTCCGAAGGCGCGGCCTCAGATGCCGCAGGGGGCGGCGAGGCCGGACAGGGCGGTGTGCCAGGCGGAGGTGACGGCGCCGTGGGCCGCGGCCGTCGCCTCGGGGAGTCCGGCCGGCAGGAACAGGGGTGCGCCCACGTGTACATGGAGCCGCGGGCGGCGGAACGGGGCCGTCAGGACTCCGGCGAGCTGTTTGGCCGTCGTCCCGGAGCTCACCCGGCGGGAGCCCGCCTGTCCCACGGGGCGGACGGGTGCTCCCGTGGCCAGGGCGAGGCGGGCCAGGCCGCTGCGGAAGGGCAGGGGCGCGGCTTCCCCGGAGTCCCGGCGGTCGGGGATCCCGCCTTCCCCGTACATCAGTACGCACCGTCCCGCCTCCAGTGCCCGGGCGGCGTCGGCGAGCGAACTCGCCGCGCGGGCCGTCCCCCGGTGAACCGGGATGTGCCCTTCGCGGGCGAGCGCCCCTCCGAGCACGGGGACCCGCCACAGCCCGGCCGTGGCCATGATCACCGGTTCGACGCCGAGCCGGCGCAGGGCGGCCACCACGATGACGGGGTCGACGAGGCTGGTGTGGTTGGCGGCCAGGATGGTCCCGCCGACGACGGGACCCGAGGCGTCCGCGGAGACGGTCAACCGCCCGCACACCGGGCCCAGGGTTGCGGCGACGTGGCTGATCATGGAAGGGAACCTCCGGGACGGGGCGTGCGGTCTTCGTACCCCCAGCGTGTCGGCCGTCGGCCGGTCCGGCATGAGTCGCGCTACTCAGCCCGCCTGGGTACTCGGCCCCTCGCGTCCCCCTCTCCCCCGCACCGCGACGCGAGTGGCCGCGGGCCGTCTGGCAGGGTGGTCCCATGACCACCACCTCCGTACCCGCGCGCCGCGCCCGTACCGGAACCGGCCGCGCCCGCACCCGTATCGCCGCGGCCGCGGCGGCGGTCGCGACGGTCGGAGCGGGGTTGGGCCTACGGGCCGTGGCGACGGGGAGCGCGGCCAAGTACGGCGGAGACGCGCTGTACACCGTGCTGATCTTCACCCTCATCGTGCTGGTCCTGCCACGGGTGACGGCCCTGCGGGCCGCCGCCGGCGCTCTCGCCCTGAGTGCGGTGGTGGAGTTGCTCCAGCTCACCGGGGTACCGGCCGAGCTCTCCCGGCACAGCACGCTCGCCCGCCTGGTCCTCGGGTCCACCTTCAACCCGCCCGACCTGCTCTGGTACGCCGTCGGAGCCGCAGCCGGCTGGCTGGCCCACATCTCGGCGACCCGCCTGGCGGGAAGGCGCTAGGGGGTGTCCGCAAAGTGGCGCCGGGCGCCCGGAGGGCGCCCTCGCGGCGTTCGGTGCGTGCTCTCGGTGTGCCGGACGGAAGCCCGCGTACTGGACGTACTCGGGATTTCGCCCGGTGCGCCGAGAGCGCGTGCCGGGCGTCGCGAGGCAGGCGCCACTTTGCGGACACCCCCTAGCGGCTGCGGGTGAGCGTTGCGGGGGCCCCGGCCGATTGGGCGCCTTCGGTTTCCAGGGCAAGGTGGCCGGGGTCCGTGAGGGTCAGGACGTAGAGGTTGCCCTTCGGGCAGTCGAAGGTGGCCGCGGGGTCGGTCGGGTGGCTGGTCGCCGCGGCGAAGACCGCACGGTCGCCGGTGGTCTGGCGCAGTTCCAGGGCCTCGGTGCAGCCGAGGTTCCGCCCGGTGATGCTCTCCTTCACCTCGCTGACCTGGCGGCCCACGAGGTCGCCGACCGAGCCCGCGTTCAGTGTGACGGTGACGGAGAACTCGCCGGTCCTGGCCCGGGTGATGCCGTCCGCATCGGGGGTTCCGGGGCCGGTGCCGGTCCACGTGCCGATCCACGACTGCGGCATCGCCGACGGGGAAGGGGTCGGGGCCGGTGATCCGCTGCCGTCCCTGCCGCCGTCTCCGCCCGCGCCTCCGTTCCAGGGCATTCTGATCGCGAGGGTGGCCGCGACCACGAGGACGGCGGCGACGGCCGCCCCCGCCGCCCAGGGCACGCGCCGGGTCCCGGCGAGACCGGGTGAGTACAGCGGCGGCGTCGCCGGGAGGGCCGGGGGCGGTGTCGGGGGCGCCTGCGGCAGGGGGACGGGCGCGGGGAGCGGCAACGGCCGGGAGGCGGCCAGGAAGCGGTGGAGCTCGGTCTCCCGGTGGGCTGCGTCCGCCGCCAGCGGAGGGGGCACGGCCGCGCTCCACTCCTGCGCGGCCGAGCCGATGCGGGCCAGTGCCTCGTCGGCGGTCGGGCGCTCCCGCGGGTCCTTGGCAAGGCACCGGCCCAGCAGGGGGCGGAGCCCCTCCGGGACACCGTCGAGGGCGGGCTCCCCGTGCACGATCCGGTAGAGGAGGCCGGGGAGTTCCAGCTCCTCGCCGTCGGCCAGGAAGGGGCTGCACCCGGTGGCCGCGCAGGCGAGTACCGCGGCGAGGGAGAACACGTCCGCCGGGGCCTCGGCCAGGGCTCCGGTCGCCTGCTCCGGTGCGAGGAAGCCGGGCGTGCCGATGACCGCTCCCGTCCGGGTGTGGCGCGGGTCGTGCACGGCGCGCGCGATGCCGAAGTCGATGAGGAAGGGCCGCTCCCGGCCGAGCAGCACGTTCCCCGGCTTGATGTCGCGGTGCACGACGCCCGCCGCCCGTACCGCCGCGAGCGCGGCGAACAGTTCCCGGGCCAGGCTCCACAGTGCCGGGCCGGTCAGCGGCCCGTGCCGGTGCACCCACTCGCCCAGGGAGGGCGCGGCGATGTACTCCGTGGCGAGCCACTGCGGGGAGGCGCCCGGGGCGCTGAAGTCCACCACCGAGACCGTCCACGCGGAACGTACGCGGTCGTTGGCGCGTATCTCCCGCGCGAAGCGGTCGGCGAAGTCGGGGTCCCGGCTCAGCTCCCGGTGGACGGTCTTCAGGGCCAGCGGCCGGCCGGACGCCGTCCGGGCCAGGAAGACCTCGCCCATGCCTCCCTCGCCGAGCCGGGCCAGCAAGCGGTAACCGCCGATCTCCGGCGGGTCGCCGGGCCGCAGTGACTCCACCGACTCCCCCTGTCGACAAGGCCGTTGACCGCGTGCAGGGAGCGTACGGACCGGCCGGTGGAGTCACCTTAGAGGACCGCCCGGGAGGCCGGACCGTCAGGACGGCATCACGACGGTCGGGACGGTCAGGACGGTCAGGACGGTCAGGACGGTCAGGACGGTCAGGACGACATGATGAAGCGCAGGGCCAGCCCCGAGGCGGTCATCCAGTGGGTGACCTTGGCGAAGTCGTTGTAGTAGACCGTGTCGACGCCGGGGAAGGCGACCTTGATCGGCGCGCCCTTCTTGCTCCCGGGCTCGGTGTCCTGGAGCTGCACGGTCATGGTCTTCGCCGGGGCCTCGTCCATGGGGCCGTTCAGGAGCAGCGCGGCGTACGTCTGCTTGCCCGGTGCGATGGCCTCGTAGGGCGTCCCGGGCATCGGGGCGCTCTCCTTGATCTCGGGGACCGGCCGCTGGGCGTCGCCGAGCTGGATGAGGGGGTAGCGGTAGACCTTGCACGCCTTCTTGCTGGTGTTGGTGAGGGTGAGGAGGATGTGCCGGACTCCCTGGCCCTTGTCGTCCTCGGTGCTGGAGGTGATCGAGACGTCGCCCGGGGCGCAGAGGGCGACGGCGCCGTCGCCGCCACCGGTGCCGGTCGCTCCCGGGGTCGGCGTCGCCGAGGGCGTGGCGGACGGCTTGGGCGCGCTCGGGGAGCCGGTCGCGCTCGGGGTGCCCGGGGTGCTCGGCTGGGCCGTGGGCTTGCCGTCGCCCGGCCCGTCGCCCCCGTTCGGCGAGCACGCCGCGGACGCGAGCAGTGCGGCGGCCGTCGCGGCCCCGAGGACGCAGGACTTCCAGCCCCCGTGGCTCGTACGGGCAGCAGTGTTCATGGTGTTCCCCCGTTGTCGGCCCTGAGCGGCCGTTGTCGACTCCCGATGATGAACGCGGTCCGCGGCGCCTCCGGGGGATCCGGCGGCGGGCCGCCATGGCCTCCGTCTGCCCCCGGCGCACTCCCGCCGGCCTGCAGTAGCGGATTTCCCCCCTCGCGCGGGTCTCAGACGCCTGTTACGAAGCAGGGACAAGACCGGCACGCTTCGGTCGGATGACCGGCCTGACGATTGATCAGGCGGGGCGGTGAACGGGGCGGTTGACCTCTGTTCGATTGACATGTATATGATCTTGCCCTTCGGACGGGGGAGCATCATGTCAGGGGATTTCGCGCAGGAGTGGGAACGCGAGCGCGCGGGCGTCGCGGACCACGACGTGGCCGTGCGGTTGAACGGCGCGCCCACGGGGCCGTTCGCGCCGGGCGGGCCCGGTGACTTCGCCTCGACGCCGGCCCAGAAGCAGGCGGCGGCGAACACCATCGAGACCGAGCTGGAGCCGGCCACCAAGAAGGCCGCCGAGCACGCGGACGACGCCACGAACACGGCCCAGAAGGGCTTCGAGGGCTGGGACACGGCCGGCGCCCTGAAGAAGGTGTCGGACACCTGGGACCAGCAGGTGCGGACCCTGATGGGGCGTCTTTCCTCGGAGAAGGGGGCGCTGCGCGGGACCTCGGGGCTCTTCGTGCGCCACGACACCGGGCTGGGCAACCAGTTCCTCGTGTCGGGGTCGAAGCTGAACGGGCTGTAGGGGGCAACGGTGCTGACGTATCACGAGGTCATGACCACGGACCTGGGCCTGCTGACGACGGCGGCGGCCACGTGGGAGTCCATGGCGGGCGAGTTGAAGAAGGTCGAGACCCGCTACGGCGACAGCGTCCAGAAGATCACGCTGGGCCCGGACTGGGCCGGAGTCAGCGCGGGCGCCGCGCAATCGGGTTTCGCGGCGACCCGCTACGAGTACGCCGCCGCGCAGACCCAGGCCAAGGCGATCGCGAGCCTGCTGCGGGACGCACACGCCGTGTTCACCGATCTCAAGTCGAAGCTCCGCAGCGCGCGGGACGAGGCGGTCGCCGCCGGGATGACCGTGTCGGAGCAGGGCCGCGTCGCCTTCGACTACGCGAAGCTGACCCCCGCGGAGCGCAGTGCCTACCACCACGACCCCGATGGCGAAACCTCCATCCGTACGGCGGTCACCTCCTGGCAGCAGTACCTCGACGACCGGGTGAAGGCGGCCTCCGAAGCCGATCAGCACGTGAAGGCCGCCTTGGAGGCCGCCGTCGTCGACAACAACCGGGACGCCTTCGGCAAGGGGGCCGACCAGACGATCGGCGGGTTCAACGCCCACCCCCAGGGCGACCTGTCCAAGGTGCCGCTTCCCCGGTCCCCCGACGCCGAGGTGGGCACGAAGACCGACGGCTGGCAGGCCGAGGGCTCCGCGACGGCGACCGGCCCCGACGCGGGCACCAAGGCCTCCGGACCGAAGTACGGCAAGGAGGGCTCGGCCCAGGCGTACGCCGAACTCGGCCACGCGACGGCGAAGGGATCCCTCAGCAACGGGTCGATGCACCTCTCCGGCATCGCCGATGCCTACGCGGGGGCCCGGGCCAGCGCGAACGCGGGCATCACGGACAAGGGCCTCACGGGCAAGGCCGAGGTGTCCGCGGCCGCCCGGGCGCTGGCCGAGGGGCGTGCGGGGTACGGGTACGTCGAGGGCTACGGGCGGGCCGAAGGCTTCGCCGGAGCCGAGGCGCAGGTCAGCGCCGGTGTCGGCCTGGAGGGCCTGAACGCCGGCGCGAAGGCCTTCGCCGGGGCGAAGGGCACCGTCGCCGGGGGCGCCGAGGTCGCCGGGATCGGGGCCGGTGCCACGGCCGAGGGCTGGGCCGGTGCGGGTGCCGAGGCGAAGGTGACCTTCGGCAAGGGCGACGACGGCAAGTTCCACATCGGCACGAAGGTGGGCGTCGCCCTCGGCCTCGGCGGTTCCGTCGGAGCGGAGTTCACGGTCGACCCGGCGAAGGTCGGCGACGCCGTCGGCGACGCGGCCGACGCCGTGGGGGACGCCGCCCATGCGGTCGGTGACGCCGCGGGATCGGTCAAGGACACTGTCGGCAGCTGGTTCGACTGACCCACCTTCCGGGGGAGACCGGAAAGACAAGAGAGAAAGAAGGAAGCGCGCAATGTCCACGACCCTGCCGGTGCCGATCGAGTTCCGACTGCCGGACGGCTGGCAGCCGGCCCCGCCGGACGAGGTCGGCGCTCCGGGCGTGGCCTTCGTCGCGCTGCATCCCCACCCTGATTCCGGTTTCACGGCCAACATCACCATCGACGGCGAGTACCGGCCGGACGAGGCCACGCTGGACGAGCTCGCCGACGCGTCGGTGGAGCGTCTGCGCGAGGCCGCCGAGTCCGTGGTCGTGGCCGCCCGCCGGGAGATCGGCCCCGAGGGTGCGCCGGGCCTGACCCAGCGGCTGGCCTTCTCGGCGCTGGCGGGCGGTGTGCGCCGCGAGCTCGTCCAGTCGCAGGTCTACCTGTCCATGCTGGACGTCCACGATCCGCGCAAGCGCGCGGTGATCCGGATGGTGCTGACCGCCACCGCGGAGCAGCACGACGAAGTCCTGGGCGAATTCCAGGAGTTCCTGCGCACGGTGGGCCCGGACACGGCGGCGGGGTCGTAGGCGGCGGGTTCCGGTCGGGGCGCAGGTTCCGGTCGCAGGAGGCCGCTCGGACGATCTTGTCTCGACCGGCCGGATGTCCCTAGGGTAGTGCGATGGGTCTCTTCGACAAACTCACCGGCACCAGGCACCCCGACAGCGGCGTGGCACCCCGCTCCGCCGAGGAGGTACGGGCGACCCTGCTCGGACTCTTCGCGGCGGACGCGCCGTACGTCGTGCGCGGCGGCGCCCCCGAGGACGCCGACCTGGTGGCGGAATGCCGGATCCAGGAGCCCGCGTGGCACACCTTCTTCGCCCGGACCCAGGTGAGCCGCGTGCTCCAGATCCGGCTGCGCCTGGACCCGGCGGCGCGGGAGGTCCGCAGCGTGGACCGGCAGTTCGAGGTCACCTGGCTGGGAGGCACTCCCCGCCTCGCCCTGTCGGCCGAGGCCGCCCGCGGTCAGGTGAGCACGGTGTCCCGGCGCGTGAAGGCCGAACGGGGGGCCGACGGCGCCCTCGAGAGCACCGAGGTGTTCCGCTTCGACAGCGCGGAGCTGAAGGACCCGCTGCGCGAAGCGGTCCTCCGCGCGGGGTGGACCTGGCGCGGGGTCGTCTTCGGCAAGCTCTGACGCGGACGGCGGATCGCGGCGGACCGGGCGGCGCGCCTCGCCCTCGGTCTCGCCCTCATCCTCGGTCTCGTCCTCGGTCTCGGTACGGGCGGCCTGCGTGATCGGCGCCGGTTCAAGGTGCAGGCCGGTCAGGGCGCCCGGAGGAGTCCGGGGCGGCGGGAAGGCCGTCGAGGAAGGTGGCGGTCGGTACGTAGAAGAGGCAGCCGGTGAGCGCTGTCGAGAAGTCGAGGATGCGGTCGTACGCGGCTTCGCCGTCGCCCAGGAACATGTTCCGCAGCATCTGCTCGGTGACGTCGGGGGTCCTCGCATAGCCGATGAAGTACGTGCCGAGCTCGCCCTCGGCGAGCGATCCGAAGGACATGTTCTCGCGCACGATCTTGCGCTCGTTGCCGGCCGCGTCGGTGATGACGGTCAGGGCCACGTGGGAATCTGCGGGCTTCACCTCGTCGGAGAGCTCGATGTTGTCCGGCTTCGTCCGCCCGATGGCAGCCTCCTGCTCCTCCGCCCGCAGGGCGTTCCATGCCGGCATGTCGTGCACGTACTTCTGCACGATCACGTAGCTGCCTCCGGTGAACTCGGGGTCCTCCTCCCCGACGAACACCGCGTCGGCCGCCGTCGGGCCCTCCGGATTCTCGCTGCCGTCCACGAATCCGAGGAGGTCCCGCTCGTCGAAGTACTTGAAGCCGTGGACCTCGTCGACGACCTTCACGGCGTCCGCCAGCCGGTCCGTGATCAGCCGGGCGAGTTCGAAGCACAGGTCCATGCGCCGGGCGCGTACGTGGAACAGCAGGTCCCCCGGAGTCGCCGGGGCCCGGTGCCGGTCACCGGCCAGCTCCACGAACGGATGGAGCCCCTGCGGGCGCGGTCCGGCGAACAGCCGGTCCCAGGCCTCCGAGCCGATGCCGACGACGCAGTTCAGCCCCTCGTGCGGGGCCCGGAAGGACACCGAGCGGTACAGTCCGGACACGTCCTCCAGCAGCTCCCGGACCACCTCCTCGCGCCCCGGGGCGAGAGTGACGACGAGGAACATCGCGGCCTCGGCCGGCGGAATGATCACGGCCTGCGATTCGACCACGGTGTCCCCGTTCATGAGTGCGGAAGGTCCGTCCCGTCCGAAATCGATCATCCACCACGATGTCGGGTTTCGCGCCGTTCCTGCCGTTTTAAGGGAGATGTCCGGTCTGGTGGCGGGCTCCCCGGAACCCGCACCGGGGAGCGTTCGTCCTGAGCCGCGTCGGGCTACTGCTCCCGGTCCGTCTCCGGCTCGCGGGCCGGGCCGAGGCGGACCCGCGGGCGGCTGCCCAGGTGGGCCCCGATCACGATGCCCAAGCCGATGGCGATCAGGGTGACGAGGGCGTTGACGAGCGTGCCCAGACTTGTCGCGGTCTGGTGGTTGAGAAGCTCCGAGACTCCTTCGAGACTGCTCGCGCCCGGGACCAGGACCCAGTAGCAGGGCAGGAAGATCAGGAGCTCCGGGATGCGGTGGCGCCGGTGGACCCAGCCGGCCATCGGCGGCAGCAGCATGCCGGCCGCGAGCGCTCCCAGGGCCACCCCTCCCACGGCCTCGCCCGCCGTCTGCACCGTGCGCGCCAGGAGGAGCGCGGCGACCATCCACGGCATGGCGCGCAGCGGCGTGGAGAAGTGGAGGGCGAACCCGACGAGGAAGAACACCGCGCCGGCCCATCCCGCCCACTCCCCCAGCAACTCGGGTGCCGGATGCCCGGTGGGGCGCGCGTCGACCGACTGGACGCCGACCAGGATTCCGACGGCCAGGAGAAGGAGGACGTTGACGGCTCCTGCCAGCCTGGACATGCCGGACAGGGTGGAGCCCAGGGAAAGTTCGATGGGGCCCATCGAGAGGGCCACGCCGGGCAGGAAGCCGACGAGCGGGGCGATGAACAGGTACTGCGGCTCCTCGTGGAGCAGCGGTCCGGCGAACGCTTGGGCCAGCCCCGCCGCCAGGACTCCGGCGACCACGGGCAGTGCCGGGCCGAATGCGGGCAGGTACCGCGTCGTCAGTACCCGTAGCAGGCCCACGAGCAGACCGAGGACCGCGTAGCCGATCATGGCGGGCACCGTGGCGTGGAAGACCATCCCGAGTCCGACCGTGGCCACGGCGTACCCGAACACGGACACGGCGGGACTCAGCCCCGGCGGCATCGACCGTACGTCATCCAGCGCGGCGCGCACTTGCTCCAGTGGCATTTCCTGGTTCCTCAGCCGGGCCAGCAGGTTCTCCAGTGCCTCGGCCTGATCGAGCCTCAGGTCGCCCCCCTTCAGGAGGACGAAGTCCAGCTCGCCCTCCGCCTGCGGCGACAGGCCCTCCACCCGGACGAACACGCCGGTGGGCACCACGAAGCTGCGTGCCAGCATGCCGTAACAGGCGGCCACCTCGGCCAGGTCCGTCTCCACCGACTCGGTGCGCTTGCCGGCCCGCAACAGCTCCACGCCCGGCTCGCACAACGTGCGGGCCAGCTCCCGGGTCCACTCGCGCTCCGGAGCGAGCACACCGGGCACCGTGACCGGCGCGCCCGGCCCGGGCACCCGGCGCCACCACACCCTGCGCCGACCGGCATCGGCAGCCTCAGCACCGCCCACGGTTCACCCCCGCGTCCACGTCCGAAGGCGCCCCGGTACGGCACGGCACCTGGATCCTCCTCAGTACGGCAACGGGAATGGCACGCCTCCTACGCTCCCGTTCCGGCAGGCACCTTGGATGCGCGGCTCTGGCCGGCCGGCATCGACTGTCCGAGATCCTCCGCGAGGAGCCTCTTCGCGATCCGGTCGACCGCCGTGCGCAGTTCGGGGCCGGGCGGGTGACCGAGGTCGGCTTCCACCCGGCCGCTCAGCCAGGTGCCCCAGGCCCGTCCGATCGTCTCGGCCTCGCGTTCGCCCGCCGCGGTCAGTGCGTAGTAGGTGCCCTCGCGGGAGAGGAAGCCTTCGGCGGTCATCCGGTCGAAGAGCGGGAGGAGCACCTCCGGCGGCATGTGCCTGCGGGCCGCGATCAGTCCGGCGCTCGCGGTTCCGACCATCCTGGTGAAGAAGCCGACCTGCATCACCGCCCAGGCGCCGGCGATGTCGAGGCGGGTATCGGCCGCGGCCATGACCTGGCGCGACTCGGCATGCCCCTCGGTCCGGATGATCTTCGCGACGGCCAGCTCCAGGATCTGCTCCGAGTCGCCGGTGGAGACCGGGGAGGAGAATCCGTCGCCCATGTCGGTGGCTCCGGCCTGGGCACTGTCGCGGAGCTTGACCTGCTTGAGGAAGAGGGCCACCACGAAGCCGACGAGGGCGACGGGCACGGTCCACAGGAACACGGTGTGCAGGGTGTCCGCGTAGGCCTTGATGATCGGGGCGGCGGCGGTGGGGGGGCAGCGAGTGCAGTCCGTGGGGACTCAGCGCCGCCCTGGCGACCAGGGCGGGGTCCGCACCGGTTGCGGCAGCGGCGGCGATGCCGTCCTGCAGGTTGGGCTTGAGGGTGTTGGCGTAGATGGTGCCGAAGACCGCGGTGCCGAAAGCGCTGCCGAGGGTGCGGAAGAAGGTCACGCCCGAGGTGGCGGTGCCGAGGTCGGAGTAGTCGACGGTGTTCTGGACCGCGATGGTCAGGACCTGCATGCACAGGCCGATTCCGGTACCGAGCACGAACATGTACAGCGACTCGAGCCAGATGTTGCCCCCGGTGCCCATCAGGGACAGCAGGTAGAGGCCAGCACCCATGACGAGGGAGCCGACGATCGGGAAGATCCGGTAGGTGCCGGTCCTGCTGACGACGGTGCCGCTGGACACGGAGGCGATCAGCAGGCCGATGACCATCGGCAGGGTGCGGACGCCGGAGATCGTCGCCGAGTCGCCGTCGACGTACTGCAGGAAGGTCGGCAGGAACGTCATCGCGCCCAGCATCGCGAAGCCCACGATGAAGCTCAGGATCGAACAGACCGTGAAGACGGGGTTCGAGAACAGTCTCATGGGGAGCATCGGTTCGGCCGCCCTGGACTCGACCGCGCAGAAGAGGGCGAGCGCGATGACTCCGGCCGCGAACAGGCCGATGATCGTGGGCGAGCCCCAGGCGTACTCGTTGCCGCCCCAGCTGGTGGCCAGGATCAGCGAGCTGGCGCCGATCGCCACCAGCGCGATGCCCAGGTAGTCGATGGCCGGCCGGACGGCGGATGTGACGCTCGGGATGGTGCGCGCGGCCGCGATGACGACCACGATGGCGATCGGGACGTTGACGTAGAACGCCCAGCGCCAGGTGAGGTGGTCGGTGAACAGGCCTCCGAGCAGCGGTCCGATGACGGTGGAGACGCCGAAGACCGCGCCGAGCGCGCCCTGGTACTTGCCGCGCTCGCGCAGCGGGATCACGTCCGCGATGAGCGCCATGGAGGTCACCATCAGGCCGCCGGCGCCGATGCCCTGGACGGCCCGGAAGGCGATCAGCATCATCATGTTCTCGGACAGGCCGCACAGGAACGAGCCGACGATGAAGACGATCGTCGACAGCTGGAAGATCAGCTTGCGGCCGAAGAGGTCGCCGAACTTCCCGACCAGGACCGTGGAGACCGTCTCGGCGAGCAGGTACGCGGTCACCACCCACGACATGTGCGCACCGCCGCCCAGGTCCGCCACGATCGTGGGCAGCGCCGTGCCCACGATGGTCTGGTCGAGGGCGGAGAGCAGCACGCCGAGCATGATCGTGACGAAGACGATGTTGCGCGTCCGCACGTCGAGGACGGGCGGAGCGGAGTCCTGCTGCGGGGGTCCGGTGGCGACAGTCACACGGGCCACTCTCCTGCGTGGCCCTTCCCCGCGCATGCCGTGTGGGCCGATCAGTGCCTCCCTCGGGACACCACCGGCGCCGGTGGTGTCTCAGCCCGGTGGCCCGTGGCCGGTGCTCGGTGGGTCGGCGCTCGGGTCCGGGTCCTCGTTCCGGTTCAGCCAATGCCGCAGGGCCCGGATCTCGCCGAGCGTGTCGACGGCGATCTGGCGAGCCTCCGGGGAGTTCTGGTCGCTCCGCAGACGGTGGGCGTACCAGCCCGAGTACCAGGAGGCGAACGCTCCGATGACGACTCCGAACAACCCGACGGCCACCACGCTGAGCCCCACCGCTGTCAGGCGCCCGACCGGCGTGACCGGATACAGCTCCCCGTACATGGTCATCGTCATCGTGGTGGCGGCCCAGTAGGCCGCCAGTCCGAAACTGGTGATCGTCGCACCCGGCGCATCGCGCTCGACCGCCAGTGCCACGAGCGCGCCGGCCCCGCACAGGAGGACGGAGGCCATGCCCGAGTACAGCATCAGCTCGACGTCCAGGCCGCGGCGCACACGGTGGCGCAGTGTGGAGACGGCGGTGAGCTCGCGCACGGCGCGGACCGGACGCAGGAACGGCATCAGTACGATCAGCAGATCCGGCAGGTGTCCGAAGAACCAGGCGCGCCGGCCCCGCGCCAGGGCCAGCCGGACCAGGTAGTCGACGACGAACACGGCCCACGTGACCGCGAGTCCGATCAGGCACAGCAGCCGCATGCGGGCGGACAGGCCCTGATCGGCGATCGGCACCGCGAAACAGGCCATGAACAGCAGGGGCACGACCAGCAGCGGCCCTTCGCCGGCCGCCTCCCACTGCACACCCCGCTCGTTGTCGGGCACCTCTCGCGTGGAGCGCCTACCGGATCCCGCTGCTCGCCGCTGCCTGTCGTTGTGCACACCGGCCAGCCTGCCCGCCCGGGTCGCCAACGGGGGCCTCACACGCCGATGGCCGCGGCGCCTCGGGCCCCGGGCCTCGGGCCCTTTACGGCCCAGGGGGTCAGGGCCGCTCCGCGGGGCTTGCGGAGGACGGGTCGCCGGCTAGCCGGCGGCCCGTTCGGCGGCGCGGACCCGGGCGCTGAACTCCTGCGCGGTGAGCCGCTGCAGGGTTCCGCCGTGCCGTCGGGCGAGGTCGTCGGCCGGCTGCGGATCGGACTCGTGCAGGTCGACGATAAGCAGCGCCGCCCCGTCCTCGACCTGGCTGCTCAGCATGATCATTCCGGCGCCGCCCTCCCGCGCCCAGCCCTCTTCCGCCGCGTTGCCCAGGGCCACCCCGGCTGCCGTGCCGAGGAAGACGCCGATGGGGCCGCCGAGCAGGCCGATGAGCCCGCCGGCCAGGCCGGCGCCCGCCGTGGGCACTCCCGCCCCGGCGACGTGGCTCTCAGGAACGTCGAGGAGCCCTTCGGGTGACCGCTCCAGGACGGCCGCCTGCCGCAGTCCCGGCAGGTCGACTGCCTCCTCGTACGCGGGGCGGGCGGCCGAGGAGCTCGGGAAGGTGATCAGCAGCATGTGGTGGTGACTGTCGGCCATGGGGGGATGCCTTCCGCTGCGTCGATGGTCTCGGTGCGCGCTTGCCCGGTTCCCGGCCGCGCGAACACCTTCGACCAGTGGACCTTGCTCCGGCCCGTCCTGCCACCGAGGCGGCATGCACGGCGCCGTAGCAGCGGTGGCGGGTCCGGCCGTTCGGGGGCGTCGCGCCCTGCGGGAGCGTCAGTCGATGACGGCGACGGCTTCGATCTCGACCAGGTGCTCGGGTACGTCCAGTGCCGCGACGCCCAGCAGCGAGGCCGGCGGGACCGGTACGGCGCCGAGTCTGGCGGCCGCACGGTTGATCGCCTCCATCAGCAGGGGCATCTTGTCGGGGGTCCAGTCCACGGCGTAGAGGGTCAGCTTCGCCACGTCGGCGAAGGATGCGCCGACCTCGGCCAGTGCGGTGCCGATGTTGACGTAGCACTGCTCGACCTGCGCGGCCAGGTCGCCCACGCCGACCGTGACGCCGTCGGCGCGCCAGGCGACCTGTCCGGCGATGAAGACGAGCTTCGATCCGGTCGCGATCGACACCTGCCGGTAGGCGCCGATCTCCGGCAGTCCCTTGGGGTTCACCAGGGTGATGGCCATGCTGTCCGCCTCCATGGGCATGGGGCGCCGGTGGGCTCGGTTCCGTCGAGCCACGGCGCACCGCTCTCTTGTGGTTACTCAGGCACCGTAGGAGAGTGATTCCCGACAGGGAAGAACGCACTTTTCGGTAACGGGGGAACCTCATGGTGACCAAGCAGCTCACGGGCTCGCCCGACGACGCGGACCTCAGGCGGGCGGACTCCCTGGGGCGGGAGATCTTCTCCGACGTCGCCAACAAATGGGCGCTCCTGATCATCGAGGCCCTCGGTGAGCGCACGCTGCGCTTCAGCACCTTGCGTGACGAGGTAGAGGGAATCAGCCACAAGATGCTGACCCAGAACCTGCGGATGCTGGAGCGCTACGGCCTGCTGGAGCGGACCGTGTACCCCGTCGTACCGCCACGGGTCGAATACGCCCTCACCGAGCCGGGCCAGGCCCTGCGGGCGACGATCGACGGGCTGTGCGACTGGACCCACCGGTACTTCGGCCACATCGAGGCCTCCCGCCGCCGCTTCGACGCCTGACGGAAGCGGAGCGCGCCCGCGCGGGCGCACCGGGGACGTTCAGGCCGGGGTGTAGCCGCGGGCCAGGACGTGCCGGCGGGTGAGCCGGGTGAACGCCCGTCCGGCGGCGCTCCGGTAGGCGTTCTCGCGCCGGAGCAGCGCCACCGTGCGGGTGGGCAGGGGCGGTTCGAGGGCTAGCGGGGCGAGGTGGGGGTGGTCCTCCGTGATCGCGTCGGGCAGGACGGTCGCGAGGTCGGTGCGGCGGACGATTTCGGTGAGGGTCTGGACCGAATTGGCCTCCACGGCGATCCGCGGCCGCACCCGGTGGCCTTCGAGATAGGCGTCGATGTGTCCGCGGGTGGCGAAATCCCCGCTGAGCAGGGCTAGTTGACGATCCACCAGAGCGGTGACCGGCAGGGGTGGGAGCGGACGGGCGGCCGGGACGGCGTTGTCCGCGGCGGCGCTGTCGGCGGCGGCGCTGTCGGCGGCGGCGGTGACGAGGCTGAGGGTCTCGGCGTACAGCGGGGACGCGGAGATGCCGGGCAGGTGCGGGCCGGCGAAGGCGATCCCCAGGTCGAGCTCGTCGGCGAGCAGACCGGCCTCGATGCGGTCCTGGGCCATGTCCTTGACATCCAGGGTGACGCCGGGGTGGCGGGCGTGGAGCTCTGCCGCCAGCGGCCCGACCAGGTAGGCGGTGAAGGTGGGCGTCACGGCCAGCCGGAGGTGTCCCCGGGAGAGGTCCGCGAGGTCGTGGACGGCGCGTTCCGCGGCCGCGAGGTCGCGCAGGGCCCGGCGGGCGTACCGGGCGTAGGTCTCGCCGGCGTCGGTGAGGCGGACGCCGTTGCGGCCGGTGCGGTCCAGGAGCTGGACGCCGATGGTGTTCTCCAGCTGCTTGATCTGCTGGGACAGGGTCGGCTGGGAGATCCGCAGTTCTTCGGCGGCGCGGGTGAAGCCGGCGTGTTCGGCGACGGCGAGCAGGTAGCGCAGGTGTCGTAGTTCCAGGGCCATGAGCGCGAGTATAGATGGCATCTATAGGAGAGATGGGTAATGCGTCTTGGACGCTATAGCCCCAGGTCGTGCATGGTGGAACTCGTCGGCCCCACGGGTCGGCAGTGAGTGAAGGGAGTGACCATGCACGACCTCATCGAGGGCGTCGCGCAGTTCCGCCGGGAGGTCTACCCGGCCAGGGCGGAGCTCTTCGCCCGGCTGGCGACGACCCACCGGCCGCGCACCCTGTTCATCAGCTGCTCCGATGCCCGTGTGGTGCCGGAGCTGATCACCCAGAGCGAGCCGGGCGAGCTGTTCGTCATCCGTACCGCCGGGAACCTCGTGCCCGCCCACGCCCCCGGCACGGACGGGGTGGCGGCGAGCATCGAATACGCCGTCGCGGTCCTGGGCGTGAGCGACATCGTGGTGTGCGGGCACTCCGCCTGCGGTGCGATGACGGCCCTGGCCGAGCGGCACGACCTCAGCGCGGCCCCGGCGGTCGCCGGGTGGCTGCGCCACGCGGACGCCTCGGTCGCCCGTACCGGCGGCGCGCAGGACGCGCAGCGGGTCGATGCCCTGGTACGGGAGAACGTGCTCGCGCAGCTGGCGAACCTGGCCACCCATCCGTCGGTGGCCCGCGCCCTGGCCGCCGGGTCGCTGACCCTGCGCGGCTGGGTCTACGACATCGGAGCCGGGGGCGTCGAGGAACTCGGCTCCGCCCGGCCGGACTCCCCCGCGGCCTGACCGCCGCCACCCGCCGGGCCACCGGCCCGCAGGACCCCCACGACATCCACCGCTCGCCCCCACCCCTGTCGGGTGAGCGGCACACCCGAAAGGAAGCCCTCTCATGGTGCACGCCCAGTTCGACAACTCCGCCCGTCAGGCCCTGGCCGTCAAGGCCGTGGACGCCAAGATCCGCGAGGACCTGACCTGGCAGCGGATCGCGGACGCCGCCGGTCTGTCGGTCGCCTTCGCCACCGCGGCCGTCCTCGGCCAGCACCCGCTGCCGCGGGCCTCGGCGGAAGCCGTGGCCGCGCTGCTGGGCCTGGACGCCGACGACGCAAGGCTGCTGCAGACCATCCCGACCCGCGGCTCGGTCCCCGGCGGCGCCCCCACCGACCCGACGATCTACCGCTTCTACGAGATGCTCCAGGTCTACGGCACCACCCTGAAGGCCCTGGTCCACGAGCAGCTCGGCGACGGCATCGTCTCCGCGATCAACTTCAAGCTCGACGTGAAGAAGGTCGCCGACCCCGAGGGCGGCGAGCGCGCGGTCATCACCCTGGACGGCAAGTACCTGCCGACCAAGCCCTTCTGATCAGGCTCCCCGGACGGCCGGGTCCGCCGCCATCCGGCCCAGCCCGCCCGGCCCGGCTCGGCCCCGGTCCGCACGGATCAGCGGTGCAGCCGTCGGCTCCAGTCCTCGGGGAGCCGGTCGGACGGGCCCGGGGCAGGCTGGTCGGCCGGGTGGCCGGAGGGCGGGGCCAGCTCGGGGCCGGACTCGTACAGCTCGTTCGTCGCGTAGTCCCAGAACCAGTCCTCCCCCGGCTCGTAGCTCTGCACCAGGGGGTGGCCGGTGGACTTCCAGTGCCCGGTGGCGTGCTGCCCCGGCGAGGAGTCGCAGCAGCCGATGTGACCGCACTGGGCGCAGCGCCGAAGGTGGAACCACCAGCCGCCCGCGGCGTCGCATTCGACGCAGCCGCTGCCGCTGGGCGGGACGCTCGGGTCGACTCCGTCGATGGCGGTCATGCGGGCTCCTCGGTGGGATCGGGATCGGGTGCGGTCAGCGGGAGCAGCACCTGGAAGCGGGTGTCGCCCGGGGCGGACTCGACCTGGAGGCTTCCGTGGTGCTTGTTGACGACGATCCGCCAGGAGATGTCCAGGCCGAGACCGGTGCCTTCGCCGACGGGTTTGGTGGTGAAGAAGGGGTCGAAGATGCGGCTGCGGATCTCCGCCGGAATGCCGGGCCCCGTATCGCGGAACTCCACGAGGAGCCGGTCGCCCGAGCGGGCCGTGCGGACCGTCAG
Source organism: Streptomyces sp. NPDC051563 (assembly GCF_044454225.1). NCBI lineage: Bacteria > Bacillati > Actinomycetota > Actinomycetes > Kitasatosporales > Streptomycetaceae > Streptomyces > Streptomyces sp. NPDC051563. The sequence continues at coordinate 21,566 of NZ_JBITDL010000032.1, forward strand.
CGTGCCCTCGCGGCCGGTGCTGCCGATGGCGAAGACGGCGTTGTCGATGAGGTTGGTCCACACCTGGTTGAGTTCCGCGGGGTAGGCCGGCACCTCGGGCACGGAGCGGTCGTACTCCTTGACGACCCGGATCCGGGGGCCGATCTTCCCGGAGAGCATCAGCAGGGTGCTGTCGAGGAGTTCGTGGACGTCGACGACCCGGTGCGGGGCGCGGTCGAGCTGCGAGTACTGCTTGGCGGCGTCCACGAGGTGGGAGATGCGGGTGGTGGAGTCGTCGATCTCGTCCATCAACAGCTCTGTCTCCACCGTGTAGTTGAGCCAGCCGATGGCGCTGGGCAGCAGGTCCTCGGCCACGCTCGCCGCGACCTGCTCGAGCCAGTCCGTGTCCAGGCCGGCCTGGACGAAGACCGGTGCGATCCGCCAGCCCTCGGGGACGCCGTGGTCCTCCAGCCAGTCGGCGAGTTCGTCCTCCCGGTCGGAAGCCTCCAGAGGGCTCAACGCCGGCGCCTTGGCCACCCGTTCGACGGTGCGTTCCTGGATCTCGATGAGCTCGGCGATCGCCTCGCGGGGGTAGTTGCCCTGGGAGATGTGGGCCAGCTTGTGCCGCATCTTGCCGACGCGTTCGCGCAGGGTGGCGGTGGCCCGGACGGCCGCCGCGGCCGGGTTGTTGAGCTCGTGGGTGAGACCGGCGGACAAGGAGCCGAGGGCGAGGAGCCGTTCGCGCTGGCCGATGGCCTGCTGGGTGCTCCGGGAGCCGAAGAACAGCCCTTCGAGCAGGTGCGCGGCCATCGGGAACCATTCCCGCATGACGTCCGAGAAGGACTGCGCGGGCAGGACGAAGAAGCGGGTCGGCTCGGTCACCCGCATGGCGTTGTTGTACGTCTGCGGGACGCGGTCGCCCAGGTAGGCCTGCATGGCTCCCGCGTACACCCCGCGCTGGGAGGTCCGGCCGACCTCCACCTCGTCGCCGCCGACCCGGCGGGACAGCACCACGGTGCCCTCGATCATCACGTAGAAGCAGGTCGCGGGGTCGCCCTCGGTGTAGACGGGGCCGGTGTCGTACCGCTCCACGCCCCCCTCGGCGCACAGCCGCCCGAGCTGCTCCGGGGTGAGCTTCTCGAACAGGAAGAGCGAGCCGATCTCCTGTGGGGAGCAGGGCATCGCCTGCCCGCTCACGACTCCTCCAGGTACCGGTGGACGAGCATCACGGCCATGGCTCCTTCTCCGACGGCGGACGCGACCCGCTTCGCCGACCGGGCGCGCGCGTCGCCCGCCACGAACACTCCGGGCACGCTGGTCTCCAGGTGGTACGGCGGCCGGTCCAGCTCCCATGCGGCGGGCGGGCGTCCGTCGGCAGTGAGGTCCGGCCCGGCGAGGATGAAGCCGTGGTCGTCGCGCAGCACCGTACCGTCCAGCCAGTCGGTGAGCGGGGCCGCGCCGATGAACACGAACATCCACTGGGTGTCGACGAGTTCGGTCGCGCCGGTGTCCACGTCGCGCAGGGTGAGCTGCTCCAGGTGGCCGTCGCCGTGCGCCGATTCGACGGTGGTGCGGGTGCGCACCGTGATGTTCGGCATCTCCTCGATCTGCTGGATCAGGTAGTACGACATGGAAGCCGTCAGGGACGCCCCGCGGACCAGCAGGGTCACCGACTTGGCGCCGCGGGCCAGGTACATGGCCGCCTGTCCGGCGGAGTTGGCGCCGCCGACGATGTACACGTCCTGCTCCAGGCAGGAGGAGGCCTCGGTGAGCGAGGAGCCGTAGTAGACCCCGCGGCCGGTGAGGCCGTCGCAGCCCGGGGCCACGAGCTGCCGGTAGGAGACTCCGGTGGCCAGGATGATGCTGCGCGCGCCGATCGCGGAGCCGTCGGAGAAGCGGACGAGGCGGGCCGCGCCGTTGACCTCCAGTCCGGTGACCTCGCGTGCGGTGAGGATCTCGGCGCCGAACCGGCCGGCCTGGCGGCGGGCCCGTTCGGTGAGCTGGGCGCCCGAGACGCCGTCCGGGAAGCCGAGGTAGTTCTCGATGCGGGAGCTCTGCCCGGCCTGTCCACCGGTGGCCGAGCGCTCGACCAGGACGGTGCGCAGTCCCTCGGAGGCCCCGTACAGCGCGGAGCCGAGCCCGGCCGGGCCGCCGCCGATCACGACGAGGTCGTAGAACTCGGCGGTGGGCGTGGTCGCGAGCCCGACGTGGGCGGCGAGGTCGGGTGCGGCCGGCTCGATCAGCACGGTGCCGCCGGGGGTGATCACCACGGGCAGCCGCTGTCCGTCGGCGCCTGCGGCGCGCAGCAGTCGCTGTCCCTCCGGTTCCTCGCAGGAGTACCAGCGGTACGGGACCTGGTTGCGGGCGAGGAACTCCCGTACGGCCGACGAGGGGGCCGACCAGCGGTGTCCGATCACTTTGGTGGCGGGCACGGGCCGGTGGTCGCCGGTGCGCCAGGCGGTGAGGAGGTCGTCGACGACCGGGTAGAGCTTCTCCTCGGGCGGGTCCCAGGGTTTGAGGAGGTAGTGGTCGAGGTCGACGACGTTGATCGCGTCGATCGCCGCGTTGGTGTCGGCGTAGGCGGTCAGCAGGACGCGGCGCGCGCCCGGGTAGACGGCGAGGGCCTGTTCGAGGAACTCGATGCCGTTCATCTGCGGCATGCGGTAGTCGGCGAGGATGACGGCCACGAGGTCGCCGCGGAGCTTCAGCTCGTGCAGGGCCTCCAGTGCGGATTCGCCGGACTCGGCCCGTACGATCCGGTAGCCGGAGCCGTAACGTCGCCGCAGGTCGCGGGCGATGGCCCGGGACACGCCCGGATCGTCGTCCACGGTCAGGATCACGGTCCTCGCCGTGTCGGCGACGACGGCCTCTGTCATGGCTCTCCCACCCCGGGCGGCCTGGACTGGCGGCGTCGCGGCGAGCCGCACGCGCCCGGTTCCCGTCCATCCTAGGGTCGATCGTCCGGGTCCGCGCGGACGGACGGACCGTGCGCGGTGCGGGGGGCCGGTGGGTTCGGTGGGGGGTCCCTCCGCAGGCGGGCGGCGTCCCCGGCCGAAAATGTGTACCGCACAGCCGGGAAGGGGACCAGACTCCCCCCATGGGAGACATGGCGGCGTTCGGGGATGCGGTGACCGCGTGGGCGGCCGGTGACGCCGGTGGGCTCGGTGACGTGGGGGTCGCGGGGGAAGCGGCGGCCGTGGCGCGCGAGCTGGCCGTGCGGCTGCCCGTACGGACCGTCGTGCTCCTCGAAGGGGCGAGCGACGCCGAAGCGGTCGATGCCCTGGCCACGATGCGGGGCAGGAACCTGGCGGCCGAGGGCGTCTGCGTCCTGCCGATGGGCGGCGCGATGAGCATCGCACGGTTCGCCGGGTTCCTCGGGCCGCGGGGGCTGGGCCTGCGGCTCACGGGCCTGTGCGACGAGGGGGAGCGCGAGTTCTACGTGCGCGGCTGGGAGCGGGCCGGTGCGCGGCCGCAGGGGTTCTTCGTCTGCGCGGCGGATCTGGAGGACGAGCTCATCCGCGCGCTGGGCGTGCCCCGGGTGGAGGAGCTCGTCCGGGAGGAGGGGGACCACCGGGCCCTGCGGACCTTCCTGCGCCAGCCCGCGCAGCGGGGCCGCACGCCGGAGCAGCAGGTGCGGCGCTTCCTCGGTACGAAGAAGGGGCGCAAGATCCGCTACGGCCGGGTCCTCGTCGAGGCCCTCGGCCCCGGTCAGGTGCCGGAGCCGCTCGACGGCCTGTTCGCGAGCCTGTGATCCGGCACCCTGCGAGCCTGCGGACTGCGGCCCGGTGGCCCGTGCCCCCGGTGCTGCCCGCGGGCGGTACCGGACCGGGTCAGACCAGCTGCTCCAGGAAGAAGGCGGCGGCCTCCTCGCCGGCCCGGACCTTTGCGGTCGGGTCCGCGGGCTCCGGGGCGAAGAAGTCCTCGTGCACGACGGCCGCACCGATCGAACGGCCGCTCGCGGTGGGGATGTGCTCGAGGTAGGGACGCGTGTCGGCTTCGTACGGGGTGATCGTGTCGGCTCCGGCCCAGCGGATGGCGACCGGTACCCGTACGGCCTCCAGGCTCTCCCGGGTCACCAGGGAGCCCACTCCCGGGGCCACCTGGAAGACGGCCCGGACCCGGGGATCCGACAGGTCTCCCCCGGCTCCCTCCAGGGTGCGCCGCGCGGCCTCCTCCTGCGGGTACTTCGCCCGCAGGGCCTCCAGCACGCCGGGGAACTCGGGGATCTCCGGCAGCGGCAGCTCGCCCGTCAGCACGGCCCGCAGGATCCGCGGGTCGATGCGGGCCCCGGCGAGCGCCGCGGCCGTGTAGCCGCCGACGGAGAAGCCCGCCACGCCGACGGGGCCGAGGGGCCCTTCCCCGGCGAGCGCGTCGAGGGCGAAGGTGATGTCCCGGGGGCGCTCCCAGACGTGGAGGAAGCCCTCGGGCTCGTAGCCGTCCACGAAGTTGTTGCCGTGGTGGTCGAGGGCCACCACCCGGAATCCCGCGGCGTGCAGGGGATCCGCCAGCCACCGCATCTCGCTGCCCGAGCCGCCGGTGCCGTGCGAGACGAAGACGAGCGGGGCGGGGGCGTCCTGCTCCGCACGGGGCATCGGCTCCCAGACGTAGAGGCGGACCGGCCGGGGACGGGAGGCGTCGCGCAGGTCCGGACGGGACCCGTCGTACAGGACGCGTATGAGCGGCTCTGGCGCGGAGAGGATCATGGCGGCATCGTAGCGATCCCGCAACGGGCGCCGCCCAAGCCCCGGTGGCTCAGCGCATCTTCAGCTCGTGTCCGGGGGCGAGGGCCGCGGAGATGCGTTCCGCGATGGTCTGGGCCGAGTTGCCGGCGGGGCTCTTGGGCCCCTGGGTCACGGTGACGGACAGGGCGAGCTTCTCCGTCGGCAGGTAGGCCTGGATGGCCGCGTAGCCGGAGAAGGACGGGTTCGTCAGGATCCAGTCGTCGACGACGATCACGCCGAGGCCGAAGTGGTGGGCCGCCGTGTTGGTCAGCAGGCAGACGGTGTCGGGGCAGGAGGCCGTCGGGTGGCCGAGGCCGATGGTGCCCGGGTCGAGCTGGGTCTTGAAGGACTTCGCGGACAGCAGCTCCCCGGTTCCGATGGCGCGCGCGGACCGGTCGAGGTCGCAGATGTTCTGGACGAGGACCGCACCGGGCGTCGTGGTCCAGGAGGGGTTCCAGAAGGTGGACTCCTCGTAGGTGCCGCGCTCCGAGGTGAAGGCGTGCAGCGCCGGTTCCGGGATCTGCGGGGTGAACTGGTTGCTGGTGCCGGTCAGACCGAGCGGTTGGTACACGCGCTCCTGCAGCAGCCGGTCCAGCGGGAGGCCGCCGATCTTCTCCAGGGCCTCGCCGAGCAGGTTGAAGTTGGCATGCGAGTAGCTCCAGTTGGTGCCCGGCTCGTAGAGCAGCGGCTTGTCCGTGGCGATGCCGATGACCTCGGCCGCCGTCCACGCGCGGAAGGGCTTGGCTTCCAGCTCGGCTAGGAACGCGGGGTCGGTGACGTAGTCGTGCAGGCCGGACGTCGAACTGCCCAGCATGCGCAGGGTGATCTCCGAGCCGTGCGGCACGTCCGGCAGCCAGCGGGACACCGGGTCGTCGAGGGAGGCCTTGCCCTCGTCGACGAGCTGGAGCAGTACGGCGCCCATGTAGACGATGGCCACGGACCCCGTGCGGAACCGCATGGACGGCTCGGCCGGGACACCCGTCATCGACTCCCCCAGGGCCGTGGTGAGCACCTCGCCGTCGCCGGAGGAGACCCGCAGGACCACGGAGTTCAGGCCGAACTCCTTCTGGGCCTGCTGCGCGATGGCGAGGACCTTCCCGGCGTCGCCCCGGGCGGGGCCGGGGGATTTCACGCACGCCCCCGGGGCCGCGGCGGCCGGCTCCAGGCCCGCGGCCGTCCCCGCCGGGAGGGCCGCGCCCATCAGACCGGCGATGCAGAGCAAGACCGTACGAGTACGCCTCACGCTGCTCAGTATGGCGGCGGCCGGAGTACGCCGCATGCGGTGGTCGGCGCCCTCCGCATGCGGAGGCAGGCGTCCGCACGATGCGGTGGCCGGAGACCGCACCCTGCGGTGGCCGGGGTCCCACCCTACGGCGGCCGGCGTCCGCACCCTGCGGTGGCCTGGCGCGCGCGACGCGGTGCGGCCCGGCGCGCGGGCTTGCGCGTGGGGAGGGCCCGGGGATGTCTCCTGATACTCGCAAAACGGCATGATTCACGTGTAGTCATCAGGAAAGGATGAAGTTCCCATGACGAAGCCCCTGGTCGCCATCACCGGTGCCAGTTCCGGCATCGGCGCCGCCGCCGCGCGCCTGCTCTCCTCCGAGGGCCACCCCCTGCTGCTGCTGGCGCGCCGCCTGGAGCTGCTGGAGGAGCTCGGACTGCCGGACACCCTGTGCCGGAAGGTCGACATCACCGACCGCGCGGCGGTCGAGGCGGCGGTCCGCGACGGCGAGGAGCGGTTCGGCCCCGTGGACGGCCTGGTGAACAACGCCGGCGCCATGCTGCTCGGCCGGATCGCGGACCAGCCGGTGGAGGAGTGGGAGCGGATGATCGATCTGAACGTCAAGGGTTTGCTCTATGCCACCCGGGCCGTCCTGCCCGGCATGATCACCCGGGGCCGGGGCACCATCGTCAACGTCAGCTCGGTGGCCGGGCGCAAGACCTTCCCGAACCACGTGGCGTACGTGGGCACGAAGTTCGCGGTGCACGCGATGTCCGAGAACCTCCGCGAGGAAGTGGCTTCCTCCGGTGTGCGCGTGGTGACCATCGCCCCGGGGGCCGTGGAGACCGAGCTGCTCTCCCACACGAGCGACGAGCGGATCAAGAGCGACTACGAGGCTTGGAAGAAGTCCGCCGGCGGAGCCCTGGATCCCCGCGCCGTGGCCGAGGCCATCGCCTACGCCTACCGGCAGCCGCCGAACGTGACCATCCGCGAGATCGTCCTCGCCTCGACGGGCCAGGAGGCCTGACCCGGGCGCCCACCGGGCATGCGGCGGAGCACTCCCCCGCGGGGCCGGAGTCCCACGAGGAACCGGGCTCGCACGAGGAGCCGGGCTCCGTCCGGTGAGCAGCGCAGAGCAGAGAGCGATTGACCGGGACCGGCCGTGCGCCGGTCCCGCGGCGTTTCCGGCGGAGGCCCCAACGGCGCCTGCGCGGCGGGGAGTCCCCGTTGCGGCACCGCGGCGCCGCGGGAGTACTGGGACGAGACCGGATGAACCGGGCGAGGACTATGCCCGGCCGAGCCCTGCCGGTCGGCCGGATGCCTAAAAGTTCCCCAAGAGGACTTCCAGGGGCCATGTGATGTGTGCCATGTTACATCGCACACTGCATAGCCGTGTACACGACAGAGTTGACCTCCCGACCAACTCCCGTCGACGTCACGGTCCGCACTCACATTCGCCGCGTCGCCAGCGCGGCCGCAGACCGGCTCGGAGGCCCACCCCTCATGCGAAGTACCCCCACCACGAAGGGCCGCACCCGGCCCCTGATAGCCGCACTGGCCTGCTGTCTGGGCCTGACGCTGCTCGCCCCCGCCGGCCAGGCCTTCGCCGGCGAACCCAAGCCCGCCACCCCCGCGCCGGTCGTCAAGACGGGCGCCGCCCCGCAACCCTCGACCGAGGCCGCCGCGGTCGCGGCCCTCCGGGCCGAGCACGCCTCGCGCCCCGACGCGAACCTGTCCGAGCGCGTCCCGCTCCGGGCAGCCGAGGAACCGGCGCGCACCGAACAGCGGTCGTCCAAGGCCAAGTTGACGCCCGGGGCCGCTGCCGCCGCCGAGGCACTGGCCGCGGCCTGCAACGTCGCGGACTTCACCTCGAAGACCGGCGCCGCACTGGTGCAGCAGATCAAGGCCTCCGAGATGGACTGCGTGAACTCGCTGTTCCTGCTCAAGGGCAACGACGCGAAGGCCGCCTTCCGCGAGGCGCAGATGGTCTCGGTGGCCGATGCCCTGCGCACCTCCGCCGCGAGCTACCCCGGAGACAACAGCACCAAGACCGGGCAGCTCGTGCTCTTCCTGCGCGCCGGCTACTACGTGCAGTGGTACAACGAGTCCACCGTCGGCTCCTACGGCCCGGCCCTGAAGAGCTCCATCCAAGGCGCCCTCGACGGCTTCTTCGCCGCCCCGCGCGCCGCCGACGTGACCGAGGCCAACGGCGCGACCCTGTCCGAGGCCGTCATCCTGATCGACAGCGCCCAGGAGAACGCGCGCTACCTCTCCGTGGTCAAGCGCCTGCTGACCGGCTACAACTCCGCCTACGACAGCTCCTGGTCGATGGTCGCGGCGGTCAACAACGCCTACACCGTGCTGTTCCGCGGCCACCAGACCCCCGAGTTCCTGCCCGCGGTACAGGCCGACCCCAGCATCCTGACCGTGCTGCGCGACTTCGCCGTCGCCCACGACGACCTGCTGGGCACGGACAAGACCTACCTGACGGCCAACGCCGCCCGGGAACTGGGGCGTTTCCTCCAGCACTCCGCGCTCCAGGCGACCGTCCGGCCGCTCGTCAAGCAGCTGCTGGACCGGACCTCCATCACCGGCCGGACCGCCGGCCTCTGGGTGCCGCTCGCCGAGATGACCTCCGAGTACGACGCGGCCAACTGTTCCTCTTACGGGACCTGTGACCTGTCGGCCCGGGTGCGTGCCGCCGTCCTGACGGTCAATCACACCTGCAGCCCGAGCCTGCGCATCGTCGCCCAGCAGATGAACACCGCGGAGCTCGCCGCGAGCTGCACCAGCCTCGCCAACCAGGACGCCTTCTTCCACAACGTGGTCAAGGACGGCGGCCCGGTCGCGAACGACAAGAACACCACCCTGGAGGTGGTGGCCTTCGACTCCAGCGCCGACTACCAGACCTACGCCGGGGTCATCTTCGGGATCAGCACCGACAACGGCGGCATGTACCTGGAGGGCGACCCGTCGGTCACCGGGAACCAGCCGCGCTTCATCGCCTACGAGGCGGAGTGGGTCCGGCCGGAGTTCCAGATCTGGAACCTCAACCACGAGTACACCCACTACCTCGACGGCCGCTTCGACATGTTCGGCGACTTCGACGCCGGCATGACCACCCCGACCGTGATGTGGGTCGAGGGCTTCGCGGAGTACATCTCCTACTCCTACCGCGGCGTCACCTACGACCGCGCCGTCACCGAGGCCGGCAAGAACACCTACAAGCTCAGCACGCTGTTCGACACCACCTACGACAACTCCGACTCCACCCGCGTCTACCAGTGGGGCTACCTGGCGGTCCGCTACCTGCTCCAGTCGCACCCGCAGGACGTGGCCACGCTGCTCGGCCACTACCGCACCGGCAACTGGGCGGCCGCCCGCACCCTCCTCACCTCCACCATCGGGACCCGCTACGACGCGGACTTCGCCGCCTGGCTGGCCAAGTGCGCCGCCGGAGACTGCGGCGGGACCACCAACCCGCCGGCCAACCAGGCCCCGGTGGCCGGGTTCACCAGCGCGGTCAACGCCCTCGCGGTCAGCTTCACCGACACCTCCACCGACGCGGACGGCACGATCGCCTCGCGCTCCTGGAACTTCGGTGACGGCGGCGCCGGTTCCACCGCCGCCAACCCGTCCAAGACCTATGCCGCGGCCGGCACCTACACCGTGACACTCACCGTCACGGACAACAAGGGCGCCACCGCCACCACCAGCAAGGCCGTCACGGTGGGCACCTCCGGGCCCGCCGAGTGCACCGACCCCGACGTCCGGGTCCTGGGCGACGGCTGCCTGCGCTCCGGCGTCTCGGCCGCGGTGGGCGACTACCGCTACTTCTACCTGAACGTCCCGGCGGGCACGACCTCGCTCAAGATCTCCGTCTCGGGCGGCACGGGCAACGCCAACCTCTACTACAGCCCCACCTCCTGGGCCACCACCACCAACTACACCGCCCGTTCGATCAAGTCCGGCAACGCCGAGACCCTCACCATCGACAAGCCCCCGGCCGGCTACGTCTACATCAGCCTCCACGCCGCCAAGGCCTTCGCCGGAGCCACCGTCTCCGCCCGGCTCCTGCCGCCGCCGGCCGAGTGCGTCGCCGCCGACACCCGGGTGCTGGGCGAGAACTGCCTGCGCTCGGGCGTGACCGCCGCCGCGGGCGACTACCGCCACTTCTACGTGGACGTCCCGGCGGGCACGACCTCGCTCCAGATCTCCGTCTCGGGCGGCACCGGCAACGCCGACCTCTACTACAGCCCCGACTCCTGGGCCACCACCAGCAACTACACGGCCCGCTCCGTCAAGGCCGCCAACACCGAAACCCTCACCATCAAGAACCCCCCGGCCGGCTACGTCTACTTCAGCCTGCACGCCGCCAAGCCCTTCGCGGGAGCCACGGTCTCCAGCCGCTTCTGATCCCGAGCCCGAACGCCACACCGAGCCGGCCCCCACCCCCTTTCACGGGGGTGGGGGCCGGTTCCGTGCCGTGAGGACCGGACGCCGTCAGGAGTACGCCTCGACCGCCCACAGCGAGTAGCCGTAGCCGGTGGCCCGCTGGGTGCCGGTCACCCGGAGGTAACGCCCGCTGCCGTTCAGCCCGGTCAGTTCGTCCGTCCCCCCGTCGCCCGTGGTGGTGGAGTACGCGTCCCTCCAGGTGGTACCGTCGTCCGACAGCTGGACCGTGTAGGCCCTGCCGTAGGCGACCTCCCAGTTCAGGACCACCCGGTTCACGTTCCTGACGGATCCGAGGTCGACCTGGATCCACTGCGGGTCGGCGGCGAAGGCCGAGGACCAGCGGCTGGTGGGGCTGCCGTCGGTGGCGGCCGTGGCCGGGTAGTCGGCGGACTGGACCGAGGAGGCCGTGGTCGGCTTGTTCAGGGCCAGGTCGGACGAGACCGTGGCCCCGAGGTCGTCGACGGCGAGATCGTCGACGACCAGGTCCCGGTCGGCTCCGGAGGTCTCCGCCGTGAGCTTGCGCATGCCGATCCAGGCGTCCACCCCGGCCGTGAAGGTCTTGGTGAAGGTGTTCGTGGTCCGGGCCTGCGGCAGGGTGTCGGAGGAGACCTGGGCCGTGCCCGCGCCCAGGGTGAAGGCGTAGTCCCCGGCCACCGACTGCTGGTACCGGAAGGTCACCTCGTACCGGTGGCCCGGTTCGAGGCGCAGGGTCTGCGGGATGGTCTGGTAGAGCAGTCCCGGCCGTTCCTCGTGGGATTTGAGGGAGTTGACTCCGCCGATCACGTCGTCGATCAGCTTGCCGTTCCACCCGGCCTGCGTGTAGGGGGCGTTGAGCTGGGCGAGGTGCGTGCGCGGGTCGGCCGCGGCGCCGCCCGCCGGGCCGACGACGAAGGGGTACCAGCCGGAGTCGACGTTCTCGAAGTCCTCGGCGAAGGTGTGTCCGCCCAGCGGACTGCGGTCCGTGCGCACCACGCGCACGTCGTCGAAGGCGGCCGTTCCCGTCGCGGCGTCGGCGCGCAGGGCCAGGGTGGCGGTGGACCGGCCCGCCGGGACGTCGAACAGCACCCGCATCCGCTGCATGGTGCTGCCGTTCTTCTCGTCCGCCCCGACGTTGTTGCGGTACGGGGAACTGGTGGCGTACGCGCTCTGCTCGGCGGCTCCGGCCGGGGTCACGGCCAGGGTGGCCTTGCGTCCGGTGGCGGTGGAGACGTACGCGCTCGCCGCGTAGGTACCGGGCGTGAGGCCGGTGAGCTGCTGCGCGACGGAGGTGGCGCCCTGTCCGATGGTCAGCTGGGACTGGCCCACCGCGTTGCGCGTGACGGAGGCGGAGCCGGTGACCGTCCACTTCGAGAGGCCGCCGGAGGTGAATCCGGGGTCCCGGACCGGGCTGCCCTCGCCGAAGCCGGCGTCCGCCTGTGCGGGTGCGGCCGACGGGTAGACGACGTACGGGGTCTTCGCGGCGGCGGTGAGGGTGACCTTGCCGCCGGTCACGGGGAGGTCCGAGACCAGGACCCGTCCCTGGTCGGTGAGCCGGTACAGCTTGGCCGTGCCGTTCTGGGCCCAGGAGGCGGGCACGTTCCAGGTGGAGGTGCCGCCCGGGCCGCTCCAGTGGTAGAGCTTCGACTCGCCGCCCTGGTCCCAGGGGAGCAGGTAGGTGTCGCCGGTCAGGACGGGGTGGCCGTCCTTGCTGATGGTGCGGGTGGTACCGGTCAGGGTGGCGCTGACCCCGCCGTCGAAGTCGATGCGGTTCGCGGCCCACTTGCGGATGGTGAAGCCCTGGAGGTACTTGGTGGGCAGGTTGGTGGTGAAGGTGGTGGTGAGGAAAGCGGCGAAGTCCTTGGTGCCCTGCCAGCCCTCGTAGGCGGTCAGGGTGCCGCCGCCGAGGAGCGGGTCCCCGGCGATCCAGTCGTCGCGCTGCTGGTTGCGGATGAAGCGTGCCACTTGGGAGTTGACTCCCTTGTAGTTGCTGCCGCCGTAGTTGAGGTCGTTGGCCCAGTGCGACCAGAGGGACTGGTCCTCGAACTTGTCGGGGAACTCGGTGGTGAGCTGGTAGCCGAGGCCGTTGATCTCGCGGGCCAGGGCCTGGGAGGCGTAGCCGTCCCCGTACCAGGTGTCCACGTAGAGGAACTTCAGGTCCGGGGCGACCGCCTTGAGCTCCTGGAGGCGGGCCAGGCGCTTGCCGCTGGTTCCGTCCAGCCGGTAGTTCAGGTGGTACGACTGGTCGAGGTAGTCCCAGCCCTTGTCGGCGCCGCCGTTGTTGAGAAGTGAGGGGTCGAAGCTGCGGGCGACCGGGTAGGCCTCGGTGTCGTTGATGTGCACGCCGATGTCGGCGTTGTAGCCGGCGCCCGCCGCGATGAGCGTGTTGAGGTCGGCGGCGCCGCCCTGCCGGGTGCCGACCAGGCCGTAGTCGGGGTGGGCCGAGTCGTGGCCCTCCGAGCCGTACCCCTTGAGCAGGACGAACTGGCCGAGCCCGTCCGTGGCGCGGGCCACGCGCTTGGTCTCGTCCAGGGTCTGGAGGAAGGGGTGCGTGGCCTGGGAGGCGAAGTTGTACGGGATGCGCTGCACCACGCGGCGTGCGGTGTCCTGCCAGCCCTGGGGGCTGGTCATGATCGAGCGGAAGGCGATGGCTCCGTCCTGCCAGTCCACGGTGGAGTCGGCGTTGCGGTCTCCGGTCACCACCACCTTGGCGTACGGCAGCGGTTCGGTGCCCGGTGCGCCGGCGGCCCGGTGCAGCCAGTCGCCGCTCCACAGACCGGCGCGCCGGTAGCCGGACTTGGCCACCGTCTGCTTCTGGATCCGGCCGCTGTCCGCCGCGTTCTGGCCGGAGGGGCTGTCGTAGTACGAGTTCGTGGCGATCGAGGCGGCGAGGGAGCCGGTGTTGAGGATCGCGTACAGGGCGCCCTGCGGGCCGGTGTCGGCGGTCGTGCCGGAGGTGAGCGGTGTGAAGGTGTCCCCGGTGCCGGTGGTGTTGGTGTTCATCCGGGTGGTCTCGACGGCGGCTCCGGGCTGGGAGCTGCGCACCGAGACGAGGTTGTGCTGCGGGATCGACAGCGAGGTGACGGGTACGGCGGCGTCGGCGATCGAGGTGACCGCGAAGGTGAGGGCGCTGCCGCTGACGGACAGGGTGGCCTTGACGGTGTCCCCGTTGGCGAAGGCCATCGTGTAGTCGACGTGGTCGGCGGCGAGGCTGCTGGTCACGGTCGGGGTCTGCGCGGAGCCGTTGAGGCTGACCTGGGTGAGGGGGTCCTCGTTGCCGTAGAGGACGGCGCCGGTGGCCTGGTCGGTGTACTGGACGACCCGGGGGAAGGCGGTGTCGACCTGGACGGCGAGGGCGGGCGAGGCGATGGTGACGGTCCCGGCGACAGTGGCGGTGGCCGGTGCGGTACCGGCCACCAGCGTGGTGCCGAGGCCCAGGAGGGCGGCGCAGAGGAGGGACGTGGGGCGGAGCGGTCTCATGGGGCTCCCTGGTGGTGGGTCCGGTACGAGGTCCTTGCGAGTGGTTCCTCACGGTGGTGCGGGCGGTGTACGGGGTGGTGCCGTGCGGGTGGTGCGCAGTGGCCGCAGGCCGGGTGCCGTACGGGTGGCTGCGGACGGTTCGGGGTCCCGGCGCCGGGCCGGCCGCACGGGCTGCCCGACGGTCCCGGGCGGTGGGGGCGGGTCCCCGCCGGAACCCGGTCGGGGCGGGCGGCGGAGGGCCCGGCCCGCGGGTCTACCAGCGCAGGACGGCCCAGCCACGGTGAGGCAGCCCGGCATCGAGGCGCAGGGTCCGGCCCTGCCGGCCGGTGTCCGCGGGGCGAGGCTCGGCGAGGGGGGCCAGGACGGTCGCCCTGACCGTGGCCGCGTCCGGGAGGCCGGGCAGGTCCACCACGGGACGGGCGTGGTCCTGGCAGCCGTTGGCCACGGTCAGGGTGGTGACGCCGTCGGCGTGCGAGAGGTGCGGGATCAGGTACGGGCCGCCGCTGACCAGGGGCAGGCGGGGCGCCTCCCCCTCCAGGAAGCGGACCGTGCGGTGCAGCAGCAGCTGCGCGTGGTCGTCGGCCGGGAGCGTGTGCGGTGCGGTCGCGGCGAGGACGGCGACGCGGCCGCCGAGGGTGTTGGTGAAGGCGGTGCGGCCCGCCCCCCAGGCACGGCCGTCGGGGGTGCGCACCTCGCTCCACCGCTGCGCCCCGGGTGCCTCCCGGAGCCGGGTCAGGGCGGGTTGGGTGTTGACGCTGAGGAGGAGGCCGGCGAGGTCCTCGCCCGCTGCGGTGCCCAGGTGCTCGGTTGCGTACGGGCCCGGGACGCCGGGGCTGGCCGGGGCCTCGCGGTGCACCGGTTCGGCCCCGGCCAGTCCGATGAGGGGTCCGAAGCCGCGCCGGTGCAGGATCTCCGCGGCGGTCCCGTCGAGCAGCAGGCCGCCGGCCAGCAGGCCCCGTACCGCCTGATCGTCGAAGGCCCAGGCCGACGGGCCGAACAGGGCCTGGACCGGAGCTTGTTCGGCCGTCACGGGTACCCCGTAGCGCAGCAGGAACTCGGCGGCCGGGCCCGGGTCGACGGCCAGCTCGGTCAGGTCCCCGCCGTGCGCCCGTACGTGGGCCGCGGCGTCCTGGGCGAAGGGCAGGCCGACGCCGAGGGTGCGCTGCCCGCGCGGGTGCTGCCGGTGCACGAGGTCCAGCGCGGGCCGGGCGCGGCGCAGCAGTCCGGTGATCCGGGGGTGGCGGCCGGGGCTCGCTCCGTGCAGGGGGTGCAGGTTGAGGAGGAGGGCGTCCGCGCCGGAGAGCTGGGCGGCGACCATCTCCGACCAGGTCTGGACATCGGATTTGGACCAGGCGGTGTGCGGCCAGTTCTCGATCTCCGGCTCGCTGTCGACGAATTCCGGGCGCAGGGAGCGCTGCAGTTCCGGCATCCACAGCTGCCGGGCGAGCTCGCGTCCGGGGGCGTCGGCGTACGGGGCGAAGTGCGGGCGGTGCACGGCGCGGCCTCCGGGGGCCAGGGCCCCGAACAGCGCGCCCCAGTCGCGGCCTTCCACGGAGGCGGCGTCCAGGCCCGAGCTCATGAGCCCGGTGCGCGAGCGGCCGGCCGAGCGCCGGTGCACCTCGGCGGCCACCTGCTCGGCCACCTCCTGCTGCGCGGTCCGCCAGACCTGCTGCCACAGGGCGCGCAGCGGGTGCGGGGGGCCGGGGGCGGTGAGTGCGGCGACCAGCTCCGGTCGCGGGACCGGGCGTCCGGCCAGGGCGGCCAGCCGGTCCAGCATGAGGGGTTCGAAGCCGCCGCCCCAGTCCAGCGGGGCGTGGTTGTGGAAGCGGAAGTCGTCCTCCAGCCACAGCACGCGGAAGCCCAGTTCGGCGAAGCGTCCGTAGTGCCCGGTCAGCCAGGCGCGCCAGCGCGGGCAGGCGAA
Organism: Streptomyces sp. NPDC051563; assembly: GCF_044454225.1. Taxonomy (NCBI): domain Bacteria; kingdom Bacillati; phylum Actinomycetota; class Actinomycetes; order Kitasatosporales; family Streptomycetaceae; genus Streptomyces; species Streptomyces sp. NPDC051563. Next base: position 37,320 of record NZ_JBITDL010000032.1, read on the forward strand.
GGAGGCCTGGGCGGCGGAGACCTGCCCGGTCGGGGAGACCATCGGTGCGAAGCCGTGGGCGTCGCACCGGCCCCGGTCGGCGTGGCCGGTGGTCACCCAGGGGTTGAGGCTCACCTCCAGGCCGGCGCCGAGGAGGACCTCCCGCGCGAGGGCGGCCGCCTCGTACCAGAGGTCCTCGGCGGGGCCGGAGAGGTGTCCGGTGAAGTGTTCCTCGGCCCCGAGGAGCAGCACGACTTCCGTCACGCCCGCGCCGGTGCAGGTCTTGGCGAGTTCGGCCGCCGTGGCCGCGACGGCGTCGGTGCCCTCGTACGGATGGATCTGGAACCTCAGGTGGTACCGGGCGCTCACGCCGTCGGCCTCCTCACCGTCTTCTCGCGGCCGGACTCGCCCGCCGAGCAATTAGTTTGGTTAGGATCTGAATTAATGAGGGCTCCGTCAACCCCGCGCACCGGATGCGCGCCGGAACGGGGAGGCGGGACCGGGGTCCACGGATGGCAGACTCTCGGGGACGGCAGTGAGGAGTACCGGTGAGGACTGATCCGCGAAGCACGGAGCTCAGCGGCGGGGGCGGGCGCAGTGGCGACGAGGGCAGGCGCGGTGACGACGAGGGCGGGCGCGGCGGTTCCGGCTTCGGCCCCGTCGTGATCAACGGCCCCGCCCGGCCCGCCGGGAGGGCCTCCATCCGCCGGGCCAACCTCGGGCTCGTGCTGCGCCTCCTGCGCGACTCCGGGCCGCGGTCCCGCGCGCGGATCGCCGATGACGCGGGGCTGCCGCGGCCCACGGTCACGGGCCTGGTCACCGAGCTCATCGAACTCGGGCTGCTCCGCGAGGGGGACGCCGAGCGGGACGGCTCGGTCGGCCGTCCCGGCCAGAGCGTCCGGATCGACGGCCGCGCGTTGTGCGGGATCGGCCTGGAGATCAACGTCGACTACCTGGCCGCCGTCGCCCTGACCCTGGGCGGGGACACCGTGTTCGAACGGCGGGTCGCCATGGACGTCCGCGGCGCCGGGCCCGAGGCCGTTCTGGACTGCGCCGCCGGACTGGTCCGCGAGGCCCTCGACGTGCTCGACGCCGCCGCGATCGCCACGGCCGGGGTCACCGTCGCCGCCCCCGGAGTCGTCGACATCGCCGCGGGGACCGTGGTCTACGCCGCGAACATCGGCTGGCACGACGTCCGGGCGGTCGGCGGGATCCGCTCCCGCCTGGGGCGCGGGGCTCCCCCGCTGCGCCTGGAGAACGACGCGAAGCTCGGCGCGGTGGCCGAGTACCTGGAGGCCTCCGCGGCCGGCATCCACGACCTCATCTACGTCACCGGTGAGACGGGCGTGGGCGGCGGCATCATCAGCGGCGGCCGGCTCCACCGGGGAGCCGCCGGGTTCGCCGGGGAGATCGGCCACATGCCGCTCGACCCGGGCGGCGCGCTCTGCGCCTGCGGGCGCCGGGGCTGCTGGGAGACGATGGTCGGCCTCACGGCCCTGCTGCGGCACGCCGCCGCCCCCGGGGATCCGGTCCACGACCCCTCCCTCGACCTGGAGGCCCGGCTGACGGACCTGCAGGGCCGGGCCGCCGCCGGGGACGCCCGCACGCTGGAGGCCCTGGACCGGGTCGCCGACGGTCTCGGCCTCGGGCTGGCGCTGCTGGCGGACGTCCTGAACCCGCGCGCGGTGGTGCTCGGCGGCTACTTCACCTACTTCGGGGACCGGCTGGCCCCGCGGGTGGAACGGATGATGGCCGAGCGGGTGATGGCTCCGGACACGGGCGGCTGCCGCCTCCTGCTGTCCACCCTCGGCTTCACCGCTCCGGCCCGCGGCGGCGCCCTCCTCGCCCTCGACCCGGTGTACGAGGACCCGGCCCGGACGGTGGCGACGGCGAAGGGGGCCTGAGACCCCCCGGGCCCCGCCCGCGGCGCGGGCGGGGGCTCAGGAACCGCGGCACGGGCGGCGGCTCACGCACCTCGTCACGGGCGGCGGCTCACGCACCTCGTCACGGGCGGCGGCTCACGCACCTCGTCACGGGCGGCGGCTCACGCACCTCGTCACGGGCGGCGGCTCGGGAACCGCGCGCCCGGCGGCGCCTCAGCAACCGCGGGACCGGCAGCGCCTTGCGCTCCCGGCAGCGGCTCACGCCCCTCAGGTCCAGAACGGCCGGGCCAGGAGGGCCGCGGCGCGCACCGCGGCCCCGTCCAGGACCAACGCGGCGTCCCGCAGTCCGCGTTCCGGCCAGGCGCACGACACCGTGAGCGGCCCCGGCGGCGGCAGCGGCCAGGTCCACAGCGACATGCGTACGTCCCCGCCGCCCTCCGGGCCGCCCCAGGAGCCCTCGTAGCCGCTGACGAACATCACGGGGCCGCGCCCGTCCCGCAGTCCGGTCTCGTCGTCCTGCTCCACGACACCGCCGTCGCCGAGCCGCAGGCGGAAGGCCGGCCAGGCGAAGTCCGGTGCGAGATCCGCGGGGTCGGGCACCGGGCCGCCGGGCGGCGCGGACGGACCGGGGGCCGAGGGCGGAGCAGAAGGCGAGGAGGCGCCGCGCGCGTGGGCTTCCACCTCGATCTCCAGCCCGGCCGGGTAGGCCAGGACGTGCCGGACCACCACCACGACCCCGTCCGTCCGGGCGATGACCGCCGGTCCCGCGACGTGCCCACCGACCATCCTCGGCGGCCCGTGCCACTCGGGCGGATCGTACGCACTTCCCCTGTCCGAATCCTCAAGCACGGCCAGAGCGTAGCCGGTTGGAGCCACGCGGGGGAGGTCGAAGGGGAAGAGGACGCGCGGCCGCCCGGCCACGCAAGTCTTCGGTGTCTGTTCACTCCCCCGTGACCTGCATCTTCCCGGCGGTAGACGGCGCTGCCGATGGAATGACCGAGGCAAAGGTCTAGACCGGCTGAGATGCGCCAATCCCGTGGCCGATTACCCGTGTTGGCCGTGCGGAAACAAATGGTCTATACCTCTGGCGCTATGGTGGCCATCTGAAACGGGCGCATAAACAGCCGTGGGGGGCTTTATGACCTTTCATCATCTTCCGCAACCTCCTTCCGACGAGGAGCTCTACTGGTACTTCGGCCCGCAACGCCGCTGGGTCCTGATCAGCACGAGCCTCGCCTTCGTCTTCACCGCGGCGACCATGTTCACCTTCGCGCTGCGCACTCCGGCCCTGTGGGCCTTCCTCGCCGTCCTCGGGCTGAACCTCGTCGCCCTCGTGCTCTCCTCGGTGAACAGCCTGCGCCAGCGCAGACTGACCCGGCCCTCGCACGAGGTGCTCGTCCGCGCCTGGCAGCCCGCCCGACTGCCGGGCGTGGACCTGTACTTGCCGACCTGCGGCGAGCCGCTCCCGGTCCTGGACAACGCCTACCGCGCGGTCTCGGCCGTCGACTGGCCCGGGGCGCTGACCACATGGGTCCTGGACGACGCCGACCGTCCCGAAGTCGCCGCGCTGGCGGCCTCGTACGGGTACGAGTACGTCGTACGGCCCGACCGTGGGCACCTAAAGAAGGCCGGGAACCTCAATCACGCCCTGACGCTGAGCAGCGCCGAGTACATCGCCATCCTCGACGCCGACTTCGCGCCCCGGCCGGACTTCCTGCGCCATCTCGTGCCCTATCTGGCCGACCCGGCCGTCGGGATCGTGCAGAGCCCGCAGTGCTTCGACACCGACGGGTCCATGGGGTGGATCCAGCGGGCCGCGGGCTCCGCCCAGGAGTGGTTCTTCCGCTGGATCCAGCCCTCGCGGGACGCCAGCGACGCCGCCATCTGCTGCGGCAGCAACGCCGTCTACCGGCGCGCCGCCATCGACCTGGCCGGCGGCTTCGCCCGCCTCGACCACAGCGAGGACCTGTACACCGGCCTCGCCCTGCACGCGGAGGGGTTCCGCACCCTGTACGTGCCGGTGCTGGTCGCCAAGGGCACCTCCCCCGACGAGGTCACCTCCTTCGTCAACCAGCAGTACCGGTGGGCGATGGGCAACCTGCACCTGCTCACCTCGCCCGTGCTGCGGAAGATGGGCGCGCCCTGGCGGATGCGGCTGTGCTTCTACGAGGGCGTCGTCGGTTACCTGGCCGCCGCCGTGAACACCTTCGCGGCGCCGCTGCCGCCGCTGGTGATGATGTTCTGGTACCCGGACGACATCCGGCCCTGGCACGTCCTGCCGCTGCTCGCCCCGCTGTGGCTCTGGCACGTGCTGCTGCCGCGGATCAGCCGGACCCGCTGGCGGGTGGAGGTGATCCGGGCCAACGTCCTGACGAGCGTCGCCGCCGCCACCGCCTTCCTGCACACGCTGCGCGGCCGCAGCGCCGACTGGGTGCCCACCGGCACCCGTGGCCCCGCCCGTTCCGGCGGCATGGCCCGCCGGGTGGTGGGCGTGTCCCTGCTCTGGCTGGTCCTCTCCAACGGCGCGGCCGCGGCGGGTCTGGCGCTGGCCGTGGTCCGCAACGGCTGGGAGCCCAACTGGGGCCTGCTGCTCTACTTCCTGGTGCAGTGCCAGATCAACGGCCCCCTCGTCCGGGACCTGTTCGCCGAGCTCCGGCCCGCGACGGCTGCCGGGGGCCTTCCCGGCGACGCCGCCCGGGACGGCTCGGCCGCGGCCGGGGCGGCTCCGGCCGGGGGCCGCGCCCGTGCCCGCGCCCGCAGCCTCGTAGCGGCCTTCGCCGGCCGCTCCCGCACCGGGGTGCTGCCGCGCCGCTGGCCCGAGACCCTCGCCGCCTCGGCGGTGCTCCTGCTCACCGGCCTGCTGGCCTCCGGATGGGTCAACCCCATGCTTCCCTGGCTGAGTTGAAAGGCTCCACGAAAACCATGCACTCCCCCGCCCCATCCCCTCATCCTGCTCCCGCCCCCGTCCCGTCCTCCGCGCCGCCCCGCGCCCGGTCCTCCGCAACGCCCTCCGGCGGGGAGTCAGGGCCCAGCCCGCACCGGTCCGCGTTCCGTCCCGACATCGAGGGGCTGCGCGCCGTGGCCGTCCTCGCGGTCCTCGCCTTCCACGCCGGGATTCCGGGACTCGCGGGCGGCTTCGTCGGGGTGGACGTGTTCTTCGTCGTCTCCGGCTACCTCATCACCGGGCTGCTCGTCCGCGAGGCGATCACCACCGGCCGGATCCGGCTCCTGGACTTCTTCTCCCGGCGGGCCCGCCGGCTCCTGCCGTCCGCCGCCGTCGTCCTCGCCGCGGTGGCCCTGGCCGGGGCCTGGCTGACCGTCCCGCTGCGCCGCGCCGACCTGGAGCAGGACGTGGTCGCGGCGGCCCTGTCCGCCGCCAACTGGCGGTTCGTCGCCCAGCGGACCGACTACCTCGCCGCCGGGCACGAGCAGAGCCCGCTGCTGCACTTCTGGTCCCTAGCCGTCGAGGAGCAGTACTACCTCCTGTGGGCGCCCCTGCTCGCCCTGATCGTGCTCGGTACGGCCCGTGCCGTACGCCGCGGCCGCGCCGTGCGCTCCGCCGTGGCCCTGGCCGCCGTACCGGTGGTGCTCGCCTCGTTCGCGCTGTCCCTGCACTGGACCGAGCAGTCGGCCGCCCTCGCGTACCTCGCCACGCCCTCGCGGGTCTGGCAGTTCGGTGCCGGCGCGCTGGTGGCCCTGCTGCCCTGGCACCTCATGCGCGGCCCGCGCCCGCTGCGGCTGCTGTGCGGCTGGGCCGGGGGCGCGGCCGTCGTCGGGAGCGCCGTCGCCTACGACGCGGCCACGCCCTACCCCGGCTACGCGGCCCTGGTCCCGACCCTGGGGGCGGCCGCCGTCATCCTCGCCGCGATCCCCGGCCGGGGCGAGCGCAGCGCGCCGGGCAGCTTCGGGATCGGCCGGCTGCTCGCGGGCCGCGCTCCCCGGGCGGTCGGGCGGCTCTCGTACACCCTGTACCTGTGGCACTGGCCGGTGCTCGTCCTCGCCGAGGCGCACTTCGGCCCCCAGGACTGGCCGGTGAAGGCCGCGCTCACCCTGGCCTCCGCACTGCCCGCCTACGCCACCATGCGCTGGGTCGAGCAGCCGCTGCGTCGCAGCCGCACCGTCTCCGAACTCCCGCGCCGCGGCCTGTCGGTGGGCATCACGGCCGTGGTCCTGCCGGTGGTGCTCGCGCTGGTGGTGGGCACCACGACGCTGAACCTGCTGGGTCCCGCGACGCCGGTCCGCGCGGCCGGTCTGCCCCCGGGCGCCGACTCCGGCCCGCACCTGCTCGCCCGTACGGGCTCCGCGCCGCTGGGGGCGGGGCCGGTCGTACCCGCCCCCGCGCAGGCGCGGGCGGACTTCCCGCCGGACGGGGACTGCGAGGTGGCCCCGGCCGCGACCCGCAGCCCGGACTGCCTGTTCGGCGCGGTGGACAGCCCGGACCGGATCGTGCTGCTCGGTGATTCGCACGCCGGCCAGTGGTTCTCCGCGGCACTGGCGATGGCCTCGCAACGAGGCTGGGCACTCCAGGAGTTGGTGAAGCAGGGCTGCCCCTTGCCACAGCTCGCCGTGGACAGTCCGCAGCTCGGCCGCGCCTACCGGGAGTGCGACACCTGGCGCGCCGACAGCCTGCAGCGGCTGCGGCAGCAGCCGAAACCCCGGCTCATCGTGATCTCCTCGCTCAACCGCTACACCGCCGACTCAGGGCTGCTCGCCGAGGGCTGGGAGAAGACCCTCGCATCACTGCGGGCGATCGGTGCCCCGATCGTCTACATCGAGGACACCCCCGTACCGGGTACGGACGTCCCCGCGTGCGTCTCCGGCAGCCCCGAGGAGCCCGAGGCCTGCGCGTTCAGCCGTGCGAGCTCCCGGCAGCCCGATCCGCTGGCCCGGCGGATCGCCGCCGGCGCCCTGCCCGGAGTCCGCGCCGTGAGCGTGAACCCGGTCCTGTGCCCGGGCGACGGGCCGACCTGCCCGGCCGTGCTGGACCGGATCCTGCTCTACCGCGACGACGCCCACCTGACCAATGCGGCGGTCGTCGTGCTGACCCGGCGGCTGGAACGGCTGCTCACGGATTCCGGGGCGCTGCCCGCCACTGGCGGGGCCGGGGCCGCATCGCCGGCGCCGGCGTCCGGGGAGGCGCGGCCGGCCGGGTGGACCGAGGTGTTCCGGGACGAGTTCGACGGTCCCGCGGGCACCCCTCCGTCCTCCGCCAACTGGCTGCACGACACCGGTACGTGCTATCCGGGATGCCCCGCCCCCCAGTGGGGCACGGGCGAGATCGAGACGATGACCGACTCCACCGACAACGTCCGCCTCGACGGCAGGGGCGCACTGGAGATCGTCCCCACCCGCACCGGCGGCGCGTGGAGCTCGGGCCGCATCGAGACCCGGCGCGCCGACTTCGCGGCGCCGGCCGGCGGGATCCTGCGGATCGAGGCCGCGATCGCCCTGCCCGGGGTGACCGGGGCCGGGGCGGCCGGCTACTGGCCGGCGTTCTGGACCCTCGGGGCGCCGCTGCGCGACGGCTACACCGGCTGGCCGGGCGTCGGGGAGCTCGACATCATGGAATCGGTCAACGGCCGGGACAGCGTCTTCGCGACCATGCACTGCGGCACCCTCGAAGGCGGGCCGTGCCGGGAGCCGGCGGGCCTGAGCTCGGGCCCGCAACCCTGCGCTGACTGCCGTACGGGCTTCCACGCGTACGCCGTCGAGGTCGACCGCTCCCCCGGCGCCGAGGAGGTGCGCTGGTACCTGGACGGCCGGATGCACCACCGGGTGGCGGCCTCCCAGCTGGACCCGGACACCTGGAAGCGGGCGGTGGACCACGGCCTGTTCCTGATCCTCAACGTGGCCATCGGCGGCGGCCTCCCCCAGGCCGACGGCGCCACCCCGGGCCCGGACACCGAACCGGGCCACCCGATGCGGGTCGACCGGGTGACGGTCTCCACCCGGGGGTGAGGTCTCAGCCCCCGCCCGGGCGTCGGCCCGCGCGGCACTCCGTCCGCGCTCCGCCCCGGATCCGTGATCTCTGCCCCGCCCACCCCCCGAAGGGTGGGACAGTGGAGGCATGTGTGGTCGATATGCCTCCTCGCGCGCACCGCAGGACCTCGCGGGGCTCTTCGATGCCCGGCTCGATCCCGGGCGGGAGCTGGGGCCCTCGTGGAACGTCGCGCCCACCGACGAGGTGTGGGCGGTGCTGGAGCGCGCCGACCGGGACACCGGGGAGCTCGGGCGGCAGCTGCGTCCGGTGCGGTGGGGTCTGGTGCCGTCCTGGGCCAAGGATCGCGCGGTGGGGTCGCGGATGATCAACGCGCGGGTGGAGACCGTGCACGAGAAGCCCGCGTACCGGCGGGCCCTGGCCAAGCGCCGGTGCCTGCTGCCCGCGGACGGTTTCTTCGAGTGGGTGGCCGTACCCGCCACCGGTGAGGCCAAGGCGTACAAGCAGCCCTACTTCATCCGGCCCGAGTCCGGCGCGGTCATGGCCATGGCCGGCCTGTACGAGTTCTGGCGCGATCCCGCCGTCGCCGACCGGGACGACCCGGACGCCTGGCTCACCACGGCCACGATCATCACCACCGAGGCCACCGACGCGGCTGGCCGCATCCATCCCCGCATGCCGCTCGCGCTCGATCCCGGCGACTACGAGGCCTGGCTGGATCCCTCGCACGAGGACACCACGGACCTGCGGGCCCTGCTGCACACCCCCGCGGGCGGGCGGCTCGCGGTGACCCCGGTCTCCACGGCCGTCAACAGCGTCCGCAACAACGGCGCCCACCTCGTCGATCCCACCGGCTGACGGCACGCCGAGACCCCGGCCCGCCGACACCTCAACCCCGCATCCTCTCGGAAATTCGTACGACTCGGGTGGCTGATTTCGGGGTTTCCAACGGTTTGACAGGACGATCCGGCATTTGGTGCCCGCCGCGCCCCGGCCGCTGCGATGCTTCCGCCGGTATCACTGGGCCGTCGTCGTTCCAACGGCCCCTGGCATACCGGCGAACGGGCGGCACCGCCGGACGACACCGCGTTCCGGTCCGTCGTACGGGAGCGTCCGGCCGCGGCTTCCCGGGAGTATGCGACTCCGGCCGCTGCCGGGCGGAGGCGAGAGGGGGAGACTTCGATGTCTTCGACTGCTGTGTTACATGGTCCGCGCGCCCAGTGGCGGCGACGCCTGCTGGCGGTGGCCGCGTCCTCGGCGCTGGCCGCGGGCGGTCTGACGGTGCTGGCGCCCCCGGCATCGGCGGAGGGGGTGTGCGGCGCCCCGGTCCTGGTGGGTGCCACGACGACGATCACGTGCACGGCGGGGGGTTCCGGGAGCGTCACCGTGCCCGAGGGCGTCTCCAGTGGTGTGGTCACCCTGGACGGCGCCGGGGGCGGGAACGCCGCGGACGGTACCGCCGGGGGCAAGGGCGCGCACCTCGTCGCGACGCTCCCCGCCACGCCCGGGCAGGTCTTCGCCGTGACCGTCGGCCGGCGCGGCGCCAACGGCACGCCGAGTGCGCAGTTCGGTGTGCCGGGGTTCGGCGGCGCCCTGGTCGCGGTGACCACCGACACCAACGTGCCGCTGCTGACGGCCGGTTCGGGCGGCGGCGCGGGCGGGGCCGGCATCGGCTCGCCCGCCTACCGGGGAGCGGCGGGCGGTGACAGCGGCCGGGCCGGAGCCAACGGCAACGGCCTGGTCCCCGACGCCGAAGGCGGGACGGGCGGCGGCCCGGGCACCGACACGGCCGGCGGTACCGGCGGGACCGGCGGGAACGGCGCGGACAACGAGGGCCCGAACGGCTCCGCGGGCGCCTACCCGAACGGCTCCGGCGGCGCCGCCGGGCAGGGCGTGTTCAGCCCCACGGGCGGCGGCGGCCGCGGCGGCGCCGGCTACGGCGGCGGCGGCCGGGGCGGGGCGGGCGGCAGATACGGCTCCACCGGCGGGGGCGGCGGGGGCGGGGGCGGCGGGTCCAGCCTGGTCTCCGGTACGGTTCCCGGCTCGTCCGTCACCCTGACGGACGGGGCCAACTCCGGTGACGGGCGGGTCGTGTTCGCCTTCACCCTCCCGCCCACGGTCACGGCCGTCTCCCCGGCCGCCGGACCGGCGGGCGGCGGTACGGCCGTGACGGTCACCGGCACCAACCTGACGGGCGCCGTCCTCACCTTCGGCGCGGGCAACCCCGCGACCGACGTGACGTGCACCGCGAGCTCGTGCACCGCCACGGCTCCGGCCGGGACCGGGACCGTTGACGTACGGGCGACGACTCCCGGCGGCACCAGCGAACCGTCCCCCGCGGGCCGTTACACCTACGTCCCCGTCCCCGTGGTGACCTCGCTCAGCCCCGCCACCGGCTCGACGGACGGCGGTACGGTCGTCACCGTCGGCGGCACGGGCCTGGACGGCGCCACCGCGATCGTCTTCGGGGCCGGCAACCCGGGCACCCACCTCTCCTGCACCGCCACGGCCTGCACCGCCACGGCGCCCGCCCACGCCGCGGGCCCGGTGGACGTACAGGTCACCACGCCCGGCGGCACCAGCGCCGTGACCGGCGCGGGCCGGTACACCTACCAGGTCCCGCCCGCCGACATCGACGTGGACCTGACCGCACAGCCCGGCCTGGGCCTGCTGGTCCCCTACCTCACCTACACCCTGACGGCCCGCAACACCGGTCCCGGTGGCGCCACTTCGGCCATCGTCACCGCGATCCTGCCGGCGGGCGCGTCCGCCAACACCCTGTCCCCGGGCTGCACGGCCGCCGGCTCCACCGTGACCTGCGCCTACGGGACCCTCGCCAACGGCGCCACCGCCACCAAGACCTTCCGGGTACCGCTGGGCCTGCTCTCACTGGGGCGCGTCTCGGTCTCCGCCACCCGTACGGCGTCCGCGCCGACCGACCCCAACCCGCTCAATGACAGCGCGACCGCCAGTTGCACGGTGATCTCGGTCCTCCTGGCCACCTGCCCCTGATCCCCCCGGGGCGTCCCCGCCAACGGGACGCCCCGCACCCCGGATTGCCGCCGGCCCGCCTCGTCACGAGGCGGGCCGGCGGTGCGTCAGGGCCCGGTCAGGAAGGTCCGGCCGCCGGCTCCTCGCCGGTCAGCTCGTGACCCGTGACGGCCCTGGCGTAGGAGCGCAGCGCCGCGATCACCTCGGTGCGCGTGCGGCGGCCGGCGAGCACCTCCATCTGGTAACCGTCCTCCATCGCGACGAAGTTCGCGGCGAGCAGCCGGGGCGGATCCTGGAGCACGAAGTGTCCCTGGGCCCGGCCGAGGACCAAGATGCCCGAGTACGCGGCGATCTGGCGTTCCGTCAGGGCGCTGTCGAGGGCTGCCGCCCGGGCGTCCCGCAGGCAGCGCGGCCAGTACTCGAAGAGCAGCCGGGTCAGCGTGTCGTCGGGGCCGCCGGCGACCCCGTGGTCGATGCAGGCCCGCAGCTTGTCGCGGGCGTCGCCGAAGCGGTCCGCGGCCTCCTCGCGCTCCCGGCTGTAGCGCTCGATGGCCTGCTGGTACGTGGAGTGGACCAGGGCGTCGAGATCGCCGTAGTAGAGCACCGCGGCGGGGGTGACCCCGGCCTCGTCGGCGACATCGCGCAGCCGCAGGCCCTCCAGTCCGCGCACCAGGACGGCCCGCTCCACCGCCTTGCCCAGCTCGGTCCGGCGGTTCTCCTTGCCGGTGCCCTTCCTGGCTGCCACTCCATCTCCTCCAGAGATCGAACGTCTAAATCTGTGTTTAACGATATCGCTCGACCCATTGACGGTCCAGGAGGGCCGGGTCTTAAATCTGCGTTTAACACGGCGTCTCTCCCACACGGCGTCTCTCCCACACCGCGTCTCTCCCACGCAGCGTCTCCCGCTCTGCGCTCCACACCTGCGGCCTCCAGGAGGCATCATGACCAACCCGACCGATACCGGGGCCAGAACCGGGCCGGCGCCCGCCCCCGTCGGCAAGGGGCTGCGCGGCGGCTCCGTGGGCCTGCTCGCCTCCGTCACCCTCGGGCTCTCGTCCGTGGCTCCGGCCTACAGCATCGCGGTCACCCTCGGCTTCGTGACGCTCGCCGTGGGGGACCTGGCTCCGGCCGCCCTGCTCCTGGGCTTCGTACCGATCCTGCTCACCGCGTTCGCCTTCCGCGAGCTGAACCGCGAGATGCCGGACTGCGGCACGAACTTCGTCTGGACCACCCGCGCCTTCGGACCGGTGGCGGGATGGTTCACCGGGGGCTGGGTCGTCATCGTCGCCACCCTCATCGCGATGACCGCCCTGTCCCAGGTCGGCGCGGTGTACCTGCTGAACCTGCTCGGCCTGCACTCCCTCGCCGGGAACGACGCCGCCGTCACGGTGACCGCGCTCCTGCTGCTGGCCGCGTGCACCCTGGTCTCCGTACGCGGGCTGCATCTGGCGGCCTCCGTGCAGTACGTGCTCCTCGGCCTGCAGATGGCGGCCCTGATCGGTTTCGGTGCGGCCGCCCTCGCCCGCGACGGCGCCGTCAGCCCCTCCCTGGACTGGCTCGACCCGAGTGCCTTCGACGGATTCGGCCCCTTCGCGGAAGCCGTCCTGCTCTGCCTGTTCATCTACTGGGGGTGGGACTCGCTGCTCGCCGCGAACGAGGAGACCCGGGACGGCGAGCGCGTGGCCGGGCAGGCGGCCGTCCTGTCCACCCTGCTACTCCTGGGCACCTACCTCTTCACCGCGTTCGCGGCCATCAGCTTCGCCGGGACCGGAACCACGGGCCTGGGCCTCGGCAATCCGGAGAACTCCGCCGACGTCCTCACCACCCTCGCCCCTCCCGTACTCGGCGGTGCGCTCGCCAAGGTGATGGAACTCGCCGTCTGCGTCTCGGCGGTCTCCGCCCTGCTCACCTGCCTCGTCGGAAACTCCCGCGGCACCCTGTCCATGGCCGCCCACGGAGCCCTGCCGCACGCCTTCTCCCGCGTCCACCCCCGGCACCGCACGCCCGCCTTCGGAACCCTGGCCTGCGGGGCGGCGGCGGCCGGCACGCTCATCCTGCTCCGGATCGTCTCCGCGGACATCCTCGGCGACGCCGTCCTCTGCGTCGGGCTGCTCATCGCCTGCTACTACGGCACCACCGCCCTGAGCTGCGTCTGGTACTTCCGGCGGAGCCTGGGCGACTCCCCCCGCAACCTGCTGCTGCGCGGCGTGCTGCCCCTGCTGGGCGGACTGCTGATGCTGGCCGCCTTCGCCCGCAGCGCCTACGACATGTACGACCCGGGCTACGGAAGCACCTCCTTCCACGGCGTCGGCGGGGTCTTCCTGCTCGGCGCCGGGGCCATCGCTGCGGGCACCCTCGCCCTGCTGGCCGCCCGCACCCGTTTCCCCCGCTTCTTCCGCGAAGGCCGCACCTCGGTCGTCGCGCTCACCCTCACCGAGGACTGACCACACCCATGCGCACTCTCGCCATCGCAGCCCTCCAGACCACACCCGTGGCCCACGACCTCGAAGCGACCTGGCAGCGTTTCAGCGACCAGGTCCGCGCCGCGCACGAGCTCTTCCCCCACGTCCAGCTCGTCATCGCCCCCGAACTCCTCCTCGCCGCCGAGGGACCGGTGCTGGCCCACGCACCCGACGACTGGATGGAGCGGGCGGCCGTCACGATCCCGGGACCGCTCACCGACCGGATCTGCGCCCTCGCCAGGGAGACCGGGCTGTGGCTGGTCCCCGGGAGCCTCTACGAACGCGCGGAGGACGGCCACGTCTACAACACCGCCCTGGCCGTCTCGCCCGAGGGGGAGGTCGTCGCCCGCTACCGCAAGGTCTTCCCCTGGCAGCCGTACGAGAAGGCCCGGCCCGGCCACGAGTTCACCGTCTTCGACATCCCCGGCATCGGCCGGGCGGGCCTGGCCATCTGCTACGACGGCTCCTTCCCCGAGACGGTCCGCCAACTCGCCTGGCTGGGGGCGGAGATCGTCCTCCAGCCCACCCTGACCCCCACCCGGGACCGGGAGATGGAACTGGTCTGCGCCCGTGCCAACGCCTGGACGAACCAGGTGTACGTGGTCAACGTCAACGCCGCCGACCCGGCGGGGGTCGGCGCCAGTGCGATCGTCGACCCCGAGGGCCTCGTCCGCCAGCAGGCCGGCCCCGGCGAGGAGGTGCTCGTCGACGTACTGGACCTCGACGCCGTCACCCGGGTGCGCCGCTACGGCTCCACCGGGATCAACCGGCCCTGGAACCAGCTCGCCCGGTACGGGGAATCGATCGCCCTCCCGATGTACGGCGGCGCGGCCTTCCGCACGCCGCACTGGCTGGAGGAGGAGTAGAGCGAGGGGCAGGAGCAAGAGGAACAGCCCCGGCCGCGTGGCCGCCGGGGCCGGAAATCCGGTCGACAGGCGGACTCCTGCACGGTGGGATGGCCCCGAGCGCCCGCCGTACGGAGCGGGCCGGACGGGGGAGCGTTCTTGGGACACGAAGCGGAGGCCGAGGCCCGCCCGGTCATCGACGGCACCCTCGTCAGGCGACTGGTCGACGCGCAGTTCCCCCAGTGGGCGGGGCTTCCCCTCCGGCTCCTCGACCCGGCCGGATCCGACCACGTGATCTACCGGCTGGGCCGGGAGCTGTCCGTCCGGCTCCCCCGCGGACCCGGGGTCGCCGGGCAGGCCGCCAAGGAAGCCGAGTGGCTGCCCCGGCTCGCCCCGCACCTGCCGCTGGCCGTATCGGTACCGGTGGCCCTGGGCCGGCCCGGCTTCGGATATCCGTGGCCGTGGTCGGTGTCCCGCTGGCTGGACGGCGAGGTGGCGACCGCCGCGGCGCTCGCCGACTCCTCCGAGGCCGCCCTGGACCTGGCGGGATTCCTGACGGCCCTGCAGCGGTTCGCGCCGCCGGACCGGGCCTTCCGGGCCGAAGCCGTCCAGGACGACCTGGCCGGCCGGGACCGGGCCACGCGGGCCGCCATCGCCGAGGTCTCGGGCGTGTTCGACGCACCGGCCATGACCGCCCTGTGGGAGGCGGCGCTGGGCGCCCCCGGCTGGGACCGGCCTCCGGTCTGGTTCCACGGGGACTTCCACACCGGCAACCTGCTGACCGCCGACGGCCGCCTCAGCGCGGTCATCGACTTCGGCGGGCTCGGAGTCGGCGACCCGGCCTGCGACCTGACCATCGCCTTCACCCTGATGTCGGCCCCCAGCCGGGCCGTCTTCCGCGGCGCGCTGGGCGTGGACGAGTCCACCTGGCTGCGCGGCCGGGGCTGGGCCCTGGCCACCGGCCTCAACGCCTACACGTACCACGCCGCGACCGACCCCCGGGTGGCCGCGCAGACCACCCGGCAGATCACCGCGGCGCTGGTCGGCTGATCCCTCACCACACCTTGGCGAGGAAGGCCCGGGTACGGGGGTGCTGCGGGTCGTCCAGGACGGCCCCGGGCGCTCCCTGCTCCACGACGACCCCGTCGTCCATGAACACGACGGTGTCGGCGACCTCCCGGGCGAAGCCGAGCTCGTGCGTGACGACGATCATGGTGGTGCCGGTGCGGGCCAGGTCCTTGATGACGTCCAGGACCTCGCCGACCAGTTCCGGGTCGAGCGCCGAGGTCGGCTCGTCGAAGAGCAGCACCTTCGGTTCGAGCGCGAGCGCCCGGGCGATCGCCACCCGCTGCTGCTGTCCTCCGGACAACTGGCGCGGGTAGGCGGCCGCCTTGTCGCTCAGGCCGACCCGCTCCAGCAGCCGGCGGGCCGTCGCCTCGGCCTCCTCCCGCGGCCGGCGCAGCGCGGAGACCGGGGCCTCGACGAGGTTCTCCAGCACGGTGAGGTGGGTGAAGAGGTTGAAGTCCTGGAAGACGAACCCGATGTGCGTGCGCTGCTTGAGCACCTCCTTGGCCTTGAGTTCGTACAGCTTGCCGCGGTGGCCCCGGTAGCCGATGAGCTCTCCGTCGACGCTGATCCAGCCGCGGTCGACCTTCTCCAGGTGGTTGATGGTGCGCAGGAGGGTGGACTTCCCCGAGCCGGACGGGCCCAGGATCACGGTGACCTCCCCGGAGCGGACCCTCAGGTCGACCCCGCGCAGCACCTCCAGGGGCCCGAAGCTCTTGTGGACCCCGTGGACCTCCACCATGGCCCGTCCGGGCTCGGGCCCGCTCACGTGTGCTCGGCCGGGTTGATCTGCGAGGTGTCGATCGCGGAGGACGCGGTGCCCCACTTCTTCAGGATCCGCGCGTAGGTGCCGTCCTTGATCAGTTCGTTGACGGCGGCCTGGAAGGCGGGGGTCAGCGGCGATCCCTTCTTGAAGGCGAAGCCCACGTCGAGGCGGTGGTACTCGCCGAGGAAGGTGGTCTGGGCGGCGGGTTGGGCCGCCTGGTAGCGCAGGCCGTTGATCGTCGACATGACCACGTCGATCCGGCCCTGCTGGAGGGCCGTGGTGACGGCCCCCGACTCGGAGAAGACCTTGACCTCGTACGGCTTCTTGCCGGCGGCCGCGCAGACCTCCTTCTTCGCGGTGAGGGTCTTCTCGAAGGTCGTGCCGGCGCCGGTGCCGATGATCAGCCCGCACAGCTGGGTGAGGTCGGAGACCTGTCCGGTCAGGGCGGTGTTGCCGGTCTTCACGGCGAAGCCCTGGCCGTCGTTGATGTAGGTGACGAAGTCCACGGACTTCAGGCGTTCGGCGGTGACCCCGAAGTTGCCCGTCCCGACATCGTACTTGCCGCTGCCGAGGGCGGGCAGGATCGTCTCGAAGGAGGCGTCCTGGCGCTCCAGTTTCACACCGAGGACCTTGGCCACCGCGGCGGCGATGTCGATGTCCTGGCCGGCCGGCGGCTTGTCCTGCCCGTTGGGGTAGTACGCCGACGGAGGCGCTCCGACGGAGCCGCCGATCCGCACGCTGCCCGCCTTGCGGACTTCCGGGGGCAGCAGGGCGGCGATCTGCTCCACCGCCCGCACGCCCGCGACCGGATCGTCGGCCGGCGCGGGCGAGACGAGGGCCGCGGCCGCCGGAGCGGTTGCCTCGCCGGATCCGCAGGCGGTCAGCGCGCTCAGCCCGGTCAGGACGGGCAGGAGCACGAGCGCGGTGCGCACCCGCCCGCGGAGCCCTCTCGCGTGGCGGCTCATGCGCGCACCGCCGTCAGGGTCTGGCGGAGCGAGCCGGTCTCGGTGCGGGCGCCGCCCGCGGCGTCCCGGGCGGCGGCCTCCCGGGCCGCGTCCCGCTGCGCGACCCCCTCGCGGACGAGGGGGATCACGTACCGGCCGAAGTCGATGGCGTCGTCGAGCAGGTCGTAGCCGCGGGCCGACAGGATGTCCACGCCGAGGTCGTAGTAGTCCAGCAGCGCCTGGGCCACCGTCTCCGGTGTGCCGACCAGGGCGTTGGAGTTGCCCGCGCCCCCGGTGGCGGCCGCGGTGGGGGTCCACAGGGCCCGGTCGTAGCGCTCCCCCGCCTCGGCGATGGCGATCAGACGCTGCGATCCGGTGTTCTGCGGCGCCGCGGCCTCCGTCACCCCGTTGCCGCGGTGGCGCTGGACCGTCCCCGCCGCCCTGCGCTCGCGGATGGCGCCCACCGTGCGGTGGGCCTTCTCCCAGGCCAGCTCCTCGGTCGGGGCGATGATCGGCCGGAACGCGACCTGGATGCGGGGCAGTTCGGTGCGGCCCGCGGCCAGCGCGGCCTCCCGTACGGCCTCGATCTGCTGGGCCGTCTGTTCCAGGGGCTCGCCCCAGAGGCAGTAGATGTCGGCCTCGGCGCCGCCGGCCGCGTAGGCGGCGGGCGAGGAGCCGCCGAAGGAAACGTTCGGGCGCGGCTGCTGGACGGGGAAGACGTCGCTGACGAAGTCGTGGAAACGATAGTGCTCGCCCTCGTGGTCGAAGGCCTCGTGAGTGGTCCAGATCTTCTTGACGATGCGGATGTACTCGCGGGTGCGGAAGTAGCGCTCGTCCTTGGTGAGGAGGTCGCCCTCGCGGCCCTGCTCGTGGTCGTTGCCGCCGGTGATGAAGTGGACGGCCAGCCGGCCGCCGCTGATCTGGTCGAGGGTCGCGAAGGTCTTGGCCGCGAAGGTGGGGTACGAGACGTTGGGCCGGTGGGCCAGCAGGAGTTGCAGCCGGTCCAGCTTGCCCGCGATGTACGCGGCGGCCGGCGCGGGGTCCGGCGTACCGGAGCCGTAGGCGAACAGGACCCGGTCCCAGCCGTTGTCCTCGTGCGCCCGGGCGAGGCGGAGCGTGTACTCCTTGTCGAAGGAGGCACCGGAGCGGGCGGTGGTTTCGGAGCCGTCGTTGGTGGCGGCTATGCCGAGGAACTCCACGGGCATGGGTGTGGCCTTTCGGAAGGTGCGGCGGATCGCCTCGTGGCAGGGTGAACCGGCCTCGGTGCGGCGGTGCGTGAGGCTCCGTCAGCCGCGCGGAAGGTGTGCGGGGGCGGAGGAAGGCGCGTGAGGTGCGGACATGGCGTGCGGGCATGGCGTGCAAGCGTGACGACGCAGGGCGTCGGGGATGCGGTGCGGCGGCAGCGCGCGTCCGGGTGCGCGGCGGCGTGAAGGCCTTGAGGCGGTCACGGACGGCACGACGGTGGCGCGAAGGGAAGAACTCGGCCCACGACGGGGTCACCGAGGGAGGGAAGGGCCGTTCAGGCAGCCCGCTGCCGCGTCAGGCGCAACAAGCCGCGGACCACACCCGACCGAAGTCGATGTAGTCGCGCGAGACCAGGCGCTGATGGGCATTCATGCGACTACTTGAACAGGACGAACTGCCGTTCGTCAAGCAACGGCCCGAATGCCGGACGCTCCGGTCCCCCGCCGGACCGGGCACCGTTGACACGGCCGTGCCGTCGGCGCATACGATCGACGGTGGACCGGATGCGCCGTGCACGGAGCCGGTCCGGCCGTGTTGAGGGACACGGCGAGCGTGACGACCGCACCCCTGTCCGGCGGCCCGGGCGTGCCCGCCCCACGCCGCCGGGCAGTCGTTGCCGCCCGCGATCCCTCCCATCCCCGGAGCACCTCCATGAGCACCGCTTCCGACGTTTCCCGCACGCCCGGATCACTCGACACCCTCGACGCCCTCGACGCCCTCGACACGGCCGTCCCCGGTACGGAGTCGCCGCCGATCGTGCCGCGCCGACGCGTGGGCCGCCAGGTGTCCGCCGCCGCGGCCCTGCTCGTCTTCGCCCTGGTGCTCGCCTCCGTCTTCCGCAACGACGCCTTCCAATGGGGTCTGGTCGGGCGGTACTTCACCACCTCCGCCGTGCTCGACGGGCTGCTGCTGACCCTCTGGCTGACCGCCGTGGTGATGGTGCTGGGCTTCCTGTTCGGCACCGTCCTCGCCGTGATGCGGCTGTCGGACAATCCGGTGCTGCGCACCCTGAGCTGGGGTTACGTGTGGATCTTCCGGTCCACACCGCTGCTGGTGCAGCTGCTGTTCTGGTTCAACATCGGCGCCCTGTACCCGACGCTGGGCCTGGGCATCCCCTACGGCCCGCAGCTGTTCACCGTCACCACGGTCAACCTGCTCGGCCCGACCCTGACGGCTGTCATCGGCCTGACCCTGCACGAGACCGCGTACGCCGCCGAGGTGGTCCGCGGCGGGATCCTCTCGGTGGACCCCGGCCAGACCGAGGCCGCGCAGGCGCTCGGGCTGAGCAGGCGCCGCACGCTGTACCGGATCGTGGTTCCCCAGGCGATGCGCTCCATCGTGCCGACCGCCGGGAACATGCTCATCGGCACCCTCAAGGGCACGAGCATCGTCAGCGTGCTGGCCGTGCACGACCTGCTGTACTCGGTGCAGTTGGTCTACAACCAGAACTACCAGGTCATCCCGCTGCTGATGGTGGCCACCCTCTGGTACGTCGCCGTGACCACCGTGCTGAGCGCGGGCCAGTACTACGTGGAGCGGTACTACGCGCGCGGCAGCTCCCGCGGCCTGCCGCCGACACCGCTGAAGCTGCTGCGCGTCCGGCTGGCCGGCCTGCGCGGCCGCCTGAACTCGGCCACCGCACCCGGCGGCCGCTGAGTTTCATTTCACGAACAGGCGTTGTGTGTACGGCGGATGAAATCGGAACACGATTTCACGCATGCGGATATCCAGGCCGTTGACACCCCTTCTCCGGGCTGCCTAGCTTACGCCGCAGATAAAAGATATCGGCGGCCTCTCCAGTCCTGCTTGACGGCTGCTTTTCGATTCTGCTCCTATTTCGAAGCCGTGGAGTGTCCTTGACCGAATCACTGCTCCTCTCCGCGCCCGCCGGCCCCACCGGGCCGCCGGGGCCGGCCGAGCGGGTCCTCCCGCTGCGCCGGCCCGGGCGGTGGGTGGCCGCCATCATCGTCCTGGTGCTGGTGTCGCAGGCCGCCCACGGGCTGATCACCAATCCCTTCTACCAGTGGGACCGGTTCGCGTACTGGTTCGCCCGCCCGGTGATCCTGGACGGGCTGCTCATCACCCTCCAGGTGGCCGCGTACAGTGCCGTCCTGGGTCTGGCCGGCGGCATCCTGCTGGCCCTCGGGCGGCTCTCGGGCAGCCCGGTGCTGCGGTCGGTGAGCTGGACCTACATCTGGCTCCTGCGTTCCGTGCCGCTGATCGTGGTCCTGCTCTTCCTCTACAACCTCAGCGCCCTGTACCCCACGCTCAGCATCGGCGTCCCGTTCGGCCCCGCCTTCGTGACCTTCGACGAGTCGCGGCTCGCCACCGACATGGCGGTCGCGGTGGTCGGACTGAGCCTGAGCGAGGCGGCGTACGCCGCCGAGATCGTCCGGGCCGGGGTGCTCTCCGTGGACCAGGGCCAGCACGAGGCGGCCGCGGCCCTGGGACTGCCCAGGCGCTACCAGTTCGCCCGGATCGTCTTCCCGCAGGCGCTCCGCTCCATCGTGCCCTCCTACGTCAACCAGCTGATCGGCCTGCTCAAGGCCACCTCCCTGGTCTTCTACGTCTCGCTGCTCGACCTGTTCGGCTCGGCCCAGAGCCTGGCCAGCACCTACCCCGGCGACGTGGTGCCGCTGCTGCTGGTGGCGACCGTCTGGTACGTGATCCTCACCAGTCTGGTCTCCGTCGTGCAGTACTACGTCGAGCGGTACTACGCCCGCGGAGCCCTGCGCACCCCGGTGCCCACTCCCCTCCAGCGGGCCCGGGCGGGCCTGCGCGACCTGGGGATCCGCTACCGGAAGGAGACGGCCCGATGACCGTGGACTCGACCACCGTCACCGCCGCGGCCCCGCCCGCGGCCGCCATCGAGGTGCACGACGTGCACAAGTGGTTCGGCGGCCGCCAGGTCCTGGACGGGGTGAACCTTACCGTCGCGCCCGGCACGGTCACCGTGATCCTGGGGCGTTCGGGATCCGGCAAGTCGACCCTGCTGCGGGTCCTCAACCATCTGGAGAAGCCGGAGGCCGGCCACGTCACCATCGGGGGCGAGCTGATCGGCGTCCAGCGGCACGGGGGCCGGCTCAAGGAGCTGCGGGAACGGGCGATCCTCGCCCAGCGCGGCCGCATCGGCTTCGTCTTCCAGAACTTCAACCTCTTCCCGCACCTCACCGTGCTGGACAACGTGGCCGCCGCCCCGGTGGCCACCGGCAGGCTGTCCCGGCCGCAGGCACAGGCCCTGGCGCAGGACCTGCTGCGCCGCGTCGGGCTCGGCGACCGCGGCGGGGCCTACCCGCGGCAGTTGTCCGGCGGGCAGCAGCAGCGGGTGGCCATCGCCCGGGCGCTCGCCCTGCGGCCGGGGGTCATCCTCTTCGACGAGCCCACCTCGGCGCTCGACCCCGAGCTGGTCGGCGAGGTGCTCTCCGTGATCAAGGACCTGGCCACCGGGGGCACCACCCTCGTGATCGTGACCCACGAGATCGGCTTCGCCCGCGAGGTCGCCGACGAGGTCGTCTTCCTCCACGAGGGCCGCATCGTCGAACAGGGTCCGCCCGCACAGGTGCTGGACCACCCCGCGCATCCGCGCACCCGGGAGTTCCTCAGCAAGGTGCTCTGACGGGTCTCCGGCGCATCACCCGGCCCGGCCGGCCGCGCCCCGGCCCCCATTCCTTCACCCTCACCGCCGCGGCCTTCCCCGTATCGCCGCACACCCGAAAGGCAACGCCATGCACCGCCCGTCCCTCCTGCGCAACAGACTCGTCCGCGGCCTCGGCGCCACGACCGCCGCCGTCGCCCTCGCCGCCGGACTCACCGCGTGCGGCGGTGACGCGAAGGCCTCCGGCGCCGCCGCGGGCTCCGGCTCGGACAAGGTGACCGTCGGCGCCTTCTCCAACGGGGCCGCCCAGCAGGCCGAGCTGTCCGCCCCGGTCGTCGAGTCCCTGCGCGCCCAGCTTCCCAAGGAGGTGCGCGACCGCGGTGAGCTGGTCATCGGGGTCGGCGCCCTGCCCGCCGGCTTCCCGCCCCTGGCCTTCGTCGGCACCGACCAGAAGACCCTGACCGGCGCGGAGCCCGACCTCGGCCGGCTGGTCGCCGCGACGCTGGGCCTGAAGCCCGTGGTGAAGAACTCCACGTGGGAGAACCTCTTCGTCGGCGTCGACAGCGGCAAGGTCGACGTGGCCTTCTCCAACGTCACGGTCACCGAGGAGCGCAAGAAGAAGTACGACTTCGCGTCCTACCGGCAGGACAACCTGGCCTTCGAAGCCCTGAAGGAGAACACCTGGGAGTTCGGCGGCGACTACCGCAACCTGGCGGGCAAGACGGTCTCCGTCAGCAAGGGCACCAACCAGGAGAAGATCCTCCTGGAGTGGCAGAAGAAGCTCCAGTCCGAGGGCAAGGACATCACGGTCAAGTACTTCCCCGACGCCAACAGCGTCTACCTGGCGCTGAGCGGCAAGAAGATCGACCTCAACTTCGGCCCGAACCCCTCGATCGCCTACCACATCACCCAGACCGCGAGCAGCAACGCCCCGACCCGCAACGCCGGTTCGTTCTCCGGTGCCGGCGAGTCCCTCCAGGGGCTGATCGCCGCGACCGCGAAGAAGGGCAGCGGACTGGCCGAGCCCGTGGCCGAAGCCATCAACCACCTGGCCAAGAGCGGCCAGTACCCGCAGCTCCTCACCGCCTGGAACCTCTCCAACGAGGCCGTGCCGACCTCCCTGGTGAACCCGCCCGGGCTGCCCACGACCAACTCCTGATCCTGCGGCCGGCCGTCCCCGGCCAGGTCAGGCATTCCACGGAAGGAGGGTTCCGCCCCATGCCCAGCACCAGCACCACCACCAGCGCCAGTCCTGCACCCAGCCGCGTGACCCCTGCGGCGCCGGCGATCCCGGCGCCCCCTGCGGTCCCTGCGGTCCCGCACGTCCTCGACAACCCGGCCTGGGCCTCGCTCTCCGGCGCGCACGCGGCCTTCGCCGTGCGGGCCGGCGCCCACGCCGCCCGCTACCAGCCGGACGTCGCCGTCTTCTGCGCGATCGCGGATCCGGCCGACGCCCGGTCCTGGGACGCGCTGGGCACCCTGGCGGGCCCCGGCGGGGTGGTCTCGCTCTCCGGGGTGCTGACCCCGCCCCCCGGCTGGGAGACCCTCTGGTCGGGGCGGGGCGTCCAGCTGACCGACACCTCGCTGCGCGCCGAGCCCGCCCCCGAGGCGGTGCGGCTCGGGGCTGCGGACGTGCCCGAGATGCTGGAGCTGATCGAGCTGACGAAGCCCGGGCCCTTCCTGCCCCGCACCGTCGAGCTGGGCACGTACCTGGGCATCCGCCATCGCGGCCGGCTGGTCGCCATGGCCGGGGAGCGGCTGCGCCCGCCCGGCTGGACGGAGATCAGCGCGGTCTGCACCCATCCCGGCTTCCGCGGCAGGGGGCTGGCGACGCGGCTGGTCCGTGCCGTCGCGGCGGGCATCCGGGAGCGGGGAGACGTGCCGTTCCTGCACACGGCCGCCGAGAACACCGATGCGGTGCGCCTCTACGAGTCGATCGGTTTCACCGTGCGCCACAGGCCTTCCTTCCTGGCCTTCCGGGCGCCGGGCGGCGCCCATGACAGCGCCGACACACAGATTTAATTCTGCCGAATCGCATTTCACACTCCCGTCATTCAGCGACCCTGATTCCGGGAATGCCCTTTTCGATAGGAGCCGGATTGAAGTTCCTGGCCATCACCCTGATCACGGACGGCACGGACCCGGAGACGGGCGCCCCCACCCCCACGCGCGAGCGGTTCCGGCAGGTCGTCGCCGCCGCGCTGCAGGCGGAGGAGCTCGGCTTCGACGGGTTCGGGGTCGGCGAGCGCCACGAGCGGCCGTTCCTGTCCTCCTCGCCGCCCGTGGTGCTCTCCCACATCGCGGCCCTGACCCGGCGCATCCGGCTCTACACCGCCGTGACCACCTTGAGCCTGCTGGACCCGGTGCGGGCGTACGAGGACTACGCGACGCTCGACCACCTCAGCGACGGAAGACTGGAGTTGATGATCGGCAAGGGGAACGGCACCGCCCAGCGCGAGCTGTTCGACGTGACCCCCGAGGACCAGTGGGAGCGCAGCTCCGAGGGCTACGAGCTGTTCCGGCAGATCTGGAGCGAGGACAAGGTGACGGCGCAGCCGCGCTTCCGGCCCGCGCTGAGCGGCGCCGAGGTGCTGCCCCGGCCGTACCAGAAGACGCTGCGCGTGTGGCACGGCAGCGCCACGAGCCGTGAGTCCGTGGACCTCGCGGCGCGCTACGGCGACCCGCTGTTCTCCGCGAACGTCACCCATCCGATCGGCCCGTACGCCGCGCTGATCCGCCACTACCGAGAGCGCTGGGAGCACTACGGACACGATCCGGCCCACGCGGTCGTCGGCGCGGGCACGGCGGGCTTCCACACGGCGCCCACCTCGCAGGCCGCGGTGGCCGCGTACCGGCCGGCCTTCGCCCGGTACCTCGCGGCCCACGCCGCGCAGGGTCTGGAGCCGGTCTTCCCGACCCTGGAGGACTTCGTCGAGCGGAGCTCGGCCCTGATCGGCAGCCCCGAGCAGGTGATCGAGAAGGTGCACCGCTACCACCAGGAGTTCGGCCACACGGTCCTGCACCTCCAGGCCGAGCCGGGCGGGCTGACGGAGGCTCAGCACCGCGACTCCCTGGAGCTGTTCCAGTCGCGGATCGCGCCGGAGCTGCGCCGCTCGATCCCGGATCCCGCCTTCGCCTGAGCGACGTAGGAACAACGGAGGCACAGCGCAGGACAGTTGACAGAAGTACCCCCCTGCACCACCCTTTCACTACTTACCTAGTGAAAGGGTGGTGTTGTCGTGCTCGAGTACCGCATCGACCGGCGCAGCGGCATCGCCACGTACCTGCAGATCGTCCAGCAGACCAAACAGGCCCTGCGCCTGGGCCTGTTGGAGCCGGGCGACAAACTGCCGACCGCGCGCGAGGTCGTCGAGGCCACCGCCATCAACCCGAACACCGTCCTCAAGGCCTACCGCGAGCTGGAGCGCGAGGGCCTCGTCGAGGCGAAGCGGGGGCTGGGCACCTTCATCCGCGCGTCCCTGGGCGGCGCCCCGGCGGAGTCCCCGCTGCGCGCCGACCTCGCGGACTGGGCGCGCAGGGCCCGGGAGGCCGGGATGGAGCGGGAGGACGCGGCCGCGCTCTTCTCGGCCGTACTGGAAGAGCACTTCAAGGGGGACGACAACGTATGACGCACACCGTGATCGAGGCGGAGGGCCTCGGCCTGCGCTACGGACGCCGGGGAGGATGGGCGCTGCGCGACTGCTCCTTCCGGCTTCCCGAGGGCCGGATCTGTGCACTCGTAGGGCCCAACGGGGCTGGAAAGTCGAGCCTGTTGACCATCGCGGCCGGGCTGGTGTCCGCGACGGAGGGATACCTCCGCTCGGTCCCGCGCGAGGAACTGGCCTTCGTGGCCCAGGAAAAGCCGCTGTACCCGCAGCTCACCGTCGGTGAGACGCTGCGCATGGGGCGGGAACTCAACCCCGGACGCTGGGACGCGAGCAGGGCGGAGCAGATCGTGGAGGCGGGGAACCTCGACCCGCACGCGAAGGTCCGCACCCTCTCCGGCGGCCAGCGCACGCGGGTCGCCCTGGCCCTGGCCCTCGGCAAACGCCCGGGCCTGCTCCTGCTCGACGAGCCGATGGCCGACCTCGACCCGCTCGCCCGGCACCGCCTCATGGGCACGCTGATGGCCGACGCCGCCGAGAACGGCACCTCCGTGGTGATGTCCTCGCACATCCTCACCGAGCTGGAGGGCGCCTGCGACCACCTGCTCCTCGTCGACGGCGGCCGGATCCGCCTCTCCGGCCCCATCGACGAGGTCGGCGCGGCGCACGTACTGGTCACCGGGCCCGCCGCGGCCCGCGAGGAACTCGCGGCGCACACGGTGGTGGAGGCCCGTACGACGGGCCGCCAGCTCACGGCGCTCGTACGGCCGCGGGGTCCCGTGGACAGCGGTACCTGGCAGACCACCCACCCGTCCCTGGAGGAACTGTTGCTCGCCCATCTGCGCGCGCCCGAAGCCCCGGCGTTCGCCGTGGACGCCGAAGCCACCGCGGGGGTACCGGCATGAGCACGCTGAGCCTGAAGGGGCCGTACTGGGTCACGGTCCGCCAGCACCGGCGCGTGCTGTGGGCGGTGCCCGCGCTGGTGGGCGCGAGCCTCGCCGCGACGGTCGCGCTGCGGGCCTGGAGCGGGACCTCGGAATCCGACCGGATGGACATGTCGACCGAGTACTACGCGTGGGAGCTGTTCCGGCTCTGCGTGATGTACGCGGGCAACACGATGCTGTTCCTTCCGCTGCTCGTCGGAGCCTTCGTCGCCGGCCCGATGGTCGCCCGCGAGCTGGAGAGCGGGACCTGGCGGCTCGCCCTCACCCAGTCCACGACGGCGAGGGCCTGGCTCGGCTCGAAGGTGCTGGTCGCGGCCGTGGTCTCCGTGCTCGGTTCGACCGCCCTGATCGGGGTGTACCGCCTGGGCTGGTCGAGGGTGAGCGGATCCTGGCAGCTCAACTGGGCCGACCGGGGCCCGTACGAGGCCACCGGACCGGTACTCATCGGCTACTGCCTGCTCGGCGTGGCCCTCGGCGCCCTGGTCGGCCAGCTGGTCCGGCGGACACTGACCGCCATGGCGGTCACGGGTCTCCTCACCGGCCTGGTGCTCCTGGTCCTCGGCGCGCTGCGCTGGTCCTTCCTGCCCGTGGTGACGAGGACCGTGCCCTATCCGGGGGACGCCGGTCCGCGGTTGCCCGGCTCCGCCTTGATGATGGACACCGGCTACCTCAGCTCGACGGGTGAGCGCCTTTCGGAGAACTCCTGCTTCAACCCGACGGACCCGACGGCCGGCTGCCCCGCCGACCTGCACATCACCGCCCGGTACCTGGACTTCCACCCGGCCTCGCACCACTGGCCGACCCAGCTCATCGAGACCTCCATCCTCCTGGCCCTCGCCGCCGCGGCCCTGTACGGCGCCTTCCGCTTGGTACACGCCCGGCACCCCTGAGGCGCCACTTAGGCATCCCGGGCGGGCCGGACGACCCGGCCGGTTCCGGGGCCGAAAGGCCCTGGCCGGCCGGGACATCCGTGTCCCCGGTCAAGACCATCGCCGCTGGTGAGCACCGTGCCACGGACTGTCCAATGGAGGGAGGTCCACAAGGCGGGAGACGGCCATGTCCGAAGAGAAGAGGGGTTTCTGCACCCTCTGCAAGTCGCGCTGCGGCGCGATCTTCACCATCGAGGACGGCCGCCTCACCGGCGTGCGACCGGACCCCGACCATCCCACGGGCACCGCCATGTGTCCCAAGGGGCGCTCCGCCCCCGAGATCGCGCACAGCACCCGGCGGCTGACCACCCCGCTGCGCCGGACCAACCCCAAGTCGGACCCGGACCCGGGCTGGGTGCCCGTCTCCTGGGACGAGGCGATGACCGAGATAGCCGAGAAGATCGGCACGATCGCCGCCGAGACCGGCCCCGAGTCGGTGGCCTTCGCGGTGGCCACGCCCTCCGGAACGATGGTCTCGGACGCCACCGAGTGGATCGAGCGCTTCGTACGCCGCTTCGGCAGCCCGAACACGGTGTACAGCGCGGAGATCTGCAACTGGCACAAGGACGTCGCGCACGCCTTCACCTTCGGCTCGCCGATCCCGCCGCCCGACTACGCGAACGCCGACCTCGCCCTGCTGTGGGGGTTCAACCCGGCCAAGACCTGGCTCGCCCAGTCCGCCGCCCTGTCCGCCGCCCAGGCCACGGGCACGAAGCTCGCCGTCGTGGACCCGCGCCGCTCCACGAGCGCGCTGCGCGCCGACCACTGGCTGCGGGTCCGGCCCGGCACCGACGCCGCGCTCGCCCTGGGCCTGGCCCACCTCCTCATCGCCGACGAGGGCTACGACGCGGCCTTCGTCCGCGCCTGGACCAACGCTCCCCTGCTGGTCCGCGCCGATACCGGACGGTTCCTGCGCGCGGACGAGCTCCCCGGCACGTACGAGGGCGCGGCCCCCTCGGGCTTCGCCGTCTTCGACGAGGAGACCGGCCGGGCCGAGGCCTACGACACCACGTGCGCCGCCGACCGCCCCGAGCGCTTCGCGCTGCGCGGCACCCGGCCCGTCACCCTGCGCGACGGCTCGGTCGCCGACTGCGCGCCCGCCTTCGAGCGGTACGCCACCGCGTGCGCGGCCTGGCCGCCCGCCCGGGTCGCGGCCACCACCTGGATCCCGGAGCGGGAGATCCGCGCCCTCGCCGCGGAGATCGCCGCCGCGCCCTCGGTCACCTACTACGGGTGGACCGGCGTGGGACAGAGCGCGAACGCCGCGCAGACCGAGCGGGCGCTGGCCACCCTCTACGCGCTGACCGGCTCCTACGACGCCCGCGGCGGCAACCACGTGGTCCCCGCGCCGGCCTACAACCCGGCCACGTCGGTCGCCCAGTTCGCGCCGGAGCAGCGTGCCAAGGCCCTCGGCCTCGACAAGCACCCGCTGGGCCCGCCCGCCTCCGGCTACGTCAACTCCGGCGACCTGTGCACGGCCATCGAGACCGGCCGCCCCTACCCGGTCCGCGCCCTCATCGGCTTCGGGTCCAACCTGGTCGTCGCCCAGCCCGACTCCGACCGCACCGCGCGGGCGCTGGGGGCGCTCGACTTCCAGGTCCACCTGGACCTCTTCCACAACCCGACCAGCAGCAGCGCCGACATCGTCCTGCCGGTCAACAGCGCCTACGAGCACGAGGCCCTGCGCTTCGGCTTCGAGGTCAGCCACCGGGCCCAGGAACAGGTCCAGCTCCGGCCGCGGATGGTCGAGCCGCAGGGTGAGTCCCGCAGCGACACGGAGTTCGTCTTCGACCTGGCCTGCCGCCTCGGCATGGGCGCGGAGTTCTTCGACGGGGACATCGAGGCGGCCTGGAACTGGCAGCTCGAACCGCTCGGCCTGACCGTCGCGGAACTGCGCGGCCGCCCGGGCGGCGTCCGGGTGCCCCGCGAGGAGTCCTACCGCAAGTACGCGGCCCCCGCAGCGGCCGACGGCGACGCGGTGACCGGCTTCGCCACGCCCACCCGGCGCGTCGAGCTGTACTCCGAACGGCTGCTGGAGCACGGATACCCGGCGGTGCCCGAGCACCACGACCCCGCGCCCACGGACGCCGCGTACCCCCTGGTGCTGACCTGCGCGAAGCACGGGTACTTCGTCCACAGCCAGCAGCGGTCCCTGACCTCGCTGCGCCGCCGGGCCACCGACCCCTCGGTGGACCTGCACCCGCGGACCGCGGCCGCCCACGGCATCGGCGAGGGCCAGTGGCTGGAGCTCGCCACGCGCCGCGGCTCCATCCGGCTGCGGGCCCGCTTCGACGACTCCCTGCACCCCTCCGTCGTCGTCGGCGAGTACGGCTGGTGGCAGGAGGCCACCGACCTCGCCCTCCCGGGCGCCGACCCGACCGCCCCATCGGGCAGCAACTTCAACCGGCTCGTCGACCACTCCGACACCGACCCGCTCAGCGGCTCGGCGCCCCTGCGGTCGGCCGCCTGCCGGATCGCCCCGGTGGCGGGTGACGGCACCTGGCTCGGGGCCCGTCCCTTCACCGTCACCGGCCTCACGGAGGTGAGCCCGGGCATCCGCGGCCTGCGGCTGACCCCCGAGGACGGCGGAGCCCTGCCCGACTACCGCCCCGGCCAGCACCTGACCATGCGCGCCGAGCACCCGGACGGCACCCTGCAGGACCCCTCGGACGGGCGCAGCTACTCCCTCACCGGCCCCGCGCTGGCCACCGGCCGCACCGACTACGGGCTCGCCGTGCGCCACATCCCCGGCGGGGCCTTCTCCACCCGGGTCCACGAGGAGCTCCGGGTCGGCGACCGGCTCCACCTGGCGAGCCCGGGCGGCGTCTTCGCCCTCCCGACGCACACCGGCAACCCGGTCGTGCTCCTGGCCGGCGGCATCGGGATCACCCCGTTCCTGAGCTACCTCGAAACCCTCGCCGCCACCGGCGGCACGGTCCCCGAGGTCGTCCTGCACTACGGCAACAACAACGCGGCCGACCATCCCTTCCGGGACCGGCTGCGCGAGCTGGCCGCCCGCCTACCGGCGCTGACGGTCATCGACCACTACGCCGCACCCGGACCGGACGAGGTGCCCGGCCGCGACTACGACCGCACCGGGTTCATCACGGCCGACGACATCGACCCCGGTCTCATCGAGCGGCGGGCCCGCTTCTACATGTGCGGACCGCAGCCCATGCTCGACGCCCTCACCGGCGCCCTGATCGCGCGCGGCGTCCCGCGCTTCGAGGTGTTCAGCGAGAAGTTCCGCCCGGCCCGGCAGGAGGTGACCGTGCCCGACGGCGCGGAGTACACCGTCACCTTCGCCCGGTCCGGACGCAGCGCCGTCTGGCGCAAGAACGACGGCCCGCTCCTCGCCCTCGGCGAGGCGGCCGGGGTGGCCATGCCGAGCGGATGCCGGGTCGGGCAGTGCGAGAGCTGTGCCTGCAGCGTGCTGAAGGGCACGGCCGCGCACCTGGTCACCCCCTCGGAGGACCTGCCCGACACCGAGGTCCTGACCTGCCAGTCCCTGCCGACCTCGGACCTGGTGCTCGACGTCTGAGCGCCCCCGGTCAGGAGGCGCCTTCCTCCGTCTCCTCCTTCGCCTCCAGCCCCTCCAGGCTGTCCATGAAGGAGGAGACGGAGAACACGGCGCGGCCGGGACCCGCCGGACCGTACCCGGGCGGGGAGCTCAGGCCGAACTCCTCCAGCGTCGCGCGGTAGGTCTCCAGCAGGCGGACGTGGTACTCCAGGGGCGCGCCCAGCGGGTTCGCCTTGCCCAGCGGGGTCGTCGGCTCCGGGCACCAGGTGGTGAAGCGCGGTACGACACCGTGCGACATGAAGTACCGCAGGCCCTCCTGGGTCGACGCGATGGCCTCGCTGACCTTGGTGAACCCGAAGGGTTCGGCCATCTCGATGCCCGCCACGAAGTTCGGGATCACGTTGCGCGGCCCGAACACCTCCGTGGAGTCCAGGATCCGGCGGTGCCATTCGTCGCGGCCGACGTAGCGCTCCTTGCCCGGGCAGTGGAGCTTGAACAGGTACTCGTCCCACACCTCGAAGTTGGGGTGGTAGATCTTGACTCCGTGGTCGTGGAAGCGCTGCACGGCGTCGCGCGGCAGGGCCTGTGCGACGACCTTGCCGGTCCAGCGGCCGGGGAAGCGCTCCTCGATGGCCTGGGCGTACTGCCCGTAGAAGTCGGCCTCGTCACGGCCGCCGACCTGGGAGGTGATCGAGCCGCCCGTAAGGGTGTAGGCCTTGGAGATGCCCGCCGTGTCGTACCGGTCGATGATCTCCAGCGCCTCCAGCACCTCCTCGACCGGCTTCACACCGGTGTAGGGGCGGCCGGCCGCCTTGTGCTGGCGCCAGTTGTGGTTGATGTCGCAGAACTGGCACTCCTCCTTGGCGCCGAAGTACTGGCACACCCGGAAGACGGTCAGGTAGATGAGGTAGCCCCACTGGATGGTCGGTGCGACCTCCATCACGGACTTGCCGTTCGACAGCTTGTGCCGGTAGTACTCGGGCATCGGCGGCAGGCCGACGTCCGAGATCCGTACGCCGTCCAGGTACAGGCCGAGCGTGCCGTCCTCCCCGCCGCGCACCACGTACGGGGAGTCCGGGTTGACCCGTACGGAGACCACGGTGCGGCGCAGCTCGTAGGGGCCGCCCGTGAGCACGATCTCCTCCGGGGGCCGGTTCAGGGCGGCGGCGCCGAGCTCCGGGAGGGTGCGGTGGTCGAAGGAGAAGATGAAGTACGACTTCGGCTTGACGTCGCCCGAGGAGCCGTCGGCGCCGCCGCTGAGCGCGGACTCGTCGAAGGCCATGCCGCCCCGCAGGAGGTCTTCCTTGATCACGGCTTCCCGGGGCACGTGCGGGAAGCGCCCCATCAGGTCCTCGATCAGCGCGGTACGGCTGGGACTCTCCATCTGCGGCTCCATTCCAGGCTTCTTGCCGGGCCGCGGCGGTCCGCCCCCTTGGCGTTCCGCGCGGCACGGCGGTGACCTCACTGTAATCAGAGCGTCCGGAGCCCGGCGCATCGCCTCCTCGGCGCCTGTTCAGGGCATCAGCTGGTAGTCCGGGAAGTTGCCCGGGAGCCGTTCGCCGGCCGGTCCGAGGGTGACCGCGCGGACCAGCAGCTCGCCGCCGACGAAGGCGCCCCGCCAGGAGGCGCCGAACCCGCCGAAGAGCTCCTCCCGGTCCCCGCGCGAGCGGGGCCTGCCGTGGCCGGTCTTGAAGGCGCGGATCTGGGGCGCGAGGCGGTCGAAGGTGGCCGGGTCGTCGGTGGAGAGGGTGGAGACCAGGGCTCCGTTGGAGGCGTTCATCGCCGCCAGCAGCTCGGGCTCGGTGTCGACGAGCACGATGGTGTCGACCGGCCCGAAGGGCTCCGCGTGGTACAGGGGCGAGGAGGCCGGCGGGCTGAGCAGGGTCAGCGGGGCCACGTAGGCGGAGGTGTCCTGCCCGGGCAGGAACCGGGCCGGGTCCAGGGTGCCGCGGAAGAGGGGGACGGCGCCGTGGTCCACGGCCTCCGCGGCGTGCGCGGTGAGCTCCGCCGCCTTGGCGGCGTTGATGAGGGGGCCGAAGTCGAGTTCGGGCAGCGGATCGTCCGGGTGGGCGACCGCGAGGGGGTGTCCGGTGCGGACGGCGGAGACGGCGGGGAGGTAGGCGGCGAGGAAGTCGGGGAAGGCGGTGCGCTGGACGACGAAGCGGGGGTAGGCGGTGCAGCGCTGCTTGCCGTAGTCGAAGAGCTTCGGGATGGCGGCGCCCAGGGCGGTCCAGTCGGTGTGTTCCCAGATGCCCCAGGTGTTGAGGCCCTCCTGTTCGAGGACGTGGCGTTTGCCGAGGTCGGTGAGGGCGGTGGCGATGCGGGCTCCGGTGTCGCGGCCGCCGACGAAGGAGACGCAGCCGATCTCCGGGGAGCGGACGAGCGCCTCGGAGAGTTCGCCGCCGCTGCCGCTGACCAGGGTGACCGGGATGTTCTCGCGGTGGATGAGCGCGCAGGCGAGGGTCAGGCAGGCCAGGCCCCCGTCGGTGGGGGTCTTGGCGATGACGGCATTGCCCGCGAGGGCCTGCACCAGCATCGCGTGGACCAGGACGGACATGGGGTAGTTCCAGCTGGCGATGTTGGAGACCGGGCCGTCGAGCGGGGTCCGGCCCTCCAGCATGGCGTCGATGTGGTCCACGTACCAGCGCACGCCCTCGACGGCCCGGTCCACGTCCGCCCGCGCGAGGCGCCAGGGCTTGCCGATCTCCCACACCAGGAGCAGGGCGAGCAGGTCGCGGTGCTCGGCGAGGGCGTCGAGCGCGGCGGTGACCCGGGCCCGGCGCTCGGCCGCCGGGACCTGCCGCCAGGCGCGGTGCTGGTCGAGGGCGGCGCGCACCGCCTTCGTAGCGGTGCCCGCGTCCAGCCGGGGCGGTCCCGCGATCGGACTGCCGTCCACGGGGCTGGTGGCGGCCAGTGCGTGGCCGTCGCTCTGCCAGGCGCCGGCCCAGAGGTTCAGGACGCGGTCCTCGCGGAAGGCCTCCGGGGCCGCGGCGAGTGCGCGCTTCCAGGCGTCGGCCCAGGCCGTGCCGGGCTTGAGGGCGAGGGGGGTGGGCTGTGCCATCTGTGAGTCTCCGCTCAACGACGGGCGGGGCGGGTGCGCGTGCTCCGACCGTACGTACCTTCCGTGCGGCATCCGTGTTCTCCGGCGTCGGCGGCGCGTCGCGGCCCCGCCCGCCGACCCGGGCCGGGGGCTGACTGTTTCACGGGTGCTGCGGGATCATGAACATGGCATGCGGTGTGGCCGGGAGCCCTGGTCCGGCGGCGAAGGCACCGGTTAACTTCGCTGCTGGAGCCGTACCGGTGAGCCACCGCCGTACGGAGCACGGCCCGGGCCAGCACAACTGGCTGCCGCCGCGTCAGCTGACCGCGCAATGCGCTCGCCCTTCTCCGTCTCCCGCTCCCCCACCTCTCCCTCCCTCCTCGGTTCTAGGACTCCCCCATGCCGTTTTCCCGTCCCAAGGGCGGGCGCTTCGCCGCGCTCGCCCTCACCTTCGCCGTGGCGCTGAGCACGCTGGGCACTGCGACCGCCACCGCCTCCGGCGGCGCCACGGAGTTCGGTCCGCTGCCGCCCCGGAACCCGGCCACCGCGGGCAACGGCACCGCCGGCATGCACGGGGACAGCGCGTCCAGCGACACCACGCCCTACCCGGGCCCCGGCACGGGGAAGATCGCCTACTCCCGCACCGCGCTGGCCTCCGCCTGCCCGACCATCGTGGTCGGCGCCGACGGCTACGTGGTCACCCTCTGCACCACCATCTTCGGACAGACCCCGACCGTGCACCTGCTGGATCCGGCGAGCGGGGCCGACCTGGCCTCCCTCGCCCTGCCCAAGGGCAGCCTGTTCGGCGGCGTCTACTCCTACCTCGACAACAACGACCGGCTGGTCGCCGTGGACGGGAACAGCAACCTCGTCCGCATCGGCCACCACCGCACCGGCAGCGGCTGGGCGCTGACGGTCGACCAGTCCACCCCGCTCGCGGGCGCCGTGCCGGCCGGCGACAACATCGTGGGCCTGGCCCCCGCCTGGAACGGCAAGGTCTGGTTCGCCACCACCGGCGGCGTGATCGGCACCGCGGACACGGACACCGGCACGGTCCGCACCCTCGCCACCGGCGAGGGCGTGCAGAACAGCATCTCCACCGTTCCGGGTCACACCGCGGTCGCCACCGACCACGCGCTGTACCTCCTCTCCGAGGCGCCCGACGGCACCCCCGTCATCGACTGGCGCGCCCCGTACGACCGCGGCCCGGCCCGCAAGCCCGGCCAGCTCAGCTGGGGCACCGGCGCCACCCCGAGCTTCTTCGGGCCGGGCGACGGGACGGAGTACGTCACCATCACCGACAACGCCGCCCCGCACGAGAACCTGCTCGTCTACCGGGTGGACGGCGGGCCCACGCCGATCTGCTCCACCCCGGTGCTCACCCAGTACGCCAACAGCGGGACCGAGGACGCCGTCATCGCCTCGGGCCGCAGCGTCTTCGTCACCAACACCTACGGCTACCCCTACCCGGCCCTGCCCGCAGGCGCCCCGGCGAGCAAGCCCGCGTCCGCGAACTTCGACGGCGGTCTCAGCCGGGTCGACGTCAACGCCGAGGGGACCGGCTGCACCCTGGTGTGGAACAGCTCGGTGAAGTCCGCGGCCCTGCCCCGGCTTTCGGTGGCCGACGGCAAGATCTACACCGTCTCCGTCACCGGTCCCACCGGCAGCGCCGGCCTGAACACCTTCGCCTCGTACCACCACGCGGTGCTCGACCCGGCCACGGGAGCGCAGCTCACCAGCTCCTTCCTGGGCATCGGGCTGGTCTACAACCCGCTGCAGATGACCGGCACCACCGGCCCGGACGGCACGCTCTATCAGGGCACCGAGACCGGAGTGGTCCGGATCACCAAGGGGTGAGCGTCGTGGGTGGGCGCGTCGTGGGTGGGCGCGTCGTGGGTGTCGGCGTCGTGGGTGTGGGCGGGGGCCGAGTCCAGGGTTCCGCCGAGGCGGTCCCGGGCCGGGGTCAGGGCCTCCGCCGAGGGAGCCGTGATGATCCAGCGCTCGCCGACGAGGTACGTGCCCCCGTACTGCCGTGACTCCGTCAGCCACGCGGCCCGGCCATCCGCCGTGCTGAAGGTGGCCATCCGGAAGGCCTGGGCCCCCACCGCGCAGGCGCCCTCGCGCACCTCCTGCGCGTCGACCGTCACCTCGGGGCTGCAGCCCAGCGCGGCCGCGATCCGGTCCAGCGGCTCGGGGGCGGGGCCGGGGGGCGGGGACGCCGCTCGCCCCCCGGCCCCTGCGCCACTGCAGCCCGCGCAGAGGAGGGCGGCGAACAGGGCGAGTGCGCGGGGCGCCCGGAGCCCCCGCTTTCCCGTGTCCCGCACGGCCGGTCAGCCCGCCGCCGGGATCTTCTTGCCCGCGTCGTTCACCGCGAACCAGAGCCCCTGCAGGCCCTGTCCGTTGGTCTGGCCGGGTGCGGTGTCTCCGGTGAAGAGGTAGACGGGCCAGCAGTCGATCGTCAATTGGCGGGTTCCGTCGGGACGTTCGACGGAGCCGACCAGCCGGGCGGGAATTCCGACGGCCTTTTCGGCTGCCACGGGTGCGGCGGGTTTCCACGTGTTCAGGCAGGCGTCGAGGCAGCCGAATTTCATCGGCCAGGCGCTGTCCTTTCCGAAGCGATAGAGGGTGCGCCCCTGTCCGTCCACCAAGAGCTTTCCGAGTTTCGCGTCGTCCACGACGGAGAGCGGCGCGACTTCCTTTCCGGCGTCCGCTTTACCTGCGTCCGCCTGACCGGCGTCCGCTTTACCTGCGTCCGCCTTTCCGGCATCCGCCGCCTTTCCGCCGTCCGCCCCCAGCGCGTGCCAGGTGCCGCCGACGCCCTCGCCCTTCGCCTCGCCCGGCCGGGTGTCCTTGGCGTACCGGTACACCGGCCACCCCGCGATCGTGAGCTGGCGGGTGCCGTCGGCCCGGTCGACCGAGCCGAGGAGCCCCGCGTCCGTGCCGGGCGGGGCCTCGGCTCCGTCTGCGGGCACCGCCGGCCAGAGGGTGGCGCAGGCGTCCTCGCAGTTCGAGCGGGGCGGCTGGGCGGTGTCCTTGTCGAACCGGTAGAGCGTGGATCCGGCCGCGTCCGTGAGCACGCTGCCGACCTGGGGGATCTCCCGGACCGCGAGTTTGCCGGCCACCGTCGCCTCCGCGTCCGCGTCCGTCTCCGCTTCCGCAGCCTCTCCGTAGGCCTCCCCGTAGCCCTCACCGGCGCCGGCGCCGTGGCCCACCGCCCGTTCCGCGCTGGCCGGCCGGACGGTCACCGTACGGGCTCCGTCGTCACCGCTGCCGCATCCCGACGCGAGCAGAAGCACCGTCAGCACCGATCCGGCGGCGGCCGCGGTCGCCCGGTTCCTGTTGCCCATGGTTCTCTCCTTCGGTTTTCTTCCGGCACGCTGTTCTTCCGTCGGAACATTCATAAGGTCTGCGGGGACTTCCGCATTCATTGGAACGGGAATTTGTCAGATCACGCCAAAGCGTGAACTCATTCCTGGATACGGAGCGCGAGCGCCGGACAACGCCGCACCGCACGCAGTGCTTTCGGCCGCAAAGGGCCGGGGACCGGCATGACTCCGCGGGCCGGATAGCCGTCCTCGTCGAGCCGCACCACATCGGGCAGCAGGTCCACGCACAGCCCGTGGCCCTTGCACAACGTCCAGTCCACGACGAGCCGTTCGGGGCTCTCGTCGGCGGGCAGCGGCAGGGCGCCCAGCACCCGGCGTCCGCAGCCGCTGCCCAGCGCGTGGTCGCGGAACTCCTCGGGGAAGACGGCGAGCGCGGAAGCCACGAACGAGGACGTGCCGTCCGGGTGGGAGCACGCCCCACGGCCACGCACCCCCCGCATCCGGGCCTGCACGGCGTCGAGGGCCGCACCGCCGCCTCCGGCCACGAGCCGTTCCACGGCATCGGCCAGCGAGGGCAGTCCCCGTACGCACGGGCCGCACTGGCCCGCCGACTCCCGCGCCATCCAGCGCGCGACCCGGGCCACCTCGCCGGCCGGGCACGTGTCCTCGGGCAGCGGGAGCACCGCACCGGCGCCCAGCACCGCGTCGTACGCCGCCAGGGACTTCCGCGAGATGAGCGCCTCGCGGGCCGCGCCCGGGCCTAGCCAGCGGCCGTGGAAGCCGCCGACGAGCACGCCCTGTCCGGGCACCGTGCCGCACAGGTCCAGCACGTAGGCCAGGGAGGTGCCCAGGGGCACCTCGACCACGGTGGTCCCGGCGACGGTCAGCAGGGTGGTGCCGGGTTCGCCGGGCAGTCCGGCCGTGCCGTACGCGGGTGCGCCGAGGCGGGCGGCGACGGCGAGCTGTGCGTACGTCTCCGCGTTGGACAGCAGGGTGGGCAGGCCGCCGAGACCCCGTTCGCTGGTCCGCGTCCGGTGCCCGGAGGGCACGCCGGGCCCGCCGTCCAGGCCGTTGACGAGGGCGCTGCCCTCGCCCGTGACGAAGCGTTCGGGGAGCCGGACGACGCGCACGCGCCGCCCGGCGGGACCCCGTTCGGCGACCGCCTCGGTGAGCGAGCGCTCCACGTCCGGCCGGGTGACGCCGACGACCACGTCCTCGGCGCCGAGCGCGGCGGCGGCCACCAGTGCGCCGTCGAGGACGAGGTGGGGTACGTAGAGGAGCAGGGCCGCGTCCTTCAGACAACTAGGTTCGCCCTCGGTCCCGTTGACGACCACGGCGGTGCGTCCGTCCTGCCCGCGGGCGGACCGGACCACGGCCCGGAGCTTGCGGGCGAAGGGGAATCCCGCTCCCCCGCGCCCGCCGAGCGCGATGCCCTCGGCGAGTTCGACGAGCCCTTCGCAGGGGTAGCGGGGCAGTGCTCCGTGCACGCTCAGATGGCCGGCCCGGTCGAGCCGCTCGGAGGTGTCGAGTCCGGCCAGCAGACGGGGTGCGCCGACGCAGCCGAGGGCGGGCCGCGTCCCGGAGCCGCTCACCGTCCGCTCCGCACACCGTCGAGGGGCTCGGCGGACGGCCCCGTGGACGGGTCCGCGAGCCGGCCGGGCGGAGCGGGGAACACGGTGGGGCCCGGCTGCCGGGTCAGGCGTGCGGTGAGCAGTTCGGCCGCCCACTCCGCCGGCCGGCGGACGAAGGGTGCCGGTCTGCGCGGCGGCGCCTGCCCGGGCACCCGGGAGGGCGCGGACGGTACGTGCGGCGGTGACTGCACCGGCGCCGCGGCGGCGGGTGCGCCGGAGGGTCGCGCGGGGTCCGTGCGCAGGGGCGTACCGGGCCGTGTGCGCGGCCCTGCGGCGGCGAGCGTACGGAGCTTCGCGCGCAGCCGCAGCGCCAGCAGGACGGCGACGGCGAGCAGGCACAGGGCGTACCCGGTCGTCACCCAACCACTGGCGGAGCGGCCGGACTTGAGCCCGTGGACGAGGGAGGCTCCCCAGGCGG
The DNA here is from genome assembly GCF_044454225.1 of Streptomyces sp. NPDC051563. NCBI lineage: Bacteria > Bacillati > Actinomycetota > Actinomycetes > Kitasatosporales > Streptomycetaceae > Streptomyces > Streptomyces sp. NPDC051563. Next base: position 76,446 of record NZ_JBITDL010000032.1, read on the forward strand.
GGTACGCGCTCATGTGCAGCGCCCGCCACCACAGCGACCGGCCCCGGGCGGCGAAGGCGCCGCGGACGGCGCCGGAGACGGCCACGGCGACGAACCCGTAGCCGGCCAGGCTGCCGAGGCCGATGAGCAGCGGCTGCTGGCCGTCGGTGAAGGGCAGGACCACGGCGGCGGCGTCGGTCCGGGACCGCTCGACCTTGATCCAGACGTGCAGGAGGAGGAAGCCGAGTCCGGCGACGGCGAGCCCGCGGTGCACGGCCTGCGCGACGAGCCGGTGCCCGGAGGCGAGGAGTCTGCGGTCGGTGGCCGCCAGGCCCCATAGGACGGCGCCGGTGAGGGAGACCAGCGAGAGCACACCCGCGCCGTAGTCGAGGAAGTCCCACAGCCGGGTCAGTGCGCCGGCGCGGACCGCGACGAGCAGGGCGGCCGCGGCGGCGAGGGCGGCCGCGGCCAGGGCGGTGGGGTGCGGTCCCCCGGCGGCGGACAGCAGCGGCGGACGCCGCACCGCCCGCCGGCCGGAGGCGCCCGCCGTCGCCGGTGCCGAGGCCGTCGGGGACACCGCGGCCGATGCCGCGGCGGATTCCGCGGCGGATTCCGCGGAGGGTGCGTCGCCGGGCACCGGGCCGCGCGCCGGGCCGGATCGCGCTCCGGACGGTGCTCCGGCATGGCGCCGGGCGCGGCCTCTCGTACGGCGGGCCCGGTGCGAGCGGCCGGGCAGACGGGGCTGGAGCAGGGGCATGTGGTCTCCCATACGTCCGGGCCCGAGCACTTCCACCTCGCGCTCGGCGTCCGGGGGTCGACGTCGCAACCGCTCCTCGGCGGGCGGGAGATGGGCGCCTGGCCCACCGGGCCGGCCGGGAGCGGGGGCCGGAGTGCAGAAGCATCGTGGAGGTATGCAAGCCCTCCACAGGATTTATCGAAACGTGATAATTTCTGGCCCTCGCACAGCCATCGCATCGAACATCCCCGGAAGATTCCCTTCCAGTGGTGCGGTTGCGACGGGGTTGACACCTGATCCGCCGCCGCACCTCCCCGACGGCGATCGAGCCGATGCCGCGGGACTGCGGGCTTGCCACCGTCCCACGGGGCAGGCCATACCCCGGCTTGAACGAGGTAACAATGTGCGAACTTCTGAACCGCATCTGGTCCCGCCCGCGGGGCGAGTGGACCCGGGTCCTGCGCAAGGAACTGCCCACCGTGGCAGCGGGGATGGTGGAGGAACTACGGGAGACCGTGCCCGGATTCTCGGCGCTCGTCGAGGAGATCGGCGACGAGGTGGTCAGACGGAGGGTGGAAGGGGCCCTGCTCACCGTCCTCGGTTACCGCGAGGGGGCCGGCGGCGCCGGGTGCACGGGGACCGGCGAGGCCGAGGGGGCCGGCCCGGCGCACGACGCGCAGGGGCCCGCCGACCATCGGACACCCGTCGGCCCGGGCCCCGGCCCCACTGCCGCGACGGCCGCCGACTTCGAAGCCGAGCACGCCCGGCCCCACCCCCAGGCCCACCCGCACGCGCCGTTCCTCAGGGGGGAGCTGCCACCTCTGCAGGCCGTGCCCTCACAGCGGTTCGGCTCGGTCCGCGAGCACGCCCGGCGCGAGCTCTTCGCCCTGCTCACGGATGACTCCCCGCACCGCGAACCGGCCCTCGCCGAGCTGGCCGGCCCGGCCGGATGGCCCCTCCCGGTCACCGTACGGGCGGTCGCCCTGGCCTCGCCGGGTGAGACCCAGCAGCTCGCAGCGCTCCTCGACGACTGCCTCGGCGGGATGGTCTGCGGCCAGCCCTGCCTGCTCGTTCCCACCGCGGACCCGGAGGCCCGTACCGCCCTGGACGCCGCGCTGCGCGGACGTCTCGCCGTGGTCGGCCACCCGGTGGCCCCCGGCGACACCGCGTCCTCGCTGCGCTGGGCGGTGCGCCTGCTCGCCCTGGTACCGGCGCAGGCCCGGTCGGGTCCGGAGGCCCGGACCGTCTTCGTGGACGACCACCTCTCCACCCTGCTGCTGCTCCAGGACGAGCCGCTGGCCCATGCGCTCGCCGCGCGCTGGCTCCGGCCGCTGGCGGACCTCACCCCGCGCCAGAGCGAACGGCTCGAAGTGACCCTGCTCGCCTGGCTGGAGGGGGGCGGAGCGCCCGAGGCGGCCAAGGCGCTGAGCGTGCACCCGCAGACGGTCCGCTACCGGATGCGCCAGCTGGAGAAGCTGTTCGGGCCCGGCCTGCGGGACCCCCGCACCCGCTTCGAACTGGAACTTGCCCTGCGCAGCCGCCGGTTGATGGCTCAGGTCCGGCTGCGTCCGGTCCGTGGCGGCCGCCGGGTGCGCGGGGCGAGCCCCGACTTCCGCCCGTCCCCGGGCGACGGCCGCATCGCCCGCGTCAACGGCCTCTAGAGGCGCACGCGTACGAGGCGGTGCCCGCCGGGAGCATGCTCCCGGCGGGCACCGCCTCTTCGTCCGCTCAGCGGCAGGTGCGTCCGCCGTTGACGCACCGCACGGCGCGGGCCATGAGCTCGTCCGGCATGACGTTGATGAAGTCGCCGTGGTCGGTCACCGGCTTGTGCAGCTGCTCGGGGAAGCTGTCCACCGCGAAGCGTGCGCCGGGGGGCGTGGCGTAGACGATTCGCTGCACCAGTTGCGGGACGGCCTTGAAGCCCTTCGGACAGGAGCCGTCGCGGCCGGCGAAGGCCACGTGGGTGCGGTGGTTGGCGCTGTCGGTGTTCTTGCCGTCCCAGCAGCTCTGGAAGGCGAACGTGCGGACCACGTCGGTGCCCTTGGGGCAGATCGGGTACTTGTCCTTCAGCTGCCGGTTCTCGAATCCGGTGCAGCTCCAGGAGGCGTTGGCGTTGGCCGGGCCGTTGGTGAGGGCCTTCGCGTCACCCGTGATGATCCGCAGGAAGCGGGGCATGGCGGACACGCGGGAGACGGGGCTTCCCTTGAACTCGATGGTCACCTGCTTCGGCCGCAGGATCGTGCCCACGTTCGCGTCCTGGCCGCCGCCGGGGGCGTTCGCGTCCTGCTCCGCTTTGCCGTCGCGCAGCCTCAGCACGGGCCAGTAGTAGGTGGACAGGTCACCGTTGGTGCAGGTGGTCCCGGAGGCCGCGAGGCTGTTGTTGGTGGAGAAGGCGTCCGTGGTGCGGTTGCCCACGTAATCGTGCATGTGGTGGGCGCCGTTGCTCACCCCGGGGGCCACGATCACGTTGTCGGGGTTGAGGTGGCGCTCGTCGTTGCGGCCGCACTCCACGGAGAACGAGCCCTTGGACGCACCGGACTTGGGGGCCGGACGCCGTACGTTGGGTTTCACCGAGCCGATGCGGACGAAGTCGCTGCGGGCCGGGCCCCCCTTCAGGGCGGCGCCGTCCGCACCTTGCCGTGCGGTCTCCTCCTCGGCGGCCGGCGCCTCCTGCATCGCGCAGGCGCTCAGCTCCGCGAGCCCGTCGGGGCGGGCCGCTGTCCGTCCGATCGCCTCGGAGACCCGGCCGATCGACGCGCCGCGCCGGTCCTTCAGCTCCCCGAGGAGCGCGTCCGCCGGGGCCCGGCCGGTGGCGAGCCGCTGGTAGGCCTCCGCGATCTGGGTGTCGAGCCCGGCGAGTTCCCGGTCCACCTCGCCGCGCACCTGGTCGGGAACCTCGCGCAGCCGCTCGCCCACGTCGGGGCAGTCGATGGTGGCGGTCACCGGCGCCGTGCGGGCCGGGTCCTGGCCCGCGGAGGCGACCTGGTTCGCCATCACCACCCCGCCGCCACCCAGGATCAGCGCGGATGCGGAGGCCAGCGCCTTGTAGAGGGGACGCCTCCTGCGCTTGTGACCTGACCCGTCCGGGCGCGCCGGGCCTTGCGTGGATTTCTTGTCGCGCATGTGATCACTTCACTTCCTGGGTCGGGTGTCGGTGGGAGGGGCGGCCGTGGAAGGGGCGGCCGCAGGAGGGCCGTCCGCGAGGCCCTCGAAATCGACCAGGCCGCTCGCCTCGAGTACCGCGATGTGGTCCAGGACCGTGGTGTTGGCGTCCGTGGCGAGCTCGCGGACCACGGAGTTGCGGGTCTGTGCCCGCACTTGGGCGACGAGCGTGAACACCTTGCCGTGCGCCCGTCGCAGCAATTGCACGAACAGCCGCTCGTACGCCGCCCCTTGGGCCCGGTCGAGCTGGTCGAGCCAGGCCTGCTGCTGGCCGGACGGCCGGTCCGGCAGCTCCATGCCGAGCGCCTCGCCGACCTCCACGACCCGCCGGTCCAGTTCGGTGTGGCCTTCCACGAGGTGCTCGCCGGCCGTCCGCACCGACTTGCGGGTCCCGCGCTCCTGGGCCTGTCGGCCCGCGGGCAGTTCCCACAGGCCGGCGAGGCGGACCTTGCGCACGAACTCGCGGTCCTGCGGGGTCAGCGGCCCGAAGGCCGTGTTCATCACCCCGGCGCCGTCGTCATCGGCGGAGGCCTGAGCGGGAGCCGGGCCCGGGGCGGGTGACAGGGGGGCCGCCGCGGCGGACCGGCCGCCGAAGCTCCGCACCGGTATCAGCAGCGCGATCAGGGTGAGAGCGAGGGCTCCGATGACGATGCCCGTGCCCATGACGTGCCGCGAAGCGACCGACATGCCACCGACGTTCGTCCGGCGGATGGACAGCACTGTGCCTCCTTGGATCCGGGACGCCCGGGAACCGCCGCAGGGAGCGCGCCGCTCCCGCGGGTCCCGGGTGCCAAGGGACGCTAGCGCCGCCTCCGGCTCCCCCGGCGAAGGCCCATCCGGACTGGACAAACATCCGGGCGGCCCCCCGAAAGACTGCTACGGTGCCGCGCGCCCGGTCGCCGTCAGACCCGCGCGGTGTGATCTGAGAGAGGGACAAAAACCCCGGCGCGTCGGCCAGTTGTCCGGATTTCCAGTCATTCGCGAGGAGTAGAGGGCCCCGCCCCTGAGGGGGATTCGCCCGGCCCGCGGGGTGGCCCAGGGTGGTGGCGGACCACCGCCCACCCGAAAGGAACGGCCCCGTGCGCAAGAAACGACTGGCATCCTTCCTGGCCGCCGCCGGGCTCCTCGCGAGCACCGTGCCCTTGTTCACCGCCGCCCAGGCCTCCGCCCTGCCCACCGAGGACCTCCGGGCCGAGAGCGCTCAAAGCACTCCGAGCGACGGCGTCCAGGCCGACGCCGCGTACCTGCGGCAGAAGCCCGCCTGGCACCGGTGCTCCGCCGAGCAGCCGGCCTCGTACGAGTGCGCCACCATCAAGGTGCCGCTCGACTACCGGCGGCCCGCGGGACGCACCCTCGACCAGGCGATATCCCGGGTGCGGAGCACGAACCCGGCCAAGCGGCACGGGGTCCTCCTGTTGAACCCGGGCGGACCGGGCGGAACCGGGCTCGAACTGCCGCTGGACCTCGGCGAGGTGGTCCCCGCGGAGGTGGCCGAGCAGTACGACCTGATCGGTTTCGATCCGCGCGGGGTCGGCGCCAGCAGTCCCATCAGCTGCGGGCTGACCGACGCCGAACAGGGCATCGACCGGCCGTACCACCCCGGCTCCTTCCCCTCCGACGTGTCCTGGGCGCGGAACATCGCCGCGAAGTGCCGGGAGAAGGCCGGCTCCGTGCTCCCGTACATCACGACCCGCAACACCGCCCGCGACATGGACACGATCCGCGCCGTCCTGGGCGAGCGGAAGCTCTCGTACCTGGGCTACTCCTACGGGACGTACCTCGGCGCGGTGTACACGCAGCTCTTCCCCGGCCGGACCGACCGCTTCGTGCTCGACAGCGGCGTCGACCCGAACCTGATCTGGCGGGGCATGTTCCAGACCTGGGCCACGGAGGCCGAGCCCGCCTTCGCCCGATGGACGCGGTGGGCGGCGGAACGCTCGGGCGAGCACCACCTGGGCGAGAGCCCCGCGGCCGTGTCGAAGACCTTCTGGGACCTGGTGGCGCGCGCCGACCGGGATCCGATCGACTTCCAGGGCGAGAAGATCACCGGCGACGACATCCGGGGCGCCCGCGCCCTGTTCTTCTATCCGGCGCAGGTCACCCCACTGGTGGTGGCCCTGAAGGACGCGGCCGACGGAAAGCCCGCCGTCACCCCCGGCGCCTCCGGGCCCGGCTTCGGCATGAAGCGGGCGCTCGCCGGCGCATCCGGGCCGGCCCCGGCCGAGCCCGCCTCCGACAACGCCGTCGCCGTCCTGTGGAGCGTGGCGTGCGGGGACACGGACGCATGGCCGCGCGATCCCGAGCGGTACCGGCACGACGCGGTCCGGGACAAGGCCGCGTACCCGCTCTACGGGGACTTCGCCTCGAACATCAAGCCGTGCGCCTTCTGGCCCCGCCCGCTCGAGCCGCAGACCCCGATGAAGGTGCGGGCCGGGGTACTGACCGTGCAGAACGAGTGGGACTCGCAGACACCGCTGGCCAGCGGGCAGGGCCTGCACCGGGCGCTGAAGGGTTCGCGGATGGTGCTGGCGCTGGGCGGCGAGGGCCACGGGGTGTACCTGGCGGACCCCAACTCCTGCGCCGCCGCGCCGGTCACCGCGTACCTGACCACCGGGAAGCTGCCGGCCCGGGACATCACCTGCCGTACGACGACGCCCGGCGGGGAGCGGCAGGGGGCGCCGGTGAAGCCGCTGCCGATTCCGTCCGGGCCCGGGCGCTTCTGACGTGACCCGGAGGACCCGGCCCGGTCCTCACTCCGGCCGGGAGGACACCGGGGGCGCCGAGGGCGCTTAGGACGCCGAGGACGCCGAGGACGCCTCCACAGCCGCCTTGATCCGGCGGCCGAAACCGGGGGCGTCCTTGCGCGCCGCTCTCAGCGCCGGCCCGACGAGAAGGCGGCCGAAGCCGTGCCCGGTCAGGGTGTTGAAGACGCGCAACCGCGTCCGGCCGCCGGGCAGTTCGGCCAGGTCGTAGCCGCCTTCGGCGGTCACCAGGTTGCGGCTCAGCTCCGTCCAGCGGATCCGTGCCGGCGCATCGAGTTCGGTGATCCGGAACTCCCTGGCGGTCTTCACCCCGGCGTCCTTCACCGTGCTGCGGAAGACCGTCCCGACGGCGGTCGGACCGTCCGGGGTCCGGGTGATCCGCTGGACGCGCGGGCTGAACTCCGGGTCGTTGCGCCCGTCCGCCAGGTACGCGAACACCTCGGCGACGGGCCGGTCGATCTCGACGCTCGCCTCGAACAGTCCGGACATGACCGCTCCTCACCACGCGCCCCGCCGCATCCGCCGGTACTCCTCCCTCCACGATGGCAGAGCCCCGCTCCGGGCGCACCGCCGCACGCGCGGGTCCCGCCGCACGCGCAGGCCCCGCCGCACGCCCGGGCCCCGCCGCACGCCCGGGCCCCGCCGCACGCGCAGGCCCCGCCGCACGCCCGGGCCCCGCCGCACGCCCGGGCCCCGCCGCACGCGCGGGTCCCGCCGCACGTTCAGACGGGGGCCACGGCCCCGCCCGTGGCCGGCGGCCCGGCCCCGCGGTCGAGCAGGGCCAGGTCCGCGGTCAGCGCGTCCAGCCAGCCCATCGCGGTGTAGAACACCGGCGGCGCCCCCTCGGGCCCGGGCCGGCGGGCGCCGGAACCGACGGGACCGGGGTCCGTGGGCTCCGGCGCCTGCTCGGGCCCCGCGCGCCCGGGGTCTGGCGCCTGCTCGGGCCCCGCGCGCCCGGGGTCCACGGCCTCCTCGGGCCCCGCCGCGTGGACGGGGTCCGCCGCCGCTGCCGCCCGGCGCAGCCCGGCCGCCACCCGGGCCCCGTACTCCCGGACCACCGCCTCCTCGCGCGGGCCGGGCGGGGTGCCGGGCGGTCTGCGGCCGCCCCAGAGGACGTGGTGGCCGGTCATCACCGCCGCCTGCCAGTCCTCGCCCGGGGCGGTTGCCGGACGCGCGCGCTCCGTCTGGTACTGGGCGTACGCGCTCTCCGCCATGGCCAGCGCGTGCCGCACCCGCTGGTCGGGCTCCACCTCGCGGGGCCGGCCGAAGGCGGCCGTGGCCGCCTGGACGTCGTCGGCCGCGGCGTGCAGCAGCTCGGCCACGGCGCGCCCCAGTTCGTCGTGGGCACCGCGCGGCCAGGCCAGCAGCCCGCACACCATCCCGATCACACTGCCGATCAGCACGTCCAGGAACCGGACCTCGGCCAGCTCCCAGGTGGTGGGTGAGAGCTGGGCGAAGGCCATGGCCACCACCAGGGTGAACATGGCCTGCGCCCACCCCACGCCGCGCACGGGTCCGACGCAGAACGCGAACAGCATCAGCGGCGGCAGCACGATCGCGTACACCGTGCTCGCCTCCCCGGCCAGCGCGAGGACCCCACCGGCCGCGACCGCGCCCACCAGGGTGCCGATCAGGGCCAGCCGGACGGTGGCGCGGGTCTGCACGGCGTTGGTGCGGGTCAGGCTGAGGACGGCGAGCATCGCCCAGAATCCGTGCGGCAGGGAGTCCACTCCGGCGACGGTCCGGGCGACGGCGAGGGCCACGCCGATCCGGACGGCGTTCTGGAAGTGCACCGACCGGGGCCCGGAGTTTCCCGCCAGCCGGTGCCACCAGAGGCGCACCGGCCCCTCCCCCGCGTACCAGAACCGGTCGGCGGGCCCGGCCGCCGCCCCGGCCCCCGGGCCCACCGCGTCAACGGCCCCTGCACGGCCCCGTACCGCGATCCCGGCGGCGCCGCGCAGCACGAGCGCGGCGTCCGCGAGCTCCACCAGGGCGGCGTTGCGCAATCCGGGACCGGGCCCGGAGACGGGGGTCCGGGCGAGGGAGACCTGCAGGTCCCGCAGCCGGGTGGAATCCGTCGCGGGCGGGGTCCCGCCCCGGAGCAGTACGGCCGTCCCGGCGGCCGACTCGCGCACGGCCCGTACGAGGTCCCGCCCGGCCGTCCCGTTGGAGGGGTCGGACTCCGGCGGGGGCAGGGACCGCAGGCGGGCCAGCAGGGTGCGGGCCGCCAGTCCGGTGTGGGCCAGCGCGCGTTCCCGTACGCCGGGTCCCGCGGGCCGCTGCGCCTCGTCGACGTGGGACGGCCGCAGGGCCTGCGACCGCTCCGACGCCCGGGCGGCCTCCGCCGCGGGGAGGGTGTGGGGCGGCCGCTCCAGCACCTCGGCGCACCGGGCGGCCTCGTCCGCGGCTGCGGCGGCCAGCTCCCGGTAGCGGGGGACGGCCGGGTCGGGCAGCACGGTGGCCTCGGCGAGGATCAGCAGCAGGATCCCGGCGACGGTGCCGGTCAGCCGCTGGCCGAAGGTGTCCGGGGCGTACGGGGGGAAGCAGGGCAGGATGTACAGCAGCTGGAGTCCGGGCGCGGCGCCTGCCAGCCGGGGCCCGGCCGCCGAGGAGAAGGCCACGCAGAAGCCGATGACCAGCATGCCCGCGACGGCGGCCCAGGTCCGCACCGACAGCCAGGTGCCCAGCGCCACCAGGGCGCAGGCGGCGGGGAGCACGCGGGCGACGACCAGGGCCCGCTCGCGTCCGCTGCCCGGGATCCGGGAGAGCCCGGCCAGAGCGACGGCGGCGAAGAGCGCGTAGGTGGCCTCCACGGGCCGGTCGAACCCGTAGAGGAACACGTAGAAGCCGAGGCCTGCGGCGAGGGTGACGCGGACGGCCCGCCGCGCGGCCGCCGGCAGGGGGCCGGTGCCGGTACGGAGCTCCCTCAGGGCGGCACGCACCCCTTCAGCGTCCCACCGGGTGCCCGTGCGGTCCTGCCGGATGGCTTGACACTTCGTCAGGGAGGGCGCAATTTATATCGGCGACCCGATATAACCTTCGCCCTGCCGCAGCTCGCAACGGATGCGGCTCGGCACCCCGCACGGCCCGGGCCCGTGCAGCTCAGCTCGGCACCCCGTGCGCCTCGGCACCCGCTCCGACGCGGCATCCCGACCCGACCAGCACCCCGGAGGCCCGGTGCAGCCGTCCCCCACACCAGAACGGCCCAGGCGCCGCACCCCGCAGGCGCCTCGCACCCCGCAGGCGCAGCGGAAATCCGAGAGCCGTGCCCGCCTCATCGACGCCGCGGCCGACCTCTTCGCCCGCAAGGGGTTCCACGCCGTCTCCGCCGAGGCCGTCGCCGGGGCGGCCGGGCGCACCACGGGCGCGCTCTACAGCCATTTCGGCGGCAAGGAGGGCCTGCTGCTGGCGCTGCTGGAGGTCTGGAGGGAGCGCACGAGCGAGGAGCTGGCCGCCGAGATCGCGGCCGGGGACCCGGCCGACCCCGCCGTGCACTTCTCGGCGATGTGGGGCAGCCTCACCCGCCCGCACGCCGAGCGCGGCGACTCCTGGCTGCTGCTGGAGACGGAGCTGTGGCTGCACGCCGCCCGCGGCCCCCTGATCGGCGAGCGGCTCGCCCAGCGGTACACCGAGATCCGTGCCCGGCTCGGCGAGGGGCTGGCCGACTGGGCCGAGGCCACCGGAACCCCCCTGACCCGTACCCCGCAGGAGACCGGGGCCCTCGTGCTCGGCATCCTCCTGGGGCTCTCCATGCAGCACCGGCTCGACCCGCGGGCCGTCCCCGACGGGCTCGTCGTCGAGGCCCTCGGCGCCGTCCTGGGCCTCGGCGGGACCTGCTGACCGGACGGACCCGTACGACTCGGGCACGCGCACGCTCCGCAGGACTCCGGCCCCCGCACGCCCCGTACGACTCCGGCCCCACACGCCCCGCACGCCCCGTACGCCTCAGGCACGCGCACGCCCCGTACGACTCCGACCACCCCTCCGGTCCGTCCGGCGAAAGGAACCGCCCCGTGCTGCCCACCGGCGAGATAGACCTCCTCGAAGACACCTGGGCCCGCGAGGTCCCCCACGCCCAGTTCGCCCGGCTGCGCCGCGAGGACCCGGTCCACTGGCACGAGGTGCCCGGCCGGCACGCCGGGTTCTACGCCGTGACCCGCCACGCCGATGTCAAGGCCGTCAGCCGCGACCCCGAGCTGTGGTCCACCGAACGCGGCTCCTTCATGATCCGCGACCAGAACCCCGACTCCCTCGAGACCCTGCGCCTGGTCCTGCTGGGCATGGACGCCCCGCGCCACTCCCGGTACCGCTCGCTGGTCAGCGCGGGGTTCACGCCCCGGGTCGTACGGCGGCTCGCGGCCCGGATCCAGGAGCGGGCGGTCGCCCTGGTCGAGCGTGCGGTCACGCCGGGCCGGGACATGGACTTCGTCGCGGAGGTCGCCGCCTGGCTGCCGATCCAGACGATCTGCGAGATGGTCGGCGTGCCCGAGGGGGACGAGCGGCTGATCTTCGAGTGGAGCAACCGGATGGCCGGCTCCCAGGACCCCGAGCTGTCGGCCGGCAAGCACGACAGCGACCTCGCGGCCGCCGAGATCTACGCCTACTGCGACGCGCTGTCCGCCGAGCGGCGGGCCCGCCCCCGGGAGGACATCCTCTCGACGCTGGTGCACGCCGAGGTCGACGGGGACCGGCTCACCCCGGACGAGATCAACATGTTCTTCGTCCTGCTGTGCGTCGCCGGCAACGAGACCACCCGCAACCTGCTCTCCGGAGCCCTGATCGCCCTGATCGACCACCCGGCGGCGCGCGCCGAACTGGCCGCGGCCCCCGAGGACGAGGCCCTGTGGACCACCGCGACGGAGGAGTTCCTGCGCTGGGGCGGCTCGATCCACAACTTCCGGCGCACCGCCACGCGTGACACCGTGCTGCGCGGGAGGCCCGTCGCGGAGGGGCAGAAGGTGGTCACCTACTACACCTCCGCCAACCGCGACGAGGAGGTCTTCCCCGACCCCTTCGTCTTCGACGTCCGCCGCACCCCGAACGAGCACCTCACCTTCGGGGGCGGCGGCCCCCACTTCTGCCTGGGGGCCGGGCTCGCCCGCACCCAGATCAAGGCCCTGGTCCGGGAGCTCCTGCGCCGGCACCCGGAGGTCTCCCTCGCGGGGGAGGTCCGCCGGCTGCGCTCGGACTTCATCAACGGGGTCAAGTACCTCCCGGTGCGTTTCGGATAGCGGATAGCGGCTCCGGGGACCGGTGGACCTTCGGCCCTGCAAGGGCGCTCCGTGTCGCTGTTACAGTTGTCTGCAGCGAAGGGGAGTAGTCCCGAAAACCGCTGGTCGACATACTGGACGCCTCGACGGGTCCCGGCCACCGGGCCACCGCGCTTCACGTGCGGGGCGGACGAGACCTTCGGCCAAGGCATGACCCGTCCCACACCACCGTGTGGGCCGCTTCGTCGTGCCGGGCCGAGTGGTTCTTTCCGTCGCCTCCCCGCTGGGTGCCGATCCGAGCCATCAGAGCCCGGCTCCAGCAGAAAGCAGCACCCGGAATGGCTCTCGACCCCGTGGCGATCTTCACCGCCTTCGGTCTGATCTTCCTTGCCGAGCTCCCCGACAAGACCATGTTCGCCTCGCTGGCCATGGGCACCCGGATGCGGCCCCTGTACGTGTGGTTCGGCACCTCCACCGCGTTCATCGTGCACGTCGCCATCGCGGTCGGCGCCGGAAGCCTGATCGGCATGCTGCCGAACATGGCCGTCAAGCTCACCTCCGCCGCCCTGTTCGCCTTCGGCGCCGTGGTCATGATCCGATCCGGCGGGGACGACGACGAGGCGGACTCGGCGGCCAAGGCAGTCACCGGCTTCTGGCCCGTCTTCACCACGGCGTTCATGGCCGTCTTCATCGGCGAGTGGGGCGACCTGACGCAGATCACGACCGCCAACCTCGCCGCCACCAACGGCTGGCTGCCCACCGCCATCGGCTCGGCCGCGGCCCTGATGTCGGTGTCCGCCCTCGCCCTGATCGTGGGCCGGTTCATCGCCAAGCGGGTGCCCCTGAAGACCGTCCAGCGCTTCGGCGCCCTGTGCATGGCCGTACTGGCCGTCTGGACGCTCGTCGAGGCCTTCACCGGCTGATCCGGCCGGCCCTGCGGGTCACTCGGCCCGCGGCTCGGCCTTGAGCAGGGCGAACACCGCCCCGCTCGGGTCGGCCAGCCAGGCGATCCGCCCGACGTCGGGCACGTCCGCACCCGGCATGAGCACCGTGCCGCCGCTGGTCCGCGCGGTGCTCACCACGGCGTCCACGTCGGCGACCGCGAAGTACGGCACCCAGCGCGCGTCCCGCTCCCCGTCCGTCAGCGGCGCCACCCCTCCGAAGGAGCCGTCCTCCTGGTCCCCGTCGGCGGTGCTGAGCACCTGGTAGGTCATGCCGGGCGCCTCCATCGGCCGGGAGCGCGTCCCGAAGAGGGCGCCGTAGAAGGCGAGCGCCGCCGTCGGATCCGGTACGTGCAGTTCGACCCAGCACAGGGCGTTGTCGGCGGAGGTCAGCTCCAGACCGGGTGTCCGGCCCGGCTTCCAGATGGCGAAGTCGGCGCCCTGCGGGTCGGTGTACTGGGCGAGCCACCCCTCCCCCATGACGTCCATCGGCTCGACTCGGACGGTCCCCCCGCCGTCGCGCACGCCGCGGGTGGTGGCCTCCGCGTCGTCCGTCCGGAAGTACACGGTCCACGCCGAGGAAGCCCCCGGGTCGAGCTGCCCGACCGCGGCGACGGTCTTCCCGTCCACCTGGAAGAAGCCGTACCCGCCGGTCTCGGGCCCGAGCAGGTGGAACTCCCAGCCGAGGACGGCCCGGTAGAAGGCGGCGGCCCGGGGGATGTCGGGGCTCCCGAGGTCGATCCAGTTGGGCGATCCGGTGCGGTAGTCGGTACCGAGCATGGCTTCCTCCTGCGATGGGGTTTCGGATGCGAGCTACCCGCATCCGGGCCCCTCACCCCGGCAGCTCCGCCCAGCGCCACACGTACGGGTCCCCCGGGCAGGCCGCATTCGGCCGCTATGGCGTACGGTCCCGCCCTCGGGGGTGGCCGCGGAACGGCACGCCCGGGACGTCACTCATCGCAGGGTGGGCGTGGTCTCGGTGTCCACGTGGGACAGCTTTTCCGGGTTGCGGACGAAGTAGAGGCCGCTGATGCGGGTGTCGTCGACGCGGACGGCGATGACCCCGTCGAGTTCTCCGTCCGCGTGGACGGCCAGGGCCGGAGTGCCGTTGACCATGGTGGGGGCGAAGGAGAGCCTGATCCCGGCCTTGCCGGCCTTGCCCGTCATCCCGGTGAACAGCCGGGCCACGTGCAGGGCGCCCACGACCGGCCGCAGGGCGGCGTGCTTGATGCCGCCGCCGTCGCCCATGTAGACGACTTCGGGGGCGAGCACGTCGAGGAGGCCCTGGAGGTCCCCGGTTTCGAACGCCCGCTGGAAGGACTCCACGGCCGCCCGCGCCTCGCTGACGGAGACCGCCTGGCGGGGGCGGCGCGCGTCGACGTGCTTGCGGGACCGGTGGGCGATCTGCCGGACGGCCGCCGGTGTCTTGTCCACGGCGGCGGCTATCTCCTCGTAGTCGAGGCCGAACACCTCGCGGAGCACGAAAACGGCCCGCTCGGTCGGCCCGAGCGTCTCCAGGACCAGCATCATCGCCATCGACATGCTCTCGGCCAGTTCCACGTCCTCGGCCACGTCCGGCGCGGTGATCAGGGGTTCCGGCAGCCACTGGCCTACGTAGGCCTCCTTGCGGCGGCTCATGGTGCGCAGCCGGTTCAGCGCCTGGCGGGTGGTGATGCGCACCAGATAGGCACGCTGGTCGTTCACCGTGTCCAGGTCGACGCCCGCCCAGCGCAGCCAGGTCTCCTGGAGCACGTCCTCGGCGTCGGCCGCCGAGCCGAGCATCTCGTAGGCGACGGTGAAGAGCAGGTTGCGGTGGGCGACAAAGGTTTCGGTCGCCGTGTCGGGGGCCTGCGAGGGCGTGTCCACGACTGCTTCCCTTCCGTCAGGTCCGGCCGGTGTCGCGGCGGTTGGGATCCGGATCCGCTCGGCGCCGGTGCTCTCGGCCATGATGCCCGTCTCCTTCGTTTCGCGGTTTCGGACACAAGACCCGCGACGGTTGCGAGGGGTTGTACGCGGAGATCGTTTTCCGCCGGCCGGCTCCGCCCGGGCCGCGGCGGTCAGAGGTACGCGTCCATGTCTTCCGCCCGGTTCCGCACCTCGGGTCAGGGCGTGGGCGAACCCGCAGGGCGCACCCTCGTGCAACTCCGCGGTTGCGGGATGGGAGGCGACGTGCAACTCTGGAGTTGCACCAATTCACTCAACGGCCCGCTACGGAGGAGTCCCGGATGAACGAGGACCGGATCGAACGCGACACCCTGATCGAGGCATCCCTGGAGCGGGTCTGGTCCCTGGTGGCCGAGCCGGGCTTCTGGGTGGGCGACGAGGGGAGCATGACCGGCACGGCGGCCCGGGAAGGGGAGACGGTCGTGGCGAAGAACAGCGAGTACGGCGAGTTCCCGGTACGGGTGGAGAAGGTCGAGCCGCCGACCTACCTCGCGTACCGCTGGGCCAGCGCCTTCCCCGGTCAGGAGCTGCGCGAGGACAACAGCACCCTGGTGGAGTTCACGCTGAGCCGCGAGGGCGGCAAGACGCGGCTGCGCGTCGTGGAGAGCGGGTTCGCGGCCCTGGCCGGTTCCGAGGAGCTGCGCGACAAGGCACTGAAGGACAACACCGGCGGCTGGCCGCAGGTGCTCGACGCCTTCAAGAAGCGCGCCGAACAACCGGCCGCGTGAGCCGGGACGACCCCGGCGCCGACGAGGCGGTCGACCACGTGCTCGTCGCGCTGGCGGACCCGACCCGGCGCAAGCTGCTCGGTCTGCTGGCCGCCCGCGGAGAGGTCACCGCGACCACCCTGGCCGAGGGGCTGCCCGTCTCCCGGCAGGCGGTGGTCAAGCACCTCGGCGTCCTGGACGCCGCGGGGCTGGTCGCCGGCCGCCGGGTCGGACGCGAGGTCCGGTACACCGTGCGCCCCGCGGCCCTGGACGCGACGGCCCGCTGGATGTCCACCCTCGCCGCCGACTGGGACCGACGGCTGGCAGCCGTCAAACGGATCGCCGAGGCGGCGGATCGGGATGCGGGCCCGGCCCCCACGGCCCGATAGTGGAACGGTGAGCGACTGGCCGGAGGGAACCGGACGAGCCCCGCGCACCGGAACGGGCGGCGCGGACCACGGCGGCGGGCAGGAGCCCGTCGCCTGGTCCGGGCCGGAGGGGGCGCAGGCCTTCGCCGCCGTGGAGGCGGCCACGGACTGGCTGCTCGGGTACCCGTTCGTCTTCCGGACCCTGGCCCGCTGGGTCGGCGGCGGGTCCGTCCTGGTGGACTACGGGTGCGGGCCGGGCAAGGTCGCCGACCACGCGGCCCGGCAGCTCGGGGCGAAGGTGCTGGGCGTCGACACCTCCCCGGAGATGCTCGCGCTGGCCCGCGGCTCGGGGACGGCGGTCGCCGAGTACCACCTGGTCACCGACGGCCGGGCGGCCTGTCTGGCCGACGGCTGCGCCGACGCCGTGATGTGCAACCACGTCCTGGCCTCGCTGCCCAGCGCGCAGACGGTGCTCGCGGTGTTCCGGGAGATCCGCCGGATCCTGCGGCCCGGCGGCCCGTTCGTCCTGCTGGCCACCGATCCCGCGTGCAGCGGGACGCAGTACGCCTCGCTGAGCATCGGCGACCCCGGCGGCACGTACGCTCCGGGCGACGCGCTCCCCGTACGGCTCCGTCGTACCGACGGCAGCTGGCAGGTGATGCCCAACCACGCCTGGCCCGTGGACTTCTACCCGGCCCTGCTGGAACGGGCCGGCTTCGGCGACCTCGTCCAGCACCGGCCGACGGTGGACGAGGCCCTCGCCCTCCCCGGCCTCGTCCCCCCGGTCCTCACGGCCGGCCGCACCTGGTCGGCGGAGCACTCCCGCCCACCTCTGGTGATCACCACGGCAGTGGCGGTCTGAGCGCACGGGTGCCGCAACGCAGCGGGGGCATCAGCAGGCGCAGGAGATGCCCGAGCGCGGGGCGGTCAGGTCGTCCACGGGGCGCTGGTCGGTGCCCCGGGCGGTCTCGAAGGCGAAGCCCTCGCGGACCCAGTACTCGAATCCGCCGAGCATCTCCTTCACCTGGTAGCCCAGGCGGGCGAAGGCCAGGGCCGCACGCGTGGCGCCGTTGCAGCCGGGGCCCCAGCAGTAGGTGACCACCGTCAGCGCCGGGTCGATCAGCGTCGGCGCCAGTTCGGCGATCCGCGCCGTCGGGAGGTGCAGCGCCCCCGGGATGTGGCCCTGGTCCCAGGCGGCCTCGCTGCGGGAGTCGACCACCACCACACCGGGGATGCCGGAGAGCAGGTCGGCCCGTACGTCCGAGACGTCCGCCTCGAAGGCGAGCCGCGCGGCGTAGTGGGCCGCCGCGACGGCCGGAGCTGCCGCGGGGACGGAGAGGACGGCGCTGGTGGGCTCAGCGAGCGCGGACTCGGCGCCCGCGGACTCGGCGAGCACGGCGGAGACGGTCGAGACGGCGGAGACGGCGGGCGGGACGGTCACGGACATCGGGGAACTCCTTGTACGGGGCGGAGGGCTGGGGCTCGCCTGCCGGATGGACTCCCGTGCGGCGATGACCCCATCCTCTGCGCCGGCCGCGCCCGCGACGAGTGGCGTAAACGCCTCCACTCGTCAAGATCCCGCCAGGGGTGCGGTGACCCTGACGAACGCCTTCCGGTAGGCCGTCGGCGTCGTCCGCATCTGCCGGGTGAAGTGGTGGCGGTACGTCGCGGTGGAGTCGAAGCCGACCGCCGCGGCCACCTCGTCCACGGTCCCCTCGCCCGATTCCAGCAGCGGCAGGCTCGCCGAGATCCGCTGGGAGACCACCCAGCGGATCGGGCTCACCCCGTTGCGACGGGTGAAGTGGCGCAGGAACGAGCGCTCCGACATGTTCGCCGCGCGGGCCAGGGCCGGGACCGAGAGCGGTCCGTACAGCCGCTGAAGGGCCCAGGCCATGCTCCGGGAGATCCCGTCGTCCGCGCCGTCGGGGCCCACCTCTGCGACCGCCGCCTCGATGAACTGGGCCTGCCCGCCCTCACGATGGGGCGGTACGACGAACCGGCGGGCCACGGTGTTGGCGACGGCGGCGCCGTGGTCGGCGCGGACCAGGTAGAGGCAAAGGTCGATGCCGGCGGCGCTGCCCGCGCTGGTCAGCACGTCGCCGTTGTCCACGTAGAGGACGTCCGCGTCGACCTGGACCGCGGGATGGCGCTCGGCGAGGGTGCGGGCGTAGCGCCAGTGGGTGGTGGCCCGGCGGCCGTCGAGCAGGCCGGTCGCGGCGAGCGCGAAGGCGCCGGAGCAGATGGAGACCAGGCGGGCACCCCGGGCGTGGGCCTCGAGCAGTGCGTCGACCAGCGCGGGGGCGATGGTGCCGCCCGCCGGGGAGACTCCGGGGATGATCACGGTGTCCGCGGCGGAGAGTGCGTCGAGCCCGTACTCGGCGCGGAGCGTGAACCCGCCCACCACGCGCAGGTCCCGGCCGGGTTCCGCCGAGCAGACCCGCAGCTCGTACCAGGGCAGGTCCCCCAGCTCGGGCCGGGCGAGGCCGAACACCTCGACCACCACGCCCAGTTCGAAGGGCGCCATGCCGTCGAAGGCGAGGACCGCCACCCGATGGGCCGGGGCCGGCTTCGTGAGGTGCAGGGGTACGGCCTCGGAGGTCATGGCCGTACTGTAGCCAGCCGTCCTCACCTGGCCGCAGCGGGCCGGTGGAGGAGGGGCGAAGAGGAGATGAGCAGGAGGCCGGGAGGAGCACGCACTCCTTGCCATATACAACATATAGCGCACTGGGGGGCTTGCGGCAAGGCCCCCGGGCTGGGGCAAAATCGCGGACCTAGGCCAGAACTTGCCGAAAAATAGGGGATTCACTCAGTGCGTGCCGATATGCCAGCTCTTGGATCACACGGTTCCGTCGAGTCGGCGGCGACCGCCACCGCGACCGCCACCAGTGCGTTCGATCTTCCCGACCACCTCTCCCCCAAGGCCGACCCGGCACTCATCGGCGGCGACGAACGGCACTTCGCGGCCGTGGCGCACTGCCTGGAGCAGACGATCGCCGAACTCTCCGACCGCCTGGAAGCCACCCGCAAGGCACCCGGCGGCGTCGGCCGGGAGGCGATGGACCGTGACACGGAGATCCACCGCCTGACCAGCCGGCTGCGCACCCTGCGCCGCTTCGGACTCGACCTCTGCCTGGGGCACATCGTCCCCGCCGACGGCTCCGCTCCCGTGTACATCGGGCGCCTCGGCCTCACCGACAGCGCCGGGAACCGGCTGCTGCTGGACTGGCGCTCCCCCGCCGCCGAGCCCTTCTTCGCGGCGACGCACGCCGTCCCCATGGGGCTGGCGAGCCGCCGCAGGTACCGCTGGACCCGCGGGCGGATCAGCGACTACTGGGACGAGGTGTTCTCCGCGGACGGGCTCGAAGGGCGCGCCGCGCTCGACGACCAGTCGGCGTTCATCGCGAGCCTGGGCGGGAACCGGTCCGAGCGGATGCGCGACGTGCTCGCCACCATCCAGACCGACCAGGACGCCATCATCCGGGCCGGCTCCCGGGGCGCCCTCGTGGTCGACGGCGGTCCGGGTACGGGCAAGACGGTCGTCGCCCTGCACCGCACCGCCCACCTGCTCTACTCGGACCCGCGCCTCGGCCACCGCCGCGGCGGCGTGCTGTTCGTCGGGCCGAGCCGGCCCTACCTCTCCTACGTCTCCGACGTGCTGCCCAGCCTCGGCGAGGAGGGCGTGCAGACGTGCACCCTGCGCGACCTCGTCACCGAGGGAGCCGGCGCCACGGTGGAAGCCGACCCGCGCGTGGCCCTCCTCAAGTCCTCCGCCGACCTGGTGAAGGCGATCGAGGCGGCAGTGCGCCTCTACGAGGAGCCTCCGACCAAGGGCATGACCGTCTCCAGCCACTGGTCGGACCTCTGGCTCGGCGCCGAGGACTGGGCGGCCGCGTTCGGGGCGGTGGAACCGGGCACCCCGCACAACGAGGCGCGCGACCAGATCCTGGAAGAGCTGCTCACGATCCTGATGGACCAGGACGACACCGACGTCGCGCCCCACCTGCTCCGCCGTTCGCTGCTCCAGGACCGGGACCTGATCAGCACCCTGAACCGTGCCTGGCCGATGCTCGACGCGGGCGAGCTCGTCGGCGACCTCTGGTCGGTGCCCGCCTATCTGCGCAGGTGCGCTCCGTGGCTCGGACCCGATGACGTGTCCCTGCTCCAGCGCGCCGAAGCCCAGGCCTGGACGGTGCCGGACCTGCCGCTCCTGGACGCGGCCCGGCAGCGGCTCGGCGACGCGGAGGCCTCCGTACGCAAGCGCCGGCACGAGGCCGCCGTGGCCGCCGAGCGTGCGCGCAGGTCCGAGGTCATCGACCGGCTGCTCCAGGACACCGACATCGACGAGAGCCAGGGCGCGGTGGGGATGCTGCGGGGGCGCGACCTGCAGGACGCCCTGATCGACGGGGACACCCTGCCCGGCACCGAACCCGACCTGCTCGCAGGCCCGTTCGCGCACATCGTGGTGGACGAGGCGCAGGAACTGACCGACGCCGAATGGCAGATGCTGCTGGCCCGCTGCCCGTCGCGGAGCTTCACGATCGTCGGGGACCGCGCGCAGGCCCGGCACGGGTTCACCGAGTCGTGGCTGGAGCGGCTCGGACGGGCGGGGCTCGACCGCATCACCATGGCCGCTCTGAGCGTCAACTACCGCACGCCGGAAGAGGTGATGGCCGAGGCCGAGCCGGCCATCCGCGCCGTGCTGCCCGACGCGAACGTGCCGGCCTCCGTCCGCAGCAGCGGCATCCCGGTCGCGTACGGCCGCGCCGCGGACCTGTCCGCGGTCCTCGGCGACTGGCTCGACGCCCAGGCCGACGGGGTCGCCTGCGTCATCGCCGCCGGCGAGGTCGACGACGCCTCGCTCCCCGCGAGCTCCCGCGTCCGCGTGCTCACGCCGGCGCTGTCGAAGGGACTCGAGTTCGACCTGGTCGTCCTCATCGACCCGGACGCCTTCGGCGAGGGCATCGAAGGCGCCGTCGACCGCTACGTCGCGATGACCCGCGCGACCCAGCGCCTGGTCATCCTGACGAGCTCCTGAGCCGACCCGGCCCTAGGGGGTAGCCCGTCACCGGCCGCCGGGCATCGCGATCCCCGGTACCCCCGTCCACCTGCCGGCGGGCGGCACCGCGGTCGCGCCGCACCCGCGCTCCTAGCGCAGGGCCCCGAAGGCCTTGGTGAAGGCCAGGGGCTGCTGGAGGATCGAACTGCACGTCGGGTCGGCGTAGTTCACGGATCCGGCCGGGCACTGCCGGTCGCGGGTCGCGGACCACATCGCCAGCCTCCCGATTCCCTTCTCGCTCGCGAAGTCCACGAGCTGGGTGGCGTCGGCGACCGTGAAGATCTCGCTGGTGACGTCGTTGACGCCGATCATCGGCGTGACGGCGACGGCCTTCCAGGCCGCCGCGTCGGAGAGGCCGAGCACGCCCTTGATCTGGGCCTGCGTGGCCGTGGCGGCCTGGATCGCGTACCGGCCCATGTCGCCGCTGTAGGCGGGGCCGTAGTCCATGGCCATGATGTTGACCCCGTGGATCCGTACGCCGGCCTTCTTCGCGTCCGCCAACAGGGCCACGCCCGGCTGCGTGAGTCCCTCCGGCATCACGGGCAGGGTGAAGGCCACGTCGAGCCCCGGGTGGGACGACTGCAGCAAGGCGATGGCCTGCGCGCGGCGGGCGTTGGCGGCGGTGTCGGGCAGGGCCGCGCCCTCGATGTCGAAGTCGACCTTGGTCAGCCGGTAGTGGTCGATGACCTTGCCGTAGGCGGCGGCCAGCTCCTGCGCGGAGCCGCAGTTCAGGGCCAGTTCGTGTCCGGCGGCCCCGCCGAAGGAGACGCGGACGTCGCCGCCCTTGGCGCGCAGGGCGCCGATCTGCGCGGCGACCATGTCGTTCGCGAGTTCGGTGACCCCGCCCCACAGCGGGGCGCAGGCGCCGCCGGAGGTGACGAAGGCGAGGTGGAACTCTTTGACCCCGGTCTTGGCCGCCGCGTCGAGCAGGTCGTAGGCCGGGTAGAGGGAGGTGTCCACGTACGGTGCGAAGCGGGCGCCGCCGGCCGGGGTCCCGGTCGCGGGCGGGGGCGTGGGGGTGGCGGCGGGCGGGACGGGCTTGGTCGGCCGGACCGAGGGGGCGGGGCTCGCGGGGGCGCTGGTCCCGGGCGTCGGCGCGGCGGTCGGGGCGTGCGTGGGGGCGGTGGTGGGGCGGCCGCCCGGCGGGGGTGTCGGGCCGGGGTCCGCCGAGCACTTCGCTCCGTTGATCCGGCAGGCCGTCGGGTTGCCCGCGTTCGCACTCGCACTCGCACTCGTGACGAAGCCGATCGTGGCGGAGGCTCCCGCTGCCAGCTCCTTGTTCCACGCCGCCGGCTTCACGGTGACGCGACGGCCGCTGACCGTGTGCGAGCCGTTCCACAGGGAGGCGAGGGCCGTGCCCGCGGGCAGGTCGAACTCGAGGGTCCAACCCGTCTGCGTGCGGCCCGTGTTGTTGGTGATCACGTACGTGCCGGTGTAACCGCCGCTCCAGGAGCTCGACTTCGTGTACACCGCGCCGACCGAGGCGGCCTGGGCGGTACCCGTGAAGGCGAAGGCGGCGGCCGCGATCAGTACCGCCACCGCCGTCCCGCCCGCGGCCTTCGCCTTCTTGCTCGCCTTGCGCCGGTGTCCGGTGTTGCTGCCCATCGCGTGCCTGCCTCTGAGTTGCCGGTGGTGCCGGTGGTCCCGGTAGTCCCGGTGGTCCGGGTTACCGATCGCCGATTGCCGATTGCCGATTGCCGTGAAGATCGGGGTGCGGCAGCACGCTAGCCGCCCCGAAACGGACAATTGATCGATTCGGGGCGGCGATGGCGAACCTTAGGTTCCACTTAAGGAAGCGATGGGGCGACCTTAAGGCGGCGGACGCGGCCCCCGCCGGGGCGGCGTCCGAGGCGCCGTCAAGTCCACTCCGTGAACAGTCGGTTGATCTTCGGGGCACGCACGGCCGATGCCGCATATGCTCCCTCCGTACCTCAATGCGACGTACATCCATACGACGTACGTCCGAACGCCTCGCGAGCCGTAAGGGGACCGCCCCGTGAGTGTCCGAATTCAACCCTCCTCCCAGGTCGACGAGACGGCCGAGCTCGGGGAGGGGACCACGATCTGGGATCTGGCGCAGGTGCGGGAGGACGCCAGGCTCGGCCGCGACTGCATCGTGGGCCGCGGGGCGTACGTCGGCCCCGGCGTCCGGATCGGGGACAACGTCAAGCTGCAGAACTACGCACTGGTGTACGAGCCCGCCGAACTCGGCGACGGGGTGTTCATCGGCCCGGCCGCGGTGCTCACCAACGACTTCTACCCGCGGGCCGTCGATCCCGACGGCCGCCAGAAGCGCGGCGGCGACTGGGAGGCGGCCGGGGTCGTCGTGGCCGAGGGAGCCTCCCTGGGGGCCCGGTCGGTGTGCGTCGCGGGCGTCCGGATCGGCCGGTGGGCGCTGGTCGCGGCCGGCGCGGTGGTGTCCCGCGACGTGGCGGACTACGCGCTCGTGGCCGGGGTGCCGGCCCGGCGCATCGGCTGGGTGGGCCGGGCCGGAGTGCGGCTACTGGAACGCGAGGGCGAGCCGGGCGTATGGGAGTGCCCGCGCACCGGCGCCCTGCACGACGAGACCGACGGAACGCTGGCCGAGCGCACCTGACGCAACGTCGGCATTTTGGGTCAATGGCATTTCCCCAAAACCACAATCAATGAACATCCTTGGGCATACCTTGTCCCTGTACACGGGATCTGAGCAGGCAACGGGCCGTGTTCCGTGGGGGGTTGTACACGACGAGGGCAATCGCAGACGAGGTGACGGCCGGCGCAGGACCATGCGCCCGTCCGCCGCCGCCGTCCGCGCGCGCCCCGATCCGGGGCTTCGCTGGAGGGGGATCCAGCGGAACCGGAATGCTCGTGCCGACGGGGGGATCACACCGTGGGCACGCGCAGCGTCATGCGCTCCCCTCACCGGACGACGACCGCCGGGTCTGTCCTAGGAACGATTTTTCAGAGGGGGTAGGTGTGTTGGAGCAGTACGGCTACAGCTCGGACATACAGGGCGAGCAGGGCACGCGGGAGACCGAGGTGGGGACCCGGTGACCGCCAGACGATTAGAAGCACTGGCCCATGAGGACCCGTCGTTGCACGCCCTCGCCGAGCGGCTGCTCGCACTGGCCGAGGCGGGGCTGCCCGAGATGTACCTGCCGGGCGCGGAGACCTTCGTCTTCACGCGGGTGGGGACCGTCTCCCCCGACGGCGCGAGGCGCATGGAGCGGCGCGGTACCAGCACCCGGTACGCGGCCATCACCGCACTGGGGGCACGGTTCCTCCCCGAGGAGCGCCAGCGCGCCCTCTTCGACGGCCGCAGCGCGGCCGAGTTCACGGCCGTCCTGGTGGAACGGCTGCCCGCGGTGACGAACCTCGGCGACGCCGCGCTCATCGCCTGGGCCGCCGCCGAGACCGGACACCCCAAGCTCGCGGACGCCGTGGCCAGGGTGGCCGAACTCGACGTCCCGGGACGTCCGCAGTACACGGTGGAAGCCGCCTGGGTGCTGTCCGCGCTCACCGCGGCCCGTACCGCGGTGGACGTCGAGTACCGGCTGGCGGCCGCCCGCGACCGCCTGCTGGCGGCCCGGGTCGGGGACGGCCCGCTGTTCCCGCACGCCACCGGACCCGGGCTGGTCCCCGGATACCGCTCGCACGTGGCCTGCTTCGCCGACCAGACCTATCCGCTCCAGGCGCTGGCCCGGCTGCACGCCAGTGCCCCGGACCCGCGGGCCCTGGCGGCCGCCGACGCCTGCGCCGCCCGGATCTGCGCCCTCCAGGGGGACGGCGGACAGTGGTGGTGGCACTACGACGCCCGCACGGGCGGCGTGGTGGAGGGCTACCCGGTCTACAGCGTGCACCAGCACGCCATGGCACCGACGGCCCTCTTCGACCTGGCCGAGGCCGGCGGCACCGACTTCGGCGCGGAGATCCGCCGGGGCCTGCGCTGGATGACGGCGGTTCCCGAGATCAGCGGGCCCGACGGCACTCCGCGCGAACCCATGATCCGCGAGGAGTTCGGGGTCACCTGGCGCAAGGTCTACCGCGGCGATCCCGCCAAGGCCGTGCGCGCCGCCCGCGGACTCACCACCCGGGTCGCCCCGGGGGCCCGGCTGGCCCCGCTCGACCGGATCTTCCGCCCCCTGGCGGTGGACCGCGAGTGCAGGCCCTACGAGTTCGGCTGGCTGCTCCACGCCTGGCTCGGGGGGCTCGGGAGATGAAGCACAGACAGTCCCTCTTCGGGGTGGCGCTCGACCCCCTGACCATGGACGAGACCGTCCGGCGCTGCCTCGATGCCGTGCAGCGCGGTGAGCAGATCGAGATCGGCATGGTCAACGCGGCCAAGCTGGTCAACATGCGCCGCGACCCCCGCCTCGCGGCGGCGGTCGCCGGCTGCGACCTCGTCCTGGCCGACGGCCAGGCCGTGGTCTGGGCCGGTCGCGTCCTCGGGGTCCGGCTGCCCGAACGGGTCGCGGGAATCGACCTGTTCATGCGGCTGCTGGCCGCGGCGGAGACCGCCGAGGTCCCCGTCTACCTGCTCGGCGCACGGCAGGACGTACTGGACCTCATGCTGGGGCGGATC
Organism: Streptomyces sp. NPDC051563; assembly: GCF_044454225.1. Lineage (NCBI taxonomy): Bacteria > Bacillati > Actinomycetota > Actinomycetes > Kitasatosporales > Streptomycetaceae > Streptomyces > Streptomyces sp. NPDC051563. The sequence continues at coordinate 101,875 of NZ_JBITDL010000032.1, forward strand.
GCCGAGCGGTTCCCCGCCCTGCGCGTGGCGGGCAGCCGCAACGGCTACTTCGAGGACTCCGAACAGGGCGGGATCGCGGACGCGGTGGGCGCCAGCGGGGCCCGCATGCTGTTCCTCGGCATGACCTCGCCCAAGAAGGAGATCTTCACCGCCGGCTACGGCAAGCGCACCGGCGCCCACGTGGTGCACGGCGTGGGCGGCTCCTTCGACATCCTGGCCGGCATCACCAAGCGCGCCCCCCTGATCTGGCAGCGGATGGGGCTCGAATGGTTCTACCGGACCCTCCAGGAACCGCGCCGCCTGGCCAAGCGCTACCTCACCACCAATGCCGCCTTCCTCCTCATGACGGTCCGCGAACTCATCCGCCGCACACCGTCCGCACTGCCTTCCACACCGTCTTCCGGTTCCGCGAACAGGAGTCACTGATGCGCGTCGTCGTCGTGGGACAGGGATACGTCGGCCTTCCACTGGCCATCAGGGCCGCCGAGGTCGGACACCAGGTGGTCGGCTACGACGTGGACGCGCGGCGGGTCAAGAGCCTCGCCGCCGGCGAGTCGTACGTGGAGGACGTCTCCTCCGCGCGACTGGCCAAGGCGCTGGAACTGGGCACGTACCAGGCCAGTGACCAGGCCCGGGACTGCGGCGGCTTCGACGTCGCGGTCGTCACCGTCCCGACCCCCCTGCAGGACGGTGCCCCCGACCTGCGCTACATCGAGGAGTCCGCACACACCCTGGCGCGCTTCCTGCGGCCGGGCGCCACCGTGGTGCTGGAGTCGACCACCTATCCGGGCACCACCGAGGAGCTGTTCGGGCCGATCCTGGAGGACGGTTCGGGCCTCACGGCCGGCGTGGACTTCCACCTCGGCTACAGCCCCGAGCGCATCGACCCCGGCAACAAGGTGTGGGGCTTCCAGCAGACGCCGAAGGTGGTCTCCGGCGTCAACGCCCTCTCGCTCAAGGCCGTGGACACCTTCTACGCGGGCCTCGTCGACACCACGGTACCGGTGCGCTCCCCCAAGGAGGCCGAGCTGGCGAAGCTGCTGGAGAACACCTTCCGGCACGTGAACATCGCGCTCGTCAACGAGATAGCCATGTTCGCCCGCCACCTCGACATCGACGTGTGGCAGACCATCGAGGCCGCCTCCAGCAAGCCGTTCGGCTTCATGAAGTTCACGCCGGGCCCCGGCGTGGGCGGTCACTGCCTGCCGATCGACCCCTCGTACCTGTCGTGGCGGGTCCAGCGCGAGCTGGGCCAGAACTTCCGGTTCGTGGAGCTGGCCAACGACATCAACAGCCACATGCCCGAGTATGTGACGCGCCGCGTCATGGACGCGCTCAACGCCAAACGCCGCTCGGTCAACGGCTCCCGGATCCTGCTCCTGGGGCTGGCGTACAAGAAGAACACCGGCGACGCCCGGGAGTCGCCGGCGGTACGCGTCTCCCAGCTGCTCCTGGACATGGGCGCGAAGGTGCGTGCCGCCGACCCGCACGTGGTCGAGAGCATCAAGGTCGACGCCCGCCTCTCGCGGGTGGAGCCGACCCGCAAGGAGCTGGCCGCCGCCGACGTGGTCGTCCTCCTCACGGACCACGACTCCTTCGACTACCCGATGATCACCGAGCACGCCTCGCTGATCCTCGACTGCCGCAACCGGCTGTCGGGACCGAAGGTGGAGGTGCTGTGACGGCATGACCAGAATCATCTGCGTGGCCGGAGCCCGGCCCAACTACATGAAGATCAAGCCGGTGATGGACGCCCTGGAGCGCCGCGGCGCGGAGGTCGTCCTCGTCCACACCGGCCAGCACTACGACGAGTCCATGAACGACGTCTTCTTCCGCGACCTCGGCATCCGCTCCCCCGACCGCTATCTCGGAGCCGGATCCGGCAGCCACGCGCTGCAGACCGGCCGGGTGATGGAGGCCTTCGAGCCGCTGCTCGACGAGCTGGCGCCGGACGCGGTCGTGGTGGTCGGGGACATCAACTCCACCCTGGCCTGCGCCCTGGTCACCGCCAAGGCCGGGCCGCTGCTGGCCCATGTGGAGGCGGGTCTGCGCAGCCGGGACTGGAGCATGCCCGAGGAGGTCAACAGGGTCGCCACCGACCGGCTCAGCGACTACCTGCTGGCGCCCTCCCCCGACGCCGCCGCGAACCTGCGGGCGGAGGGGTACCGGGAGGACCAGATCCACGTCGTCGGCAACGTCATGATCGACACGCTGTTCGCCAATCTGGACCGGGCCCGGGAGTCCGACGTCCTTACCCGCTACGGGCTCGCCCGCGGCGGGTACGGCCTGGTCACCCTGCACCGGCCGGCCAACGTGGACGATCCGGACGCCCTGCGCGGCCTGCTGAAGGCACTGGGCGAGATCGCCGGCCGCATCCCGCTGGTGCTGCCCGTGCATCCGCGGGCCGCCGAGCGGCTGGCGGAGATCGGCGTCCCCGGCGGCATCCGGCTGGTGCCGGCCGCCGGATACCTCGATTTCATCGCCCTGCAGGACTCCGCCCGCGTGGTGCTCACCGACTCCGGCGGCATCCAGGAGGAGACCACCGCGCTCGGCGTGCCCTGTGTGACCCTCCGGGAGAACACCGAGCGCCCGATCACCGTCGAGCAGGGCACCAACGTCCTGGCGGGCACCGACCCGGACCGCATCACGGCCACGGTGCACCGGGTGCTCGACGATCCGCCCGCGCCCCGCTGCCCCGAGCTGTGGGACGGCCGCGCGAGCGAGCGCATCGCGCAGGTGCTCCTGGAGGGCGGGAGCGCGGCGACCCGGCCGCGGCCCACCGACCTCGTCGCGCCGGCCGGAGCGGGCGCCGCACCCGTCGTCTAGCTCCGTGGGGGGGGGGGGGCGCCCGGGGGGGGGGGGGCGGCCCCCCCCCCCCCCCCAATTAAACAACTGTTCACCAGGGAGCAGAAAAAGCGGGTTGGGCCCACGGGG
>NZ_JBITDL010000033.1:0-102605 GCF_044454225.1 Streptomyces sp. NPDC051563
GTTCGCGTACTGGGCGTACGTGGTCGCCCCGGCAGTGCGGCCGGGTGCGGTGCCGGGCGTCGCGGGCCCGGCAAGATCCGAAAGAGACGGCCTAGGGGTCAGGGCCGGCGGCGCAGGGCCTGGCGCTCGGACTCGGACAGGCCGCCCCAGACGCCGAAGCGTTCGTCGTTGGTCAGGGCGTAGTCCAGGCAGGCCTTGCGGCCCTCGCAGGCCCCGCACAGCCGCTTCGCGTCGCGCAGCGAGGAGCCGGGCTCCGGGAAGAAGAAGCCCGGACCCGTCTGGGCGCAGAGGGCGAGCTCGTACCAGGCCGGGGCGGCGGTATCGGTAGCGGTGGTGTTCATCGACATGCCGCAGAGCCTGTCCGCCGGTGATGGACGTCCGATCAACGCCTGATCAACAGCACAGAGTGAACGACCGTGCGTGCGATGACTTGGGTACCATGGCGGTATGGCAGACGGACGCGTGGAGCGCGGGAACCAGACGCGGCGGACCGTCCTGGAACGGACGATGAGCATCGCCTCGGTGGACGGCCTGGAAGGGCTGTCCCTGGGGAAGATCGCCACGGATCTGGGACTGAGCAAGAGCGGCGTGTTCGCCCTCTTCGGCTCCAAGGAGGAGCTGCAGCTCGCCACCGTGCAGGCCGCGCGGGCCGTCTTCGTCGACCGGGTCGTACGGCCCGTGCGGGACGAGCCCGCCGGACTCGCCAAGGTGTGGCGGCTGTGCGAGAGCTGGCTCTCCTACTCCGGCCGGCGGGTCTTCCCCGGCGGCTGCTTCTTCTACTCCGCCTCCGCCGAGTTCGATTCGCGTCCCGGGCCCGTCCGCGACGAGATCGCCAGGATCCGCGGCGACTGGACCCGGTACCTCGTGCGGCTGCTCGACGAGGCCCGGCTGGCGGGCGGGTTCCGCGAGCCGGCCGGGGTCGACGGCGAGGCCGTCGAGCAGCTGGCCTTCGAGATCATGGCGATGATGGAGCTGGCCAACGCGCACTCCGTGCTGCACGAGGAGACCACCTCCTACGACCGGGCCGCCCGCGGCATCCTCGCCCGGCTGCGCGCGGCGACGGCCGCCCCGGAGGAACTCCCGGAGCGGCCGCCCGTACTCGCCTTCCCGGCCGCCGGCTTCTCCGCCGGCGACGCCCCGGCCGTCAGCCTGCCGAGCGCGACCGCTCCGGCCCCGACCGGCCGCTGAGCCGCATCGCGGCGCCCACGACCGCCGCGGCGAGCGAGGAGAGCCCGATCAGCAGGAAGATCCCGCTCCAGTGCTCGCCGGGGCCGCCCCGCGTGAGCAGGGCCGCCGTACCGGCGACGCCGAGCGCCCCGCCGAGCTGGCGGGCCGTCATCAGCAGGCCGGTACCGGCCGCGAAGCGCTGCGGCGGCAGTCCGGCCGAGGCCGTCGTCGACAGGGCGGTCAGCACGACTCCGATGCCGAGACCGCCGAGCAGCGCGGAGGGCAGGAAGATCTGGGCGTACGAGGTGGACTCCGCGACCCAGCCCCACATCAGCAGCCCGTTGGCGGCGAAGAGCAGCGATCCGACGGTGACTGCGGCCCATTGGAGGCGGGCGGGGACCCGGCGGCCGACGACGAGGGCACCGGCCATGGCGAGGACCGCGCCCGGGGTGACGCCGAAGCCGGCCTGCAGGACCGAATAGCCCCAGCGCTCGACCAGGTAGGACGGGCCCATCAGCAGCCACGCGTACATGGCGACGCCGAAGAGCAGGGCCCCGATGTTGGCGCGGGCGAACAGCGGGTCGCGCCACAGGTCGCGGTCGACGGCCGGGGCGGGATGACTGCGCGAGCGGCGCAGCGCGAGGGTGCCCGCCAGGGCCCCGCCGATGACCAGGACGGGCACCTTCGGGTCGGTCCAGCCCCACTCCGTGCCCTGGGAGAGCCCGGCCACCACTCCCCCGATGCCGAGGGCGAGGGCCGTCGTGCCGACGGGGTCGGGGAGGCGGCGTACGGTGCGCGGCTCCTTGGGCATGACGCGGGCGCAGGCCCAGGCCACGGCCAGTCCGAGCGGGACGTTGATCAGGAAGATCGCCCGCCAGTCCCACCAGTCGACGAGCAGTCCGCCGATGCTCGGGCCGACGGCGGCGGCCAGTGCGCCGGCCGCCGACCAGGCGCCGAGGGCGGCGGCCCGGCGGGCGGGCGGGGTGTGGGCGAGTACGAGGCCCAGCGCGGCCGGGATCATCCCGGCGGCCGCCGCTCCCTGGAGGGCGCGGGCCACGATGAGCAGCTCGGCGCTGGGGGCCGCGCTGGCGGCGAGCGAGGTCAGGGTGAAGGCCAGGGTCGAGCCGAGGAAGAGGGTCCGGCGGCCCAGGGTGTCCGCGAGCCGGCCGGCCGCGGCGAGCAGGGCGGCGAACAGCACGGCGTAGGCGCTGACGACCCAGGTCAGGCGGGCCAGCGACACCTCGGGGAAGGCGCGGCGCAGGTCGGGGAAGGCGACGTTGACGACGGTGGCGTCGAGGAAGGCGAGGAAGGTGACGGCGCCGGCCAGCCAGAGCACCCGCCCGGCGCCGGGACCCTCCCCGGCCCCCGGCCCGGACCCGGGGAGGGTCCCGGGCGCGTAGCCGGGCGCGGGCACGGAGCCGGGCCCTGGCTCGGAGCCGGAGCCGGAGGTGGCGAGGGGCGCGGGTGCGCCGGGTTCGGGTCGGGTGGAGGTCATCGGCCGGCTCCTGCGGTCTCGGCCGGGCCGGCCGAACGGGTCTGTGACGGGGTGGCGCTGAGGAACTCGACGGCGGTGGCGATGACTTCCGGGTCGAGGAGGATGCGGCGGTGGCCGAGGCCGGTCGTCTCGACCAGGCGGGCCCGCTCCCCGTAGGCCGCGGCGATGGCGCGGGACTGGGCGGGGGCCGCGGTGTCGTCGTCCGCGTCGTGCACGAGCAGGATCTCCGAGGGGACCTCCTCGGGACGGCTGCACGCGTCGAAGCGGGGCCAGACATCGGGTTCGCCGGGGAAGAGCCGGCGCTGGACGTGGCGCCGCAGGGCGTCCTCGACGGCCTGGTTCAGGCCGAGCATCGTGCGGAACCGCGCGGCGAGGAAGTCGAAGTCGGCGATGGCGCCGATCCCGACGATCCGGTCGGCCCGGATCCCGTCCCGCAGTGCGAAGAAGGTGGACACCACCCCGAAGGAGTGGGCCAGGACGGCCGAGAACTCCCCGTACTGCGACCGCAGTCGGCGGATGATCTCGCGCTGCCGGCGGATGGTGGTGGCCCGGCCGCCGGACGCGCCGTGGCCGGGGGCGTCGAAGGAGACCACGGTCAGGCCCTCGGCCAGCAGCGCCTCGATGAACCCGGCGAAGCGCGAGGCACGCGAGGTCCAGCCGTGCACGATGAGGACCGGCCGGCCGCCGTCGCCCCAGCGGTACGTGGTCACGGGTATCCCGTCCACGACGAGCCGCCCGGTCACGGCCCGGGCCATGACCCCGGCCTCGCCCGGCTTCACCGTCGGCCGGCCGAGCGGCCGCACGAACAGCGCGAACGCCACCCGCCCGACCGGGCCCGGGGCGACCCGGGCGGTGATGTTGAGGGTGGTGCGCAGGAGTGAAGCCATGGGGTGCATGCCCGGTTCTCCGGATCTCCTCAGAGTGGCCAGACGGTGCCGGCTGGCCAGGATGATGGCCAAATATTAGCACGACCGTTCGTGTTGTTATGGATGGATCACGCGGGCAAGCTTCCGGCCAGGGCTGTCCCCGCCCACGAAGGCAGACGACGCCGATGCGCGAACCGGGACGAACTACCCGCCGCATCATGGAATTTGATGACCCCCTCACCGGACGGCCCGGCCGCAGCAGCGGGGGGTAGCCCCCCTCGAGACGGGTGGGCCGCCGGATGTCCCCGGCCCACGGCCGCACCGGATCCTGGCCTGAGTCAAGGAAGACTCAGGCGAACGGGGACAGCACCATGACCGATACGGACACGGCCACAGGCACGGACACAGGCACCCGCTCACGTACCCCCTCACGGAGCGGCCCTCGGCTACGGCGCGCGGCCGCGGCGGCGGTGCTCCTCGCCCTCGCGGTCGCCACCGCAGGCCCCGCCGCGGCCGCCACCGCCGGCGCGGGCCGCCCGTCCACCGGACCGGCCTCGCCGGCCGGACCGGTCGGGATCTGGCGGCTCGACGGCTACGGCACCGTGCTCCGCGTGGAGTCCGGACGGCTCCAGGAGTACCAGGTCACCGGGATCAGCTGCCTGCCCGGCGCCAGCGCGCGGCGGGTACCGGGCAGCGGGAGCTCGGCAGCCTTCCGCTACGCCACCGAGGACGGCGAGGTGCTCACCGTGCGCCCCGGATCGGTGCACGTCGAGGGCTCGGTCGGCGACCGCGCGACCCGGCGCCTCACCTCCCTGCCCGAACGCTGCCGCGAGGCCCCGGAGCCCGGCCCCGCCGCCGACCCGGTCGCCACCTTCGACGTGTTCTGGCAGACCTTCGCGGAGAACTACCCCTTCTTCGCCGTCAAGGGCGTCGACTGGAACGCGGTACGCGCGAGCCACCGCCCCCGCGTGCACGCCGACACCACCGAGGACGAACTCTTCGCAGTCTTCAATGAGATGCTCGCCCCGCTGCACGACGCACACGTCCACCTCTCCGACGGCGGCGACCGGTTCTTCGGCGAAGTACGCCCGGGCACCGTGATGCCGACCCTCGAACTCGAAACCCGCGTCAAGGCGTACATCCAGGAGGTGGCCCTCGGCGGCCGGGCCCCGCAGGAGTTCGCCCAGGGGCGCATCTCCTACGCCGACCTGCCCGACGGCCGCGGCTACCTGCGCCTCTCCGGCTTCGGCGGCTACACCAGGAGCGGTGACTTCGCCTCCGAGAGCGCCGAGCTCGACCGGGTCCTGGAGAGCGTCTTCACCGCCGAGCGCACCGCCCGCCTGCGCGGACTGGTCATCGACCTGCGCATCAACGGCGGCGGCTCCGACGAGCTCGGCCTGCGCCTGGCGGCCCGGCTCACGGACCGCCCGTACTTCGCCTACGCCAAGCGCGTGCGCAACGACCCTGACGATGCGCGCCGGTTCACCCGTCCGCAACCCCTGTACGTCCAGCCCGCGCGGGGCCCCCGCTACACCGGACCGATTGCCGTGCTCACCGGTGGTTCCACCGTGAGCGCGGGCGAGACCTTCACCCAGGCCCTCCTGGAGCGCCCCGGCCGGACGGTGCGCATCGGCGAGCCGACCCAGGGGGTCTTCTCCGACGTCCTCGGCCGCACCCTCCCCAACGGCTGGGAACTCGGCCTGCCCAACGAACAGTTCCTGACCCGCACCGGGAAGACCTTCGACGGCCCGGGCATCCCCGTCGACGTCACCACCCCGGTCTTCACCGAGGAGGAGTTCGCCACCCACCACGACGCCGCCTTCACCGCCGCCCTGCGCCGCCTCCCCCGGGCGTAGGGCCTGTCTTCCGGATCCTGCGGGGTCCGCGTCGGGGGTGGTCGGTGGCGCCCGTGGGGTCAACCCTCGGTTGGACGACGCCTCGGGCGGCGGGCCCTACCCTTCGGGGATGCAGGTAGGCAGACGGCGGATACGCGTCGACCCGCTGGTGATCGACGGCTTGCTCGGGTGTGCCATGGCGGTCGGGACCGTCGTGTACGGGTGGCAGGCGTACACCGCGCTGTACCGGGCCCAGGGTTGGCCCTCCTTCGGCCTGTCGGCCGTCGCCCTCACCCTGGCGGTCAACCTTCCCCTGGCCCTTCGGGGGCGGGCCCCCTGGACGGCGTTCGCCCTCTCGTGCGGCGCCCTGGCCCTCTACACAGTGGCCGGCTACCAGCCGTCGGCGAACCTGTGGGCGCCGCTGCTGGCCTGCTACACGGTGATCGTGCGCCACCCCGCGCGACGCGCGGTGTGGGCGGCGGCCGCGCTCGCGGTGACGTGGGTGGCGGCCGCTCTGCGGGCCGGCCTGTCGGTGGAACTGTCCGTGGCCCAGACCGCGATCGCGGTCGGGGTCGTCTGGGGGTGGGCCGCCGGCCGCCGCCGCCTGGTGGAGAGCAATGTGCGACTCGCCGAACTGACCGTCCAGTTGCGGCGGGAGCAGGAGCTGCGGGCGCAGCACGCGATCGCTCGGGAGAGGCTGCGCATCGCCCGCGAGCTCCACGACGCCGTCGCGCACCACCTCTCGGCGCTCGCGATGCAGGCGGGGCTGGCCGAGTACGTCTTCGCCTCCGATCCGGCGGCGGCCCGGCGGGCGGTGGTGTCCGTGGGTTCGAGCAGCCGGCAGGCGCTGGAGGAGATGCGCGGGCTGCTCGGGGTCCTGCGCACCGGTACGGAGGACCCCGACGAGGAGGGCCTGTACCGGTCCGCGCCCAGACTGGCGGCACTGGAAGACCTGGTGCGGCGGACCCGGGAGGCCGGGCTGGATGTCGCGTGGGCGGTTTCAGGACACCGGCGGCCCCTGCCGTCGGGGGTGGAGCTGTGTGCGTACCGCATCGTCCAGGAGGCGCTGACCAATGCGGTGAAGCACGCCGGCCGTGGCGCCCGGGTCCGCGTCGGCCTGGACTTCACCTCCGGTGCGCTGACCGGTGAGGTGATCAGCCGGGGCGGTAGCGCGGCGGTGGCCGAACTGCCGTCGAGCGGACTCGGGTTGCTCGGCATGCGGGAACGGGTGAGACTCTACGGCGGGTCACTGCGGGCCGGGCCGACGGCCGAGGGGGGTTTCGAGGTCGCCTTCACCATTCCACTGGCCCCGCTCGACGCAGCCGGGGGCGCGTGACACCTCCCCCGCACACATGGGGGGAGAAGGCCGCGATGACACGGCTGCTGATCGTGGACGACCAGGTGCTGATACGGGCCGGACTGGCCGCGCTGGCCACGGCGGCACCCGGCCTGGAGGTCGTGGGGCAGGCGGCGACGGGCGAGGAGGCGGTCGAACTCGCGGCGGCCCTCCTGCCGGACGTCGTCCTGATGGACATCCGCCTGCCCGGGATGAGCGGCATCACCGCTCTCCAGCACATCCTGGACCGGGCGCCGCTGCCCAAGCCGAAGGTCGTCATGCTCACGGTCTTCGATCTGGACGAGTACGTGTACGCCGCCCTGCGGGCCGGGGCCAGCGGGTTCCTGCTCAAGGACACACCGCCGGAGCGGCTGTTGGCGGCCGTGGCGCTGATCGCCGAAGGCGAGATGCTGTTCGCTCCCACCGTCACCCGAAGGCTCGTCGAGACCTTCGCGCACCAGCCGGAGGCGCGGGGTGCGCGGCCCGCCCGTCTCGCCGAGCTGACGGAACGCGAGACGGAAGTCCTGCGACTGGTCGGGCAGGGCCTCGCGAACGAGCAGATCGCCCGGGGCCTGGTGGTGAGCATCGCCACCGTCAAGACGCATGTAAATCGCATCATGTCCAAGCTCGGCCTGCAAAGCCGGGCACAAGCCGTAGTGGTGGCCTACGAGAGCGGCCTGCTGTCGCCGGGCCAGGCGGGTGCGCCGCGGCCCTCGACCGGGTAGCGACGTGAGCGGGGTCGTTCACTGCGCGCATGCCGTTCCGGTTCCGGTTGATGTGCCGACCCGCCGATGGCGGGCCGGCACATCAACCACCGATCAGATGATCCGAAGAAGACGCCTAGCCCCGCAGCCTGGCCCAGGTGTTGGGGCCGACCTTGCCGTCGGACGACAGGCCCCGACTGCGCTGGAAGGCCTTCACCGCGTCTTCCGTGGCCTTGCCGAAGTCGCCGTCGACGCCGGTCTTGCCGATGTTGAAGCCCCAGACGTCCCGCAGGAGGCACTGCACCTCGCGCACCTTGTTGCCGGAGTCGCCCCGGTCGGTGTACGGGGTGCCGTACTCGTAGCCGCAGTACCAGCCGGAGGGCAGCTTCGAGACCGCCGTGACAGCCGCCCCCGCCCCCGCTCCCGCCGGGGCGGCCGAGGCGATGCCCGCCGTGCCCATCAGGAGGGCGGCGGCCAGGGCGCCGCCGGACAGCAGAACGGCGGACTTCTTGGTGGTGATCACGTTTCTCCCTTTCGTGATGTGACAGGTCTCCGGGACCGGCGGGCCCCAGCGCGCCCCTCGCGGGCGCGGGCCGGGACGCGTCCCCCTCGCGTCGAGATGTCGCCCGCCCCGGGCGTCGGACGCCGGGCGTCTGGTGCCTCGCCGGTGCCGGGTGTGACAGAAGGAACGGTAGGCGGGTGGCCGGTGCCCGCTCGTCGGCCGAGGGGTTGATCCCCCGCCTCAACCCCTCGGCCCAGTCCCGCCGGAGGTACAACCACGGCATGAGAGCGCATCGCGGCTCGTACAACCATGGCCGCAACGCGATCCGGCGGGCAGGCCTCGCGGGCCACCTCTGCGCCCTCTTCATCCGGTCGGCGAGGTGATCCGAAGGACACGCCTCAAGGGCCGTCCCGCAAATGATCTCTGGGAAGTGGCGTAGGCCTTGTCGGCGGCTACGGGGCGTGCTGTCCGGCGATGTTGAGGTTGTGCAGGCGGGCTGTGCCGAGCATGGCGTAGCGAACGCCCTCGCCTCGTAGGCGGCAGTCGCGGAGGATCTTGTACGTCTTCATGCGGGCAATGCAGTTCTCGATGCGGGCTCGGATCTGCTTGTGACCTGTGTCGGCACCCTCGCGTTCGGCGCCGTGGTTCAGCTCCACATCCGCTTGATGTCGGCGGCGAGGGTGCGGCCTTGGCGGCGGCCTGCGTCGGCCGCCGCGCGGGCGCGGGTGGGGTCGTAGGGGTTGGGGCCGATGGCGTCGCGGGCGGCGGCGTCGGGGGCGGCGAGGAAGGCGTGGGCACCGGCGCTGTTGAGGCGGGCGACGTCGTCCTCGGCGCTGGGGATACCGGCGTGGCCCTCGGGCATGGGGGCGAGGACGACGATGCGGTCGTGTCCTGCGGCCAGGGTGGCGTTGGCGGCGGAGACCATGCCGGCGTCGATCCATTCGCGGCCGTCGAAGTGGACGCTGGGCCAGATGCCGGGCACGGCGCCGCTGGCGGCGGTGGCGGTCTCGATGTCGATGCCCGCGTCGGGGCCCAGCAGGCGCAGCCGGCCGGTGTCGGCGTCGGTGACGGCGACCCGCATGGCGGCGGGCCACTGGGCGGTGCGCAGGCGGGAGCGGACGACCGCGCGGCGGGTCTCGGTGTCGACGCCCGCGCCGAAGGTGCGGGCGACCCGGCCGAATCCGGCACCCACCGCTTCGGGGTCCCCGGCGCCGGTGATGAATGCCTGGGTCCAGCCTTCGTAGACGGCCGGGTCGGTGTGCATGACGGGTTCGTTCTCGCCCGCATGGTCCTGGTCGGAGAAGAGAGTCTCCCAGTCGGTGCCGGAGGTGTAGTTGGTGCCGATGAAGGAACCGGCCGAGGTGCCGATCACGGTGTCCGCGTCGCGCAGGTCCACGCCTTCGTCGAGGAGCCCGGCCAGGACGCCGATCTCCCAGCCCATGCCGGTGACGCCGCCGCCGCCGAGGACGAGTGCGCGAGTGGGGGGGCGGGGATCATGACAGCACCTTTCCGATAATCACCATTTCCGATAATCGACGTTACCGTAAGAGGATGGAGAACGCACAGCGCGGCCGCAGGCGCCACCCCGACATCGCCCCCCTGGCCCTGGAACAGACCCTGATCCTGCTCCAGGCCCATGGCTACGAGGGCCTGCGGATGAAGGACGTCGCCGCGGCCGCCGGAGTCGGCCTCGGCGCGCTCTACCGCCGCTGGCCGGGCAAGGAGGAGATGGTCGCGGACGCCTTGCGAGCCGACCGGTCACTGCACGCCACACCCGACACCGCCGACCCACTGGCGGACCTGACCGCATCCGTCGAACGCATCATCACCGCACTGCCCCAAGGACTCGGCAGACTGATCGCCGCATGCGTGAATGAGCCCGACTCCGCACTGGCACGCGTGACACGGCAGGCGAAACTCACCCCCATGATCGACACACTGACCGCCCGCCTGGAACGCGTGACCGCACCCGCACCCCACACTCGCCGCCGGGCCGAAAGCGGCCTGTCCTACATCCTGTGGAAACGCGCCTTCGAAGGAGAAGCTGCCGACCCCGCCGGCCTGTGCGACGAGGCACTCACCATCATGGGTGCACGGCCCTGATGCCCAACGCCAACAGGCCCGGCGTCCCGGCCGGTCAGTCCTCGTGCTTCGCGCGGCTCGGCTGGACCCGCTTGGGCTCGCCGGGCATCTTCGGGTAGTCCGGGGGGTACGGCATGTCGCCGAGGCCGTGGTCGCGTTCGTGACGGTCCGCCAGTTCCAGGGCGGCGTCCAGGGTGAAGGCGTGGTCGTCCATGTCCGCGTGCAGGTCGCCCAGTTCGGCGAAGCGGGCCGGCATCGTCACGATGTCGAAATCGCGCGGCTCCGCCTCGTCCAACTCCTCCCAGCGCAGCGGCGCGGAGACCGGGGCGTGCGGGCGCGGGCGGATGGAGTACGCCGAGGCGATGGTGCGGTCGCGCGCCGTCTGGTTGTAGTCGACGAAGATCCGCTCACCGCGCTCCTCCTTCCACCAGGCGGTGGTGACCTTCCCCGGCATCCGGCGCTCCAGGTCCCGGCCGATCGCGATGGCACAACGGCGGACCTCCGTGAAGGTCCAGCGCGGCGCGATCGGCACGAACACGTGCAGGCCGCGGCCACCCGAGGTCTTGGGCCAGCCGCGCAGGCCCAGCTCCTCCAGCAGGACGCGCAGTTCGTGGGCGACGGCGACCGCGTGGTGGTAGTCGGTGCCCGGCTGCGGGTCCAGGTCGATGCGCAGCTCGTCGGGACGGTCGGTGTCCTCCCGGCGGACCGGCCAGGGGTGGAAGGTGAGGCAGCCCAGGTTGGCGGCCCACAGGACGGCGGCCGGCTCGGTCGGGCAGATCTCGTCGGCGGTGCGTCCGCTCGGGAAGGCGATGTGGGCGGTCGGGATCCAGTCGGGCAGGTTCTTCGGGGCCCGCTTCTGGAAGAAGGACTCCCCCTCCACCCCGTCGGGGAACCGCTCCAGGGTCGTGGGGCGGTTGCGCAGGGCGCGGGTGATCCCGTCCGCGACCGCGAGGTAGTAGGCGGCCACGTCCCCCTTGGTGAGGCCGCGCTCGGGGAAGTACACCTTGTCGGGGCTGGACAGCCGGACGGTCCGGCCGCCCGCCTCCAGCTCGATCGCTTTGCCCGCTGCACCCATGTGCGCCACGGTAGGCGGACCCGCCCGGACCCGCACACCGAGCGGGCCCGGGCGCGGCGCCCCAGAATCGGAGACATGGATCTGCCGGTCATGCCGCCCGTGAAGCCGATGCTCGCCAAATCCGTGTCCGCGATCCCGCCGGGCATGCAGTACGAGGCCAAGTGGGACGGCTTCCGTGCGATCGTCCACCGGGACGGGGCGGAGATCGAGCTCGGCAGCCGCACCGGCAAGAGCCTGACCAGGTACTTTCCCGAGCTGGTGACGGCGCTGAAGGATAATCTGCCGGACCGCTGCGTCGTCGACGGGGAGATCGTCGTCATCCAGGGCGGGCGGCTGGATTTCGACCGGCTCAGTGAGCGGATCCATCCCGCGGCCTCCCGGGTGAAACTGCTCGCCGAGACGACCCCGGCCTCGTTCGTGGCCTTCGATCTGCTCGCCCTGGGCGACGAGGCCCTCCTCGACGCGCCGCTCGCCGACCGCCGCACCGCCCTGACCCGCATGCTCTCCACAGCCCGGCCCCCCGTACACCTCGCGCCCGCGACCACCGATCCCGCGCTCGCACGGGAGTGGTTCGAACGGTTCGAGGGCGCCGGACTCGACGGGGTCGTCGCCAAACCCCTCGATCTCCCCTACCGGCCCGACGCCCGCCTCATGTTCAAGATCAAGCACGAGCGTACGGCCGACGCCGTCATCGCGGGTTTCCGTTTCCACAAGAGCGGTCCGATTGTCGGATCGCTGCTCCTGGGGCTGTACGACGCCCACGGCACCCTCCAGCACGTGGGCGTCTGCGCCGCCTTCCCGATGAAGCGCCGCGCCGAGCTGATCGACGAGCTCGAACCGCTCCGGATGCCCGACCCCGCCGGCCATCCGTGGGCCGCCTGGGCCGAGGAGTCCGCCCACGAGAGCGCCCGGCTGCCCGGGGCGCAGAGCCGCTGGACCGGAAAGAAGGACCTGTCCTGGGTACCGCTGCGCCCCGAGTGGGTCTGCGAGGTGGCCTACGACCACATGGAGGGCGACCGGTTCCGGCACACCGCGCAGTTCCGCCGCATGCGGCCGGACCGGGAGCCGCGCAGCTGCACGTACGCCCAGCTGGAGGAGGTCGTCGGCTACGACCTCGCCGAGGTGCTGGGCGCGGGCCCGGCCTGAGACCGGTGCCAGTGACGGTGCCGGGGCCGGTGCCGGATCCGGCACCGGTCTCAGGCCGGGCCCGGTGTCGTGGCCGGTTCCGGCACCGTGGCCGCCGGGGGGTCCCGCCGTCAGCGGCGCGTCAGTTCCTCCCACTCCGCCCGGCTCGGGCCGGCGGTGTGGGGCGCGTAGCCGGGCCGCGCCGCCAGCCAGCGCGCCACCCGTGCCCGGATCTCCGGGTCGGCGTAGGCCCGCTCCGGCGGATCGGCCAGGTGCCGGACCCTGGCGCGCGCCCGCATCACCTCCGGGTCCTCCAACGCGCAGTCGAAGAGCGCGGCCACCTCGCGGGCCGTCCCGGCGCGCGCGGCACGGGTCGCGAACCTTTCCCCCACGGCCCCGTCCGCGACCACCTGGAAGTCGAACCACGGCTTGAGGGTGCGCACCGCCCACGCGTGGTACTCGGCGGCGAACCGCACCGATCCCGGGTCCCGGTGGGCCGTACGGGCCACCCTGCGGGCGGCCCACAGGGTGAGGGAAGTCCCCTGGCCCAGGGTCGGGTTGGTGTGGGTGACGGCGTCCCCGACCGGTACGAGCCCGCTCACCACCGGCCCCCGCTCGTCGGCGAGGGCGCTCCAGCGGTTGTCGAGGCCGGCCGTGGCCAGTACCTCGGACAGCGGTTCGGCGCCCAGTCCCAGCCAGGCCGCCCCGGGCGGGAAGGTTCGCGCGGCGGCCTCGAACACGGCCGGATCGCGCAGCGCGGAACGCGTGGCGTCCCCGGTGTGCACGAACAGCGTCACGGCGAACAGCCGGTTGTCGGCCGGGAAGACCGCGCACCCGGCGAAGCTGCCGCCCGTCACCGCCCAGGGGCGCCGCGGACCTTCCTCGCGGCCCCCGGGCAGCCGGTACCAGCGGCAGAAGTAGGCGAGGCCCGTGCGGTGCCGCTCCACGATGCCCGGCCGGCAGCCGATCGCCGCGAGCCACCGTTCGGAGCCGCCGCGCCGGCCGCCCGCGTCCACGACGAGGTCTCCCTCGTACGCCCCCGCCTCCGTGGTCACCCCCGTCACGCGGATCCCGGCATCAGCGGCCCCGTCCCCGGCCGCGATCAGACCGCCCACCGGCTCCCCGTACCGCGCGACCACCCCGGGCTCGGCCCGTACCGCCGTGGCGAGCGCGCTCTCCAGCACGATCCGCCGGGCCTGGAGCATCACCAGGTCCTCGTCGCCGGGCCGCGCGGGCGGGCGTACGTCGAACCAGTCCAGCTCGTGCCGCTCCCGGGCGCCGAGCCGGAGCATCTCCGCGTGGACGTCGGGCAGTTCCTCGCGCAGCACGCCGCGTGCGGCCCCGAGCAGCACGTGCGGCTGGTTCGCCTGGGGCACCGACGCCCGGTGCCAGCCGAAGAAGTCCCGGTCGAGCGCGGTGCCGGGGGCGCGCGCATCGCGTTCGAAGAGCTCGGCCGTGTGTCCGTGGCGCGCCGCGAGCAGTGCGGTGGCCAGCCCTCCTATGCCTCCGCCGACGACCAGCAGGTGTGCCATAGAGCCCCCTTGAGCCGATCGGACCGGTGGAGCGGCCGACCGGTGAGTCGACGAGCCGATGCGCCGTACGACGATCGGACCGCGGGAAGCCTGCGCGGACGGCGGTCGGCCGAAACCCGGGCGCCCGGCCGAAACCCCGCAGGCCCGGCCGGGACGTAAGGTCACAGCCGGGCCGCTCCGCACGCGGCCCCGCACACCGATCCACCGAAGGACGCCCATGAGCACAGGCACAGGCACAGGCACCGGCGAACCCGGCGCACGCGCCGTCCCCCGCCCCCACGCCATCGTCGGAGTCGGCGTGGTCGTGATCGACCCTCACGGCCGGGTCCTGCTCGGCCAGGCGCACGACGGCCGCTGGGAACTGCCCGGCGGCAAGGTCGACCCCGGGGAGGGCTTCGAACAGGCCGCCTCCCGCGAACTGGCCGAGGAGACCGCGCTGCGGGCCGCCCCCGAGTCGATCCGGATCGTCTCCGTCCTGCTCAACGCCGAGGCCGACCCCGGCTCCGGTTCCGTGTCCGGCCTGACGCGGCTGACGGCCGCCGCCGTCACCTCGGCGGCCGAGGGCACCGCCACGGTCACCGAGCCCCACAAGATCGCCCGCTGGTCCTGGTTCGCCCCGGCCGAGATCCCGGCCGCCCTCTTCGCCCCGTCCGCGGCGGCCCTGCGCGCGTGGCGGCCCGACCTGGTGCCGCACCTCCCGCACGTGGCCTCGTACGGCTATCCGACCACCGCCGCCCCGGACCCGACGGACGCTCCCGTTCCGGGTCCGGGCCCTCGCTGACGGCCCACGACCACGGCGGAGGGTCTCAGACCGCGGTCGCCGCCGCCGTGGTCGTGGCCACGGCGACGGCGGCCATCGCCATCTGCATGTCACGGATGGCGGTGCGGATGCTCCCGGCCGCCCACTGCCCGTCGGCGATCGCCTCCGTACGGGCGGTGATCTCCTTGCGCGGGCTCCCCGGGAAGGCCAGCCCGTGCAGTCCGGCGGCGTGGATCACCGCGATGAGGCTCGCGGTGCGCTCGTCCGGTTCCGCGCCCTCGACGACAGCGGCGGCGAGCCGCTCGCGCAGTGCGCGCTCGGCCGTCCCGTCGGCCTCGGGATAGCGGCGTACCGGGAACACCCCGAGGGCCTTGCGCCGCTCCTCGACGACCACCCCGCGCCCGACGAGCCGCTCCACGACCGGGGCGACGGCCTTGGCCTGGTCCTTCGTCAGCCATTCAGTCACCCGGCGCCTGTCCCGGCCGCCCACCCAGGCCCGGAGCAACTCGACCCGGCCGTCCAGGAGTTCCTCACCCGTGGGCGGGGCGTCCGCCAGCTCGAGGTACTTGCCCGAGACCCGTACCCGCTCGGCGAGGACCAGTTCGAGCAGGAGGGCGCCCGCCACGGCCCAGCCCACCACCGCCCGCTGCTTGACCGACCCGGACTCGTCGTCCAGCGACAGCAGCATGATCTCTTCAGCCAGCGTGACCTGCATCCGGCACCCCCGCACCCGTAGAACCTGTACATCCCGCAAAAACCGCAGAACCGCAGAAGCAGAACTGCAGAAACTCTAGAACCTCTTTCCCCACCTTTCCCCACCAGACGCCCGAACCCACCAGGAAGTTCCCCGGTCCGGTCCGCCCTACGGCCGCCCCGCCATCGCGCGCGGGGCGAAGTTCCCGTCGCCGAGGTCCTCCGCCAGCAGGCGCTTGGCGATCGCGTCCGCCGCCGCCCGCAGCTCCGCGCTGCGCGGCCGGCCCCGATCCTTCTCCAGCTGGTCGCCGAGCCACGTGGCCCAGGCGTCCGAGATGACGGCCGCTTCCCGCTCCCCCGCCGGGGTCTGCGTGTAGAAGCCGTTCTGCCGCGTCATGTAGCCCTCGTCCACCATCCGTTCGAAGACCGGCAGCAGTACCTCCGGGGGCAGGTGCCGGCGCGAGGCGATGAGTCCCAGGCTCGCGTAGCCGACGGTGCGGGTCATCAGGTCCACCTGCATCACCGCCCACGCGCCCGCCATGTCCAGCCGGGTGTCGGAGGAGTTCACGATCCCGCGCGCCGTCTCGGGCCCCATGCTCCGCACCAGCTTGCCGACCGCCAGCTCCAGCAGCTTCGCCGAGTCCCCGGAGGCCGTGGCGGGCGAGCCGAAGCCGTCGCCCATGTCCGTGGAGCCTGCCCGTGCGCTGTCGCGCAGCTTGACCTGCTTGAGGAAGAGCGCGACGACGAATCCGACCACCGCCACCGGCACGGTCCACAAGAACACCGTGTGCAGGGTGTCGGCATAGGCGTTGATGACCGGCCCGGCCGCCGCCGGGTCCAGCCCGTGCACGCCCTGCGGGCTCTGCGCGGCGACGCCCAGTTGCCGCGGGTCCTGGCCGGTGGCACGGGCGGCCTCCGCCACCCCCTTCGTCAGGGCGGGCTTGAGGGTGTTGGCGTAGATCGTGCCGAAGACGGCGGTGCCGAAGGCGCTGCCGAGCGTACGGAAGAAGGTGACGCCGGAGGTCGCGGTGCCGAGGTCGGCGTAGTCGACGGTGTTCTGCACGGCGATGGTCAGGACCTGCATGCACAGGCCGATGCCGGTGCCGAGGACGAACATGTACAGGGATTCCAGCCAGGCGCCGGACTGCGGTCCCATCCGCGACAGCAGGTAGAGCCCGAGGCCCATCACGGCGCAGCCGACGATCGGGAAGATCCGGTAGTGGCCGGTCTTGCTGGTGACGTTGCCGCTGAAGACCGACGCGATCAGCAGGCCGATGACCAGCGGCAGGGTCCGTACGCCGGAGACGGTGGCCGAGTCCCCGTCCACGTACTGGAGGTAGGTGGGCAGGAAGGTCATCGCGCCGAGCATCGCGAAGCCGACGACGAAGCTGAGGACGGAGCAGACCGAGAAGACGGGGTTGCTGAACAGCCGCATCGGCAGCATCGGCTGGGCCGCACGCGTCTCCACCAGGCAGAACAGCCCCAGTGCCACGACTCCGCCCACGAAGAGCCCGACGATGAGCGGCGAGCTCCAGGCGTACTCGTTCCCGCCGAGGCTCGTGGCCAGGATCAGCGCGCTCGCGCCGATCGCGACCATCGCGATGCCCAGGTAGTCGATGACCGGCTTGCCGGAGGCGCGTACGGAGGGGATCGTCTTCGCGGCCGCCACCACGACGAGGATGGCGATCGGCACGTTGACGTAGAACGCCCAGCGCCAGGTCAGGTGGTCGGTGAAGAGTCCGCCGAGCAGCGGGCCGATCACCGTGGCGACGCCGAAGACGGCGCCGATCGCGCCCTGGTACTTTCCGCGTTCGCGCAGGGGGACCACATCGGCGATGAGTGCCATCGCGGTGACCATCAGTCCGCCGGCGCCGATGCCCTGGATGCCGCGCCACACGATCAGCAGGGTCATGTTGCTCGCGAGGCCGCACAGGAACGAACCGGTGATGAAGACGATGGCGGAGACCTGGAAGACCAGTTTCCGGCCGAAGAGGTCGCCGAACTTGCCGACGAGGACGGTCGCGACCGTCTCGGTGAGCAGGTAGGAGGTGACGACCCACGACATGTGGTCCCCGCCGCCGAGGTCCGCCACGATCGTGGGCAGGGCGGTGCCCACGATCGTCTGGTCCAGTGCCGCCAGCAGCACGCCGAGCATGATCGTGCCGAACACGATGTTGCGCGAGCGCCGGTCGAGCACGGGTGGCGCTGCGGCGGGTATAGCGGGGGCTGTGCCTTCGGCTGTGGTCACATCTCGCACTCTCACAGCGCGCCCGCCCGGCCGCATGCGGCGTTAGCCCATCCGTGGGGTGGGTGCGACGGCCGTCAGCGCAAGTAGTCCAGCCCCGGATGCTCCGCCGTGTACCCGGCGACGAGCCGCCGGGCCACGGCGACGGAGTCCACGAGCGGATGCAGGGCGAAGGCCTTGACCGCGTCCGCCCGCGATCCGCTCGCCGCCGCGGCGAGGACCTCCCGCTCGGCGGCCTTGACCGAGGTCACCAGGCCCACCGCGTGCAGCGGCAGCGGGTCGACGGCGACCGGGTGGGCCCCGTTGGCGTCGACCAGGCAGGGCACCTCGATGACGGCCCCGGCGTCGAGCACCGAGAGGGTGCCGCGGTTGCGGACGTTGAGGATCAGGGTGGCGCGTTCGTCGCGGGAGATGGCGCGCATCAGGGCGAGGGCCACCTGCTCGTACCCGCCCGACTCCAGGTCGCTCTCCTCGCGCTCGCCGACGCCCGCGACCTCGCGGTTCTCGGCCATGTACGTGGCTTCGCGCTCGGCCCGGGTCCGGTCCCAGGCGGCCAGCGCCGCCCCGGGTGCCTGATCCGGCCGTCCGGCCTCGGCGTAGAACCCGCGCTGCTGGTCGCGCAGGAACGCCCCGCGCGTCTGCTTGACCTCCTGGTAGGCCCGTACGGTGTCACGGTTGAAGTAGTAGTAGTGCAGGTACTCGTTCGGAATCGCACCGAGCGAGCGCAGCCACTCGGCCCCGAACAGCCGGCCCTCCTCGAAGGACTCCAGCGCCTGCGCGTCGGCCAGCAGCCGCGGCAGTTCGTCGCGGCCGCCGATCCGCAGCCCGCGCACCCAGCCCAGGTGGTTGAGGCCGACGTAGTCGATCCAGGCCTCCTCGGGCCGGGCGCCGAGCAGCCGGGCGATCCGCCGCCCGAGCCCGACCGGCGAATCGCAGATGCCGATGACCCGGTCCCCGAGCTCGTCGGCCATGGCCTCCGTGACCACGCCGGCCGGGTTGGTGAAGTTGATCACCCAGGCCCCGGGGGCGGTACGGGCCACCCTGCGCGCGATCTCGCGGGCCACCGGCACCGTCCGCAGGCCGTAGGCGATACCGCCCGCGCCCACCGTCTCCTGGCCCAGCACTCCCTCGGCCAGGGCGATCCGCTCGTCGGCGGCCCGGCCCTCCAGCCCTCCGACGCGAATGGCCGAAAACACGAAGTCGGCGCCGAGCAGGGCCTCGTCGAGATCCGTGGTGGCCGTCACCGCGGGGGCGTCCGCGATCCCGGCGGCCTGGTCCGCGAGCACCCGGGCCATGGCACGGAGCCGCCCGGAGTCCTCGTCGTACAGGGTCACGTGCGACACCCTGCCCTCGGCGTGATCGCCGAGCAGGGCTCCGTAGACGAGCGGTACCCGGAATCCGCCTCCGCCGAGGATCGTCAGCCGCACGCCCTTACCGCCTTTCGCTGTGCTCCGGTGCCAGGATGCCGTGGCACCAGTCTCCCCCGCCGGATCACTCCACCGGCGACGGCACGGCCCGCAGCCGCGGCGGCTGGTGCTGCTGCGCGCCCGGACCGCCCGGCAGCGGGCCCGTCGCCAGGCCCTGTGGCGTGGAGAGGACCAGCGTCATCCGGGTCAGCCCCATGCCGTCGAGCATCGGGCCGGATTCCGCCACCATCCGGCAGCGCACCAGGCCCCAGCCCGGGTCGGGGTGGCGCACGGTGCGCACGGCGCCGTCCTGTTCGGCGGCCTCGGTCCCGTGGGTCGTCAGCCAGTGCGGCACTCCGTACCGGTAGGCGGCCTCCATGAACGGGTCACGGGCCACCTCCTGGCGGATGCTGCGCAGTCCCTCGTCCTCGGGGTCGGCGGCCAGCGCGGTGGCGAAGCGGGCCAGGAGCGGTACGCACCAGGCCGGTTCGTGGTCTTCCAGCACGGCCGCGGCGTCCGGGTGGAACAGCACGAAGCGCAGGAAGTTGTCGTCCGGCAGGGCGGTCGGATGCGGGCGCACCGACTGGAAGAGCCGGTCGAACGCCGAGTTGGTCAGGGCCACGTCCCAGCGGTGGTCCACGAGGAAACTCGGGTAGGGCACGGCCTCCATGAGGGCCGCGTAGTCGCACAGGTAGTCGCGCTGGGCCGGGTCGTCCGGCAGCCGGCTGTCCTCCGAAGCGCGCCAGGTGGGCGGCGGGTCGCGGTCGACCATGATCCGGAAGAGCCAGAAGCACTGCCGCTCGCTCATCTCCAGGGCCTCGGCCAGGGCGAGGAGCTTGCGGTCCGTCCACTCCTTGACGAGCCCGCGCTCCCAGTTCCCGTACGCACGCACGCTGATGCGCAGCCGCGCCGCCAGGTCTTCCTGGCTCAGCCCCAGTTCCTCCCGGCGCTGGCGCAAAATCTCCTTGCGTCGCTCCGACCGCACGGCGCCGCGTGCGGACTCCTCGCCCGCGAGGCGCTCCCCACCGATGTGGGCGAGGCCATCGGACGGGCCCACCGCTGCGAGATGTGGCACCGAGAGCTCCCCCCTCTTCCTTACGGTCTGGATCTTCATTTCCGTGTGGCGATCCTGCTACCGACTTCATTCGAGTGTCAACTATTGTGGCAATTCCAGCCTCTTGACAGCTCGTTCCCGCCACAGATGTGGCACGTTCTAGCCGTACGGACGGAGAACGGATAGATTCCAGTGGCCGACCACGTGCCCGTACCCCGACCTCGCGCGATCTAGGAGAACCACTGGTGACAGACGGCTTCCCGGCTCCCGTCGCGGTGGCCAACACGCTCCTGGCAGCCACCGTCACGCGGGTCGCAGAACTCGCGGGCAAGCTGGGCCGCGACCTGAACCAGGTCTTCGACCTGCGCCGCCTCTCCGAGGCCTCGGGCGTACCCGCCGACGTGGTGCGGAGCCTGCTGGACGGCCGGCCCGCCGGTGAGCCCGATCTCCAGACCCGGTTCCTCCAGCGCCTCGACCTGCTGCGGCGCACCCGCGTGAAGCCCAACGGCCGCCGCTACACGCAGCAGGAGATCGCCGACGGCGCCGCCATGTCGCGCCAGCAGGCCGGGGCCCTGATCAACGGCGACCGGCGGCCGACCATGGAACACTGTGACGCGATCCAGCGGTTCTTCGGGGTGCACGCCGGTTTCCTCACCGCCCATGACGCGGACGCGCTCACGGACGCCCTCCAGCGCACCGAGCAACAGCTGCTCCAGGACTTCGCGGGCCGCGCGCGGGAAACAGCACCCGCTCCGGCCGCTTCGGCGGGCGATCCGCTGGCAAGACTTCTCCAGAACCACGGCGTACGGGGCATCGCCTGGCGCGCCGCCCAACTGCCCAGCGACAAGCACCGGGACAAGGTGACCGAATGGCTGGACATGCTTCTCGAAAGCGTCAAACCGAACGAATCCTGACCCAGTCGAAAGTCTGGGTCTGATCCTTGAGTCCTGATCCGGATCCGCGCCGACGGGGAGAACGGTGAGCATAGGCAGAGAGCAGCGGCGGTTGTGCGGGGAATTGGTGGCAGGCATCAGCCTGCCCGCCCCCGTGGAACCTGTGGACCTCTACGCCGCCCTCTGCGAGGGCATGAGCAAGCACCGCGGCCGCCCGGTGGAGTTCCGGATGGCCTCGTTCCCGCCGGGAACGGCCAGCGGCCTGTGGCTCGACATGGCGGACCGCGATCTGGTGGTCATCGAGGAACGCACCGCACCCGACCACCAACTGGTGATCCTCGGGCACGAGCTGTGGCACATGAAGGCCGGTCACTGCAGCCACCACGTCGACGGCGCCGCCGTCGCCGCCCGGCTGCTGTCGGACAAGGCCGACATCGGCGAGACCGTGCGCCGGGTCGCCGCACGCACGCGCGCCGACGTCCAGGAGGAGACCGAGGCCGAGACCTTCGGTCTGCTGCTGGGCAGCCGGTGCCGCCCCTGGCTGGTCGGATCGGCCGGCCACCGCGCACCGGCACAGCGGGACCAGTTGGCCGGCCGCATCGAGGCCGCGCTCGGATACCGGGGGCACAGGAACGACCGTTGAAAGGCCAGGACTACTACACACCGGCAGCCGCGATGGCGATCGCACTCGCCTTCAAACTGCCGACGCTACGGAACAACTGGCGCGATCCGCTCCTGCGGTCGGTCTGCTCCCTGCTCGCCCTGGCCGGCGCCGTCTTCACCTTCGCCGCCCCGCCCACGATCGAGGCGGTCAACCGCTGGACCGGCGTAACCAACTTCTCCGCCCCGTTCGTCTACTGCCTGATCACCGCCTTCAGCGCGGCCTGCCTCGTGCTGATCGTCAACTGGCGCGGCGGTCCCCCGGAGGAGACCCGGCGCATCGCGCGCGCCTGGATCCTCGGCTACTCCGCCGTGATCGTGGTGCTGATGGTGCTGTTCGCCCTCGGCGACACCCCGGTCGAACGGCTGCGGGACTTCGACACGTACTACGCCAACACCCCCTTCATCCGGGAGCTGATCGCCCTCTACCTGCTGGCCCACAACGTGGCGGCCATCGTGATGGTCGCGATGTGCTGGCGCTGGTCCCTCCAGGTGCGCGGCTGGCTCCGGGTCGGCCTCGTGATCATCGTCATCGGCTACGTCTTCAACCTCTGTTACGACGCCACCAAGATGACCGCCGTCGTCGCCCGCTGGACCGGCCACGACCTGGACTGGCTGAGCACCTCGGTGGCGCCGCCCGTCGCCTCCATCGGAGCCAATGTCAGCGCCATCGGCTTCGTGCTCCCGCTGGTGTTCCAGCGGCTGAGCGACAGCTGGCGGTTCTGGTCCACGTACCGGCGCCTGGGCACGCTCTGGCGCGAGGTGCGCAGCTGCGGTCCGCAGCCGGTGCCCAGCGTGCGGATGTCCTGGTGGTCCGCCGCGGAGCTGCGGATGATCCAGCGCGAGTCGGACATCCACGACGGCTTCCTGCACCTCGGCCCGTACTTCGACCAGCGCCACCGGGACGACGCCCTGGAGCGGGCGCTGGGGACCGGCGCCGACGAGGAGACCGCGCGGGCCGTCGCCGACGCGGCCATGGTCGCGGCCGCCGTGCGCGCCCGGGCGGCCGACCCCGAGGGGCGGGTCATCGGGGCCAGCGACGAGGGGGCTCCGCCGCCCGCCGACGGGCCCCGCGACCTGGTCCGGATCTCGCACGCGCTGCGCAACTCCCGCGTGGTGGCCGAATGCCGGCGGCAGTCCTCCCTGTCGGGGAGCTGATCCCGCGGCCACGGGGCCGCCGCCGGCGCGCGGTGATCGGCTGGCGGGGATCAGCTCCCGGTGATCAGCTCCCGGCGGCCAGGGCCAGTGCCGGGAACAGGTCCTGGAACGGCGCCGCCGAGTCGATCCCGTCCCGGCCGAAGGGCGCGTCGAAGCTCCACACCATGAACAGCAGGAACACGATCAGCGCGCTGAACAGCCCCGCGAGCAGCAGCTCCCGCCCCGACCGGCGGATCTGCAGGGTGAAGATCAGCCCGACGGTGACCAGCCCGCCCGCGACCAGCCCCAGCCAGACCACCCCCGGCAGCGTGGACTCGTCGCTCTGCGTCCGCTCGTGGCGGGCGTCGTCGGCGGCGGCGATGTGGTCCAGCAGCGGCTGGTAGGCCTGGGCCTGGAGCTCGTTGCCCGGGCTCTGGTGGGTGACGTCGGTGCGCAGCTTGCCGAGCAGTTCGCCGCCCTCCGTGGAGACCGGGGCCCCGGAGGTCAGCCGCGGCCAGTCCACGCTGACGGTGTGGGACACGTAGGCGTCGACCTCGCCGCGGATCCGGTCGCGCACGGCGGCCGGGTAGACGTCGGCCCGCTGGGTGACCTCGTACAGGGACTGGGCCTCGCGGCGCACGCTGTCCTCGGCGGCGCCGCGCGCCTCCCAGACGCCCGCGATGGCCAGGCCGAGGACGATCGCGTAGACCACGCCGACCATCATCACCATGTATTCGAGGACGTCGGGGGTTTCGCTGGTGTCCTCGTCGGCGGCGACCCGGCGGTGCCGGATCGCGGTGAAGGCGAGGACGAGGGCGCAGACGAGCGCCATGGCGATGGCCAGGACCAGCCATTCGGACACGGGGGTTCTCCATAGGTCGAAAGGAGCGGACTGGGCGGACCGAGCGGACTCGGCGGACTGAAGCGGGCGGTTCGGCTAGCCGCGGCTCCGGGAACGGGGCCGCAGTGCGACGGCCGCGAGCACCGCCGGGGTCGTGACGACGACCATGAGCATGAGGGTGGACATACCGTCCGGGCCGCGCCGCGCCAGGGCCGCCGAGTGGTACGGGCGCACGTGGAAGCGCCCCGCCCCCGCGGCCCCCGCTGCGGCCCGCTGCGGAGCCGCCGCTCCGCCCGGGGCGGCCTCCGCGACCCCGGCCCGCCCCGCCGCGGCCGCCCGCGGCTGCGCCGCCGCAGGCCCTGCCTGCGCCGTCGGCCCCGGGCCGGGCTCCGCCGCCGGGCCGGGCCGGGCGGGAGCGAGCGGCCCCAGCCCCGGGTGACGCACCGTCGGCGCGGCCGGGCCGGGCAGCAGCACCCGCGGGGTGGACCGGGCGGACGGCCGCACGGCCGGAGCCGGACCGGGACCCGGAGCGGACGCGGAGGGCCCCCCGCGCGGCCGCGGCTGCGACCCGGCGGGAACGCACAGGTCGACCCGGGCGCCCCGCCCGTGGCCGTCTCCGGCGACCGCCACGTGACCGTGCAGCGGGCAGAGCGCCGCCACCAGGCCGGCCCCGGCGAAGTACTGCCAAGCGGTCACCGCGCGTTCTCCCGATTCCGCAGCAGGGATGAGGACTACGCCTGAAGAAACGATCACGGCGGTGCTTCGATACGCGGCAGACAGTCAAGATCAGCCCTAGGGGGTGTCCACTTCAGGCCACCGCGGGGCCGTCCAGTACCCGTCCCGATCCGGCCCCGGCCCGCCCCGGCTCCCGGACCCCCGCGGCCTCCGTTCACCCGTCCGGTCCACTCCGTCACGGCGCGGCCCGCTCCGCCCGCCGATGATCGGAGAACCCGATCCCGCAGCTCAGCGGGGTCGCCCCGGGGAGCACAGGGACGGTGGCAGGTGGACGCGGACGGCTCGCAGACCCTCGAAGCACAGGTCGACGCCCTGATGGACGGCCTCCGGGCCGACCTGGAACGGCTCGCGTCGATCCCCTCGGTCGCCTTCCCGGGATACCCGCCGGAGCCGGTCCTGGAGGCGCACGACCTGATCGTCTCCCTGCTGCGCGAGGCGGGCGTCCCCTCCGTCGAGCGGATCGACCTCCCCGACACCGCGCCGGTGATCTATGGCGAGATCCCGCCCCCGCACCCGGGCGCACCGACCGTCCTGCTCTACGGCCACTACGACGTGCAGCCCGCCGGCGCCGCGTCCCTCTGGCTCTCCCCGCCCTTCGAACCGACGCCCGTCGACGGGGTCCCCGGAGCCCTGCGGGCGCGCGGGATCGCCGACGACAAGTCGAACGTGATCGCCCACCTGGGCATGCTCCGGGTCTACGGCGGCCGGCCGCCCGTCGGGATCAAGCTGGTGATCGAGGGGCAGGAGGAGTACGGCAGCCCCTTCGACGACTACCCGCCCACCGATCCGGACCGGTTCGCCTGCGACGCGATGGTCATCGCCGACCTCGGCAACCTGCGCCCCGGCACCCCGACCCTGACCACCGGTCTGCGCGGCGCCTGCGAGGTCGTGGTGGAGGTGCGCACCCTCGCGGAGGCACGGCACAGCGGGGAGTTCGGCGGAGCCGCCCCCGACGCCCTGCTGGTGCTGCTCCGGGCACTGGCCACCCTGCACGACGAGCACGGGGACGTGGCGGTGCCCGGGCTGCGCCGCGATCCCTGGGAGGGAACCACCTACACCGAGGAGGAGTTCCGCGAGCTGGCCTCCGTCCGGGACGGGCTGCCGCTGATCGGCACGGGCTCGCTCGGGGAGCGGCTGTGGAGCGGGCCCGCCGTCACCGTCATCGGGCTGGACGCCCCGGACGTGGCGGGGGCCGCCTCGGCCGTGGTCCCGTACGCGCGGGCCAAGCTCAACCTGCGCTTCCATCCGCTCCAGGACCCGAAGCAGGCCCGGGCCGCGCTCGTGGCACACCTGCGCGCGCAGCGCCCCTTCGGGATCCCGCTCACGGTCACCCCCGGCGACACCGGCCCCGGCTTCGAGGCCCGCACGGGCGGGCCGGCGTACCGGGCGGCGCTGACCGCGCTGAAGGAGGCCTGGGGCACCGAGGCCTCGTACGTGGCCACGGGCGGCTCCATCCCGCTGGTGAACGGCCTCGCGCGGGCGGCTCCGGGCGCGGAGGTGCTGCTGTTCGGCGCCCAGGACAGCATGTGCAATCTGCACGCGCCGAACGAGCGGGTGCTGCTGTCGGAGGTGCGCAACACGGTGGTGGCGATGGCCGCCTTCGTCCGTGAGTACGCGGCGGACTTCGGCGCGGACTCCTCCCGGCCCGCGCGGGCCACGGAGTCCGCGGGAGGCGAGAAGTGACTACGACGCCTCCGGCCCCGCCCCGGATCCCGACCGTTCAGGAGCCGCCGCAGGAGCCGCCACCCGCGCGGAAGTTCTCCTTCCCCAGCGCCCTGACCATCCTGGCCGTCGTCACCGTCGGGATCTGGCTGCTGGCCTTCCTCGTCCCGGCCGGCGAGTACGACCGCAGCGACAGCGGGGCGCCCGTCTCCGGCACCTACCACCGGGTCGAGGGCACCCAGAGCTTCACCGACCGCCTGAACGACCTGTTCCTCTCCCCCGTCAACGGGCTCTACGGCCTCCAGGACCCCAAGACCGGCCAGGTCGGGCCCACCTTCAGCGGTGACCTGTACGGCAGCGCGGGAGTGTTCCTCTTCGTGCTCGCGATCGGCGCCTTCATCACCGTCGTGTTCGCCACCGGGGCCCTCGACCGCGGCATCGCCCGGCTGGCCCACCGGCTGCGCGACCGCGGGGCGCTGCTGATCGCCGCCGTGATGGTGGTCTTCTCGATCCTGGGCACCGTGGAGGGCTTCGCCGAGGAGACCCTCGGGTTCTACGGACTGCTGGTGCCGATGATGCTGGCCCTCGGCTACGACCGGCTGGTCGCGGTCGGCGCCGCCATCCTCGGCGCGGGCGTCGGCGTGCTCTGCTCGACGGTGAACCCGTTCGCGACGGGCGTGGCCTCCTCGGCGGCCGGCATCTCGCTCGGCGACGGGATCGGGCTGCGCTTCCTCATGTGGATCGTGCTGACCGCGGTGACCGTGCTCTACGTGATCCGGTACGCGCGGCGGGTCCAGAAGGACCCCGCCAAGTCGATCTGCGGGTTCCTGCCCGGGGACCGGGAGCAGAAGGCCACCGGCGCCGAATACCCCGAGGGCGCGGAACCGGAACTGACCGGGCTGCACAAGACGGTGCTGGTCCTGCTGGTCCTCGTCTTCGCCTTCATGATCTTCTCGGTGGTGCCCTGGTCGAGCGCGCTCACCGGCGATGCGGACGCGACCCCGTACGCCTGGGAACTGGACTGGTCCTTCGCCCAGTTGGCGGCGCTGTTCATCTGCGCGGCCGTGCTGATCGGCCTGGTCGCCCGGATGGGCGAGGCCAAGCTCAGCTCCACGATCATTCAGGGTGCCGCCGACTTCATCTCGCCCGCCCTGGTCATCATGCTGGCCCGCGGGGTCACGGTCATCATGAACAACTCGCAGATCACCGACACCGTGCTGCACTCCATCGAGGGCGTGGTGAAGGGGACTTCGTCCGGGGTCTTCGCGATCATCGTCTTCCTGGTGAACCTCCCGCTCGCCTTCCTGATCCCCTCCACCTCGGGGCACGCCACGCTCACCATGCCGATCCTGGCCCCGCTCGCCGACTTCGCGGGGGTCTCCCGCGCGCTGATGGTGACGGCCTGGCAGTCGGCGAGCGGCTGGATGAACCTCTGGGTCCCGACCACCGCCGTCACCATCGGCGGTGTCGCACTGGCCAAGGTCGGCTACGACAAGTACCTGCGCTTCGTCTGGCCGTTGCTCGGCATCCTCTTCGTGCTGATCTGCGGGTTCCTGGCCCTGGGCGCCGCGATGTGACGGCGCCGGCGCGTGCGGCGGCCCGCTCAGCGCCGTGAGGAACGCGCGCAGGGGCGCGACCCCGAACAGGTCGCGCCCCTGCGTGTGCAGATGCCCTGGAGCAGTGGTGCTCCGGAGGCCGGTACGGCTCAGGCCTCGGGGTTGCCGCCGAAGCGCTCGCGGTAGGACTCCAGGTCCTCTTCGGTGATCCTCGGGAAGAGCACCGGCGGAACCGTGAACGGCGTACCCGCCGGCACCGCGTCGAGGGACGCGGCCTGCTCCGGGGTGACCCAGGTGGCCGTGTCGTCGGCGAGGTCGAACGAGGAGCGCATGGCGCGCGCCGAGGCCGGGATGAACGGCTCGGAGACCACCGCGTACAGGTGGATGAGGTTCATCGCCGTGCGCAGGGTGAGGGCCGCACCGTCCAGGTCGGTCTTGACCTCCGTCCAGGGCGCCTTCTCGTCGAGGTAGGCGTTTCCGGCGGACCACAGGGCGCGCAGCGCGGCCGCGGCCTTGCGGTACTGGAGCGTGTCCATGTGGAGTTCGTACTCGGCCAGCAGCTCGGCGATCTGCGCGCCCAGCTTGGCCTCGCTCTCGCCGGCGGGGCTGCCGGCGGGGACCTCGTCGCCGAACTTCTTGCGGGAGAAGGTCAGTACGCGGTTGACGAAGTTGCCGAGGGTGCCGCCGAGGTCCTTGTTGACCGTGGCGGTGAAGTGCTCCCACGTGAAGGAGGAGTCGTCGGACTCGGGCGCGTTGGCGATGAGGAAGTAGCGCCAGAAGTCGGCGGGGAGGATCTCCAGCGCCTGGTCGGTGAAGACGCCGCGCTTCTGCGAGGTGGAGAACTTGCCGCCGTAGTACGTCAGCCAGTTGAAGGCCTTGACGTAGTCGACCATCTTCCACGGCTCGCGGACGCCGAGCTCGGTGGCGGGGAACATCACCGTGTGGAACGGGACGTTGTCCTTGGCCATGAACTGGGTGTAGCGGACGTCCTCGGCCTTGTACCACCAGGACTTGTAGTCGCGGTTGGCCGGATCGGCGTCCGCCCACTCCTTGGTGGAGGCGATGTACTCGATCGGCGCGTCGAACCAGACGTAGAACACCTTGCCGTCGGCGGCCAGCTCGGGCCACGTGTCGGCCGGGACCGGGACGCCCCAGTCGAGGTCGCGCGTGATCGCGCGGTCGTGCAGGCCCTCGGTCAGCCACTTGCGGGCGATGGAGGACGCGAGCTGCGGCCACTCCTCCTCGTGCTCCGCGACCCAGGCCTCGACCTCGACCTGGAGCTTGGACTGGAGGAGGAAGAGGTGCTTGGTCTCGCGGACCTCCAGCTCGGTGGAGCCGGAGATCGCCGAGCGGGGCTCGATCAGGTCCGTGGGGTCCAGGACGCGGGTGCAGTTCTCGCACTGGTCGCCGCGGGCCTTGTCGTAGCCGCAGTGCGGGCAGGTGCCCTCCACGTAGCGGTCCGGCAGGAAGCGGTCGTCGACCGGCGAGAAGACCTGCCGGATCGCGCGCTCCTCGATGAAGCCGTTCGCCTGGAGCTGGCGCGCGAAGTGCTGGGTGATCTCGCGGTTCTGCTCCGAGGAGCTGCGGCCGAAGTAGTCGAAGGACAGCTCGAAGCCGTCGTAGACCGCCTTCTGGGCGTCGTGGGCCTGCGCGCAGAACTCGGCGACCGAGAGGCCGGCCGCCTTCGCGGCGAGCTCGGCGGGGGTGCCGTGCTCGTCGGTGGCGCAGATGTAGAGGACGTCGTGGCCGCGCTGGCGGAGGTACCGGGAGTACACATCCGCCGGAAGCATCGACCCGACCATGTTGCCCAGGTGCTTGATCCCGTTGATATAGGGAAGCGCGCTGGTGATCAGGTGTCGAGCCATCCTCGGATGCTCCATTTCATATATGCCGGTACAACGTGACGTGCGGTTCATCGTATCGAACCGCCGAAACGCCACGCGCCGCATTTCTTCGGGGTGGACTGGGGGGTACAGCGCAGAACTGACGGGTGCAACGCAAAAGCGAGGACTGTGACCTCTGCGTCACGGCCCTCGCGCTGCGGTCATGGTACAGCGGGCCGGGCAGCCCCCGAACCGCCGTCCGCCCCGGTGGAACACCGTCCCACCGGGGCGCGCGGTCAGTCGCGGCCACCCCGGGCGCCGTCGATCGCGGTGATCCGGACGCCGCTCGCGAGCCTCGCCGTCAAAGTGGCCGCCGGACCCTGCGGACCGGCGACGGGGACGGTCAGGGTCCGGCCGACGGCCTCCGCGCGGACGGCGCCGGCCGCCGTGATGCCCGCGACCTCGCGGCTGCCGGCCGCCAGCAGGTACCAGCGGCCGGCCGGGGACCTCCACCGGGTGCCCGCGAGCAGGTGCTGTCCGAACCGTCCGCACGCGGCCGTCTCCCGGGCCCGCGCCACGTCCTGCGGAGCTCCGGAGGGCAGGCGCAGCTGGACCAGGACGTCGCCCGGACCCGCCCAGCCGGAGGCCCGGGTGCAGGTCCAGACGGCCCGGCCCGCGCCGTCGGGGAGTTCGGAGCCGGCGAAGTCCCAGATGTTGACGGCCCGCACCCCGCCGGCCCGGTACTCCCGCAGCCGGCAGGCGACCGGCGCCCACGCCGCCCGCGCGGCCGGTCCGGTGGCCTCGCGCGGCTGGCGCGCCGCCACCGCCGCCGGGCCGTCGGGAAGGGGCGTGTAGGTCAGGTGTACGGGGGTCAGCGCGCCCAGGTCGGCGAGGACGAAGGCGTGCTTCTCCACGATGCGGGCGGAGGAGGTCAGCTCCAGCACGGGCCACGCCGCGCAGGCTCCGCCCGGGTCGCCGGAGCCGGCGGAGCTGCCGCCGTCGTCCGTACGCGGGACCGCGGTCTCCTCGGTGACCCCGTCGGCGGAGACGGGCAGCGGCGTGGTCCCCTCCCCCGTCCGGAGCAGGTCGCGGGTGCCGGCCCGGGCGATCCACGGCGCGAGCAGGTACCTGGCCCGGCCGCCGTCCGTGCTCCCGCCGCCGCTCGCCGGGGACCGGCTGAGGACCAGCGCCGCGGCGGTGGTCACGTTCGCCTCGTCGGTACGGGCGAAGGCGAGCTCCCGGCCGCGCGGCCCGTCGGCGGCTTCGCCGTAGCGCACCACCCGGTCCCCGTCGAGCAGCAGGACGACCGCCCGCCCGGCGACGTCCCCCGCGTACAGGAGCTGCGGGGCGCGCAGCGGAGGGTCGGTGGCCGTGCCCGGCGCGGCCGTCACCGCCACCTCCCGGGGCCGGGCGGCCCAGGCCGCGAGCGCACGGGCGAGCAGACCGCGGTCGGCGGTGCGGGCGCCGCGCGCGGGCCAGGCGGTGAAGTCGACGCGGGCGGTGTCCGCCCAGGCCTCGGCGGGGACCCGGACCAGCCGGGCGGGGTCCAGCGCCCCGGCGACGGCCGGTCCGGCGAGCGGGGAGGCCTCGGGGCGGGGCGGGGAACCGTCGGCCGCGAGGATCACGGCGGCCAGGGCCAGCGCGGCCGCGGCGGTCCAGGCGGCCCGGGTACGGCGCCGTCGGCGCAGCAGGTCGGTGGGGCGGGCGCTGACCACGGCGGCATCGAACTCGGCGCCGCCCGGGCCCCGCAGGAGCGTTTCCCCATCGGTGCTCCCGCCGGCTTCCCGGGCGGCGCTCCCGGCGGCACCGCCGAAGCCGGCCCCGCTGAAGCCCGCCCCGCCGAAGCCGGCAGCGCCGAAGCCGGCCCCGCCCGCCGCCCCCGCCGGTGCTCCGCGGCCCGGCGGCGGAGCACCGCCGCGCACCGCACCGGGCTCCGTGGCGGCCCGCGCCTCCGGCGCCCGGGGCCCGGCCCCGCGGCCCGCTTCCGAGCACCCGGGGCCGCCCGCCCACTCCCGCCAGGCGGCCAGCGCCTCGCGCACGGCGTCGGCCGGGTCGGCCACCCCCGCCGCGCCGAGGAGCCGGGCCACCGCCTCCTCCGGGAGGCCGTCCATGCCGTGCAGCACGAACGCCGCCCGGACCGGCCCCGGCGCCGCGCCCAGCACCCGGGCCGGCTCGTCGATCCCGCCCGCCGGAGGCCACAGCCGCAGCCCCCAGACGAAGGGCGGCACCGGCGGCCACCCGAGCCCGGCCGCGGCGATGCGGGCCCGGCCGGACGGGGCCAGGCTCGCGCGCAGGACCCGTACGCGCACCTCGGTCAGAGGGCCGCCCGGCCCGTCGGGACCGGCCGGAGCCTGGGTACTTCCGCGCCCGCCGCGCGGGAGTGCCCGCTGGACGGCCTTGTGCGCGAGGAGTACCCGGGTATGGCGGCCCAGGGTGACCGGGAGCGTCACGTAGGAGAGCCGCACCAGTTGGGGGTAGTGCTCGACGAGGACGGCCTCGGCCTGCTCCACGGCGGTGGAGCCGAATCGCTGTGTTGTACCCACCCTCCGACAAACGAGTGAATCTTGGGATGGTCACATGCCGTGCTTTCCCGAGGGGCGCATATCGGGCGCATGAGAGAACGGCATATGCGTTTGCGCTGGTTGAGCGCGCGTGCGATCGACATCGATCAGCACATGATCATCACCGAACGTAATTCTTCCAGCTTTCGTCTCTGCGCCCTCCGAGTGCGCCCGCGCTGATTTCCTTGCCCCGCACACGGGATGGGGTGAGCGGTGAGCGATGGCAGCGGTCTTCCGGAGGAGTCCGGTGGCGGGGCCGTGGGTCTGCCGAGCCGGCGAAGGCGGCCCGCGCCCATGAGCCAGTGGAACGCGCCGGCGCGCCTGTCGTACTGGGCCTTCCACGCCGACCGGCGCCCGGCCTACATGCGGTTCGCGTACCTGCAGCTGGGCTCGGACGCGGCGGCCGAGGAGACGGTCGACGCCGCCTTCGACTCGATCATGGGCGAATGGCTGCGGATGCTGCACATGGACCGGCTCGACGCCTACGCGTGGACCGTCCTCAAACAGCGGCTGATAGACCGCCAGTTCCGCCGCAGCCCCTGGCCGGAGCCCATGGACACCAGTGCGTTCGAGGCGGCGCTCAAGGAAGCCCACGCGGAAGCCGACCAGTACGAGGTGCTCACCGACGCCATCCGCTTCTACTCCGCCGTCTCCCGGCTCGCCGAACGGCAGCGCGACGCCGTGCTGTTGCGGTACGGACTCCAGTGCACGCCCGGCGAAGCCGCCGCGATCATGGGGGTGGACGAGGCCACCGTCCGCTCGCAGCTCGGCCAGGCCCAGCGGCGGCTCGCCCGGCTGCTCGACGCCTCGGCCGAGTCATGAACCGCAACACGGGCCGCGGAACCCGCCGCGAGGACGGCGGACTCCCGCGCCCCCTGGAGCAGTTCCTGGCCCGGGCCGGCGTCCGCGACCGCTATCCGCACTACGACCTCGGCGCGGCGGAGGCCCGGCTGCTGCGGGCCGCCGACTCCACCGCCTCCGGCGCCCGGCCGCTCCCCGCTCCGGCCCCCCGGCGCGGCGGCACCCACGCCCGGCGCCGCACGCTGGGCTGGAGCGACCCCCTGCGCGACCTGCCGGTGGACTCCGAACGGGCCGGACGGGACCTCAAGGCCGCCTGCCTGGCCTCCGTGTGCACCACCGGGGCCCGGGAGCAGCTCGACGCCTTCGAGAGCGGCGGCCACGCCGACCTGCCCGGAGCCGTGGTCTTCGGCTGTCTGCTGCACCTGGCCGGACTGCGCGAAGGCGCCCGGTTCTGGTGGCAGTTCGCCGCCGGGTCCGGGCACAGTCGCACCATTCACGCCGCGTACTGCCTCTTCCTCGACCACTCCCGGCGCGGCGAGCACCACGACGCCCGGGTCTGGGCCCGGGAGCTGGGCCGGCGCCGCTTCCGGCCGAGCGGCCGCCGGGAGCTGCGCGAGGTACGGCTGTGCGCGCAGGCGGCCGTCCTGCGCTACGTCGACCAGCTCGACGACCCCGACCTGGGCCCGGTGCCGCTGCCCAGGCCCGGGGTGTCCCGGGCGCTCGACGCGTTCCGGCCGCCGGCCGCCCCGGCGCGGCCGCCCCGGCCGGGGGCGGGCCGCCTGGGGGCGGGTCCGCTGCGCCACCCCGCGCTGACGGCGGCGGCCCGCGGGACCGTGGTCCAGCCCGGCGGGAGCGAGGCCCTGGAGACCGCCCGGCGCGCCCTGGCCGTCGTACGGGTCCTGCAACGGCGGCCGCTCGGCGTACGGGCCGGCCGGCTCGGGCGGGAGGCCGGCCTGGCCGGGGCGGAGCTCCGGCCGCTGCTGTCCATGCTCTGCGAGGAGGGGTACGCGTACCGCCCCGGCGTCGGGGTCTACGCCCCCGGGCCGGCCCTCGACCTGCTGGCGGCCCCGGGCGGCCGGGGGCTGGCGGCCCAGTTGCAGCGCACGCTGGCCCTGGCGCGGGACAGCGCGGGGGCTGCCGTGTACCTGAGCCGGTACGCGGAGGGGGAGGTCCGGATCACCCAGATGGCGGACGGCCCCGGCGCCCCGCCGGTGCGGGAGTGGGTGGACTTCCGGGACGCCGCGCACGCCAGCGCGGTGGGCAAGTGCCTGCTGAGCCAGCTCGATCACGACGGCCGCGCCGACCACGTGGCCCGGCACCGGCCCGCCCGGCTCACCGAGCGGACCATCACCGACAGCCGGGCCCTGTTCAGCGCGCTCGACGCG
Organism: Streptomyces sp. NPDC051563; assembly: GCF_044454225.1. Taxonomy (NCBI): domain Bacteria; kingdom Bacillati; phylum Actinomycetota; class Actinomycetes; order Kitasatosporales; family Streptomycetaceae; genus Streptomyces; species Streptomyces sp. NPDC051563. The sequence continues at coordinate 33,932 of NZ_JBITDL010000033.1, forward strand.
GTGGCCCCGGGGGCGCCCGTCTTCGACCTGCGCGAGTACGCCCCGGGCGTGGTGTGCGCGGCCGTCCCCCTGGCGCTCGGCGACGCGGCGGGCAGCCTCGCCCTGTCCCTGCCCGGCGGGCACGCGCACCGGCTGGGCCGGGCCACGCAGGCGCTCCGGCTGAAGGCCGTCCCGGTGCTCCTCGCGCTGCTCCTGGCGGGGGCCATCCCGCCGGACGGCGCGGCGCAGGCCTCGGAGGACGGCGCGGCGGAGACTGCGGGATCCACCGGGACCCACGGGCCGCAACCGCGGCCGGAACCGCAAGCCGGGCCGCTGCCGGTCCCGGTGACGGCGGAGACCCTGCGCCAGCTGCGCCGGGTCTTCCGGACCCCGCTGCCGCGGGCCGCCACCGGCGGGGCGGAGGGGCCGCACCTGGTCAGCGACAGCGACTCGGAGGCGGCGTACCTCTTCGATGCCCCCCGCGGCGACGGGGCCCCGGGCCTGGCGCTCCCGCGCACCTTCGGCCCGCTGGTCCCGGGCAGCCTGCGGACGGCCGACGGTCAGGACGGGCTGGTGGTGCTGCGCACCTGACCGGGGAGGAGACCGGGTCGGGTGCGGGCCGGCGTGGTCAGGGGGCGACGGTGCCGGGTGCGCCGGGCACGAAGGTGGCCACGGCGGCGTCGAAGTGCCGCTTGGCAGCGGGGAGTTCGTCGACCGGAGCGGAGACCCAGATGTCGTACATCCGGCCGTTCTGGTCCCAGCAGAGGTCGTAGGTGTGCCGGGGGCCCTCGGCCGCGTCGAAGCCGTTCCAGGTGAACTCCCACAGGGCCGCCGGAAGTTCGCCGTAGGTCGTGGCGAGGACCGAGCCGCCGCGGTAACCGGGGTTGGTTTCGGGGCCCTTGGCGTGGGCCTGCCGCATCACGCCGAGCGGACCGCCGGGCACCGGCATCTTCACCCGGATCCCGACGCGGAAGGCCCCGTCCGGGGAGACGTAGAAGACCCGCTGGTCATCGGTGGCCCGCTGGTACCCCTCGGGCACGGCGATGGTGAAGCCCTGCGGGTCCACGAAGGTCCGGTACCCGACGGGCGGCCCGCCCGGGGTGGCACCCGCCGGACTCGGGGCCGGTCCGGCCCCGCTCGGGGTACCGCCCACCGGACTCGGGGCCGTCAGCGGGCCCGCGGAACCGCCGGGAGCCTCCTGCACGCTCCGCGAGCCCTGCTCCGCCTCCCCCGCTCCGAACAGCGAGCGCAGCGGGTCGACGCCCGCCACCAGCCCGCCCGCCACCAGGACGACGGCGGCCGCGAGGGCTCCGAGGCCCAGGCCCCGCCGGGTGGCGACGCGCTGCCTGGCCGTCGGGCGCGGGGCCACGGCCGGGGCCGTCAGCCCTTCGGACTCCGGCCCGGGCGCGGGGGCCGGCGCGGGGGCGGGCCCCGCTACGGGACCGGCGACGGCCCCGCCGCCGGGGCCGGAGCCGTCCGTCCGCTCGGAGCCCGGACGCCCCTCGGCGTCGACGGCCCCGGGCACGCGGTCGCCCGGCGCGGGGACGCGATCGGCCTGCGCGGGGACGCGATCGGCCTGCGCGGGGACCCGGTCGGCCTGCGCGGGGACGCGATCGGCCTGCGCGGGGACCCGGTCGGCCTGCGCGGGGACCCGGTCCGCCTGCGCCGGGACCCGGTCGACCGACACCGGGCCGCCGCCGGCCAGGTACGCCGACAGCAGCCGGTCCGCCTCCGCCGCCGCCATCCTCCGCTCCGGATCGCGTTCCAGCAGGCCCCGGATGACCGGCAGGAGCGGCCCCGCCTGCGCGGGCGGGCGGATCTCCGCGGTGACCACGGCGTGCAGGACGCCGCCGAGGGAATCGCGGCGGAAGGGCGATTCCCCGGTCAGCGCGGTGCACATGAGCGCGCCGAGCGACCACAGGTCGGCGGCCGGCCCGGCAGCGGCTCCCTGGATCCGCTCGGGGGCGGTGTACTCCGGCGAGCCGACGAAGGCGCCCGTCTCACTGATGGTGGTGGCCCCGGAGAACCGGGCGATGCCGAAATCGGTGAGCACCACCCGGCCGGTCCCCGACTCCATCAGGACGTTGGCCGGCTTCACGTCCCGGTGGAGCACTCCCCTGCCGTGCGCCGCGGTCAGGGCGCCGAGCAGGGCGAGTGCCGTACGGGCCGTCTCGACCGGGGTGAGGGTCTTCCCCGCGGAGATCAGGTCGGCGAGCGAACCACCGTCGACGAGTTCCATCACGATGCAGGGGCGCCCGCGGTGTTCGACGACGTCGTGGACCACGACGACGTGGGGGTGGCGCACGTGGGCCACGGCCCGCGCCTCGCGCAGCGCCCCCGCGCCCGCACCGTCCCCGTCGTCCTCGCCCGCGTGCAGTTCCTTGACGGCGACCGGACGCCCGAGCAGTTCGTCGGCGGCCCGCCAGACGGTACCCATCCCGCCCCGGCCCAGCCGGTCTTCCAGGCGGTACCGCCCGGCCACCACGACAATGCCGTGCGCCTCGTCCTGTGCCACCGCGATCCCCCCTCACCCGATCCCGGAGCCATGATGCCGTAGCCCGCTCCCCCATCGGCCGAGCCCGCCGCACTCTAGAATCGCGTCGGGCGGCACCGGCACAGATCTACGGGGGAACACGTGGAACCCACGGCCATCGGCCTCAAGTTGGCGACGGCCGTGATCGGCCCCCTCGTCAGGAAGTTCTTCGTCGCCGACGCTCCGGGGGCGGGGCTGGTCGACAAGCCGGTCCGGCTCTCCGGGTACGTCTCGTTCAGGGGCGAGAAGCGCACCCTCACCGAGTCCGACGTACGCACCCTGGCCGCCACCCTCGTCCGGCAGGCCCTGAGCCCCGGCGAACGCCGGATCCCGGCGGACGAGGAGAACGCCGTCACCGACGCCCTCGCCGCCACCCTGCACGCCCTGGGCGACCTCACCATCACCGACGTCGACGCCGTCCGGCTCGGCCCGGAGGCCTTCGCCCGCGAACTGCGCCGCGCGGCCGACCGCCCGGAGCGCCACCTCTCGGCCGACGCCACGCACTTCTACGAGGCCCTGCTGGGCGCCGCCTGCCTGCACATCCTGGAGTTCTTCACCCAGCGCAAGACCTTCACGGCGCACGCGCTGGTCGGCCAGACCCGGGCCGTCCACGAACTGACGGCGAAGACGGACGAGTTGATCCGGCGCACGCCGCTCCCCGACGCGACGGACGCCGCGTTCGAGGCGACGTACCTCCCGTACGTGGCGAGGAAGCATTCCAAGCTCACCATCTACGGCATCGACTTGAGCAACTCTCCGGGGCGCTGGCCGCTGGACGTGGCCTACCTCAGCCTGGAGGCGGCGCCGCTGGGGCGCGCGGGGACTTCCTGGGACGCCTACGAGACCGCGGAGGACTTCCTCGCCTCGCAGCCCGTCCTGGAACCCCAGCCTGCTGAGCAGGCATTGGCCCGCACCCCGCGCGTCCTCCTGCGGGGCGAGGCCGGTTCGGGCAAGACCACGCTCGTCCAGTGGCTGGCCGTCACCGCCGCGCAGCAGGACCGGCCGGACCGGCCTGCGTACCTCCGCGGCCGGATCCCCTTCGTGCTCCCCCTCCGCACCCTCACCCGCCATGGCGAACGCCTCCCCGCCCCCAAGGACTTCCTCGCCGCGATCGGCTGCCCCCTCGCCGGCTCCCAGCCCGCCGGATGGGAACACCGGGTGCTCGCCGCCGGGCGGGGACTGGTCCTGATCGACGGCATCGACGAGATCCCGGAGCCCGAGCGCGAGCGGACCCGCCGCTGGCTGCGGGACCTCATCGACACATACGGCGACACCGGCAACCGCTGGCTGGTCACCTCGCGCCCCTCGGCCGTCGGCCAGGACTGGCTCGCGGAGGAGGCCTTCAGCGAGCTGACGCTGTCCTCCATGGGGCGCGCCGACACCGCCACATTCATCAGGCGCTGGCACGCGGCCACCCGCGACGGATCCGAGGCCAACGCCGAACTCGACGCGTACGAGGCGCAGCTGCTCACCGCCGTCCGAACCAAGCCGGACCTCGGCCGGCTGGCCACCAACCCCCTGATGTGCGGCCTGATCTGCGCCCTCCACCGCGACCGGCGGGGTTATCTCCCGCACGGCCGGAAGGACTTGTACGAGGCCGCGCTCTCCATGCTGATCAGCCGCCGTGACCGGGAGCGGGACATGAACGTCCCCGACCTCCGGGAGGAGCCGCAGCTCGAACTCCTCCAACGGCTCGCTTACTGGCTGATCAAGAACGGCCGTACGGAGATGGACCGTTCCCAGGCCGAGGACATCATCGGCCGGGCCCTGCCCGCCGTCCCGGAGGCGGCAGCGCTGGGTGAGGCACCGGCCGTCTTCGACCACTTCCTCCAGCGCAGCGGCCTGCTCCGCGAACCGGCCCCGGGGACGGTGGACTTCGTCCACCGGACCTTCCAGGACTTCCTGGGCGCACGGGCGGCGGTGGAGGAGGGCGACTTCGGCCTGCTCGCCGCGCACGCCGCAGACGATCAGTGGGAGGACGTCATCCGCATGGCGGTCGCCCTGGCCCGGCCGCGCGAGCGGGTGGCCCTCTTCGAGGACATGCTGGGCCTCGGTGACCGCACCCAGGACGAGCGCGCCCGCTTCCGCGTCTACCTCCTCGCCGCGGCCTGCCTGGAGCACGCCACGACGCTGGAGCCGGCCGTCCGCGCGGCAGTGGAGGAACGCACCGCCAGGCTGATCCCGCCGAACAGCGAGGACGAGGCCCGCGCCCTGGCGCACGTGGGCCCCTTGATCCTGGACCTGCTCCCCGGCCCGGACGCCGTCGGCCCATCGGACGCGCGCCACGTGGTCATCGCGGCCTCCCACGTCGCGTCCGACGCCGCCGTCCCCTTCCTGGCGCAGTACGCCGCCGGACGGGACGCGCCCCTCGACATCCGCAGCCAGCTCGTGTGGGCCTGGTCGCGCTTCGACACCGTGCGGTACGCGGAAGAGGTCATCGCGCGGCTGAACCCGGCGGGACTGAACCACACCGTCACCTCCGACGAGCAGATCCACCTCCTGGAGCGACTGGGGGTGCCCGTGGAATCCCTGGACGTCAGGAGCGGCCCGACGGGGGAAGTCCTCGCCTCCTACCTCTCCCGGCACGCGCTGACGGCCTTGCACCTCTCGGATCGCAACGTTCCGGACCTGTCCTTCCTGGTCGGCCAGACGCGGCTGGAAACGTTCACCGCCGCGCGGTGCGCCCCGGTCTCCGATCTCTCTCCGCTCGCCGGGCTTCCCCTCCAGCGGCTGGTCATCGACATCGGGACGGACGTGGTCCTGCGTCCGCTGTGGCAGCTGCCCGGCCTCCGCAGCCTCTCGGTGTTCGGCGTGGACCTCCAAAGCTGGACGCCGGCCGATTTCCCGCCACACGCTCCCCTCCGGCAGCTCCATATGTACAGCCACCTCCCGCACCGGTCGCAGCTCACGGGGATCAGCCGCTTCCCCCTGCTCGAATCCCTCGGATTCTCCGGCTCCGCGACGGCCGAGGACTGGCGGGAGTTCGCCGGCCTTCCGGCGCTCTCCCACCTCACCGTGGAGGCGGACTCCTTCCGCGCCCTTCCGCCGGACGTCGTGCTTCCGGAACTCACACGCCTCGACGTGAGCGACCTCGAGGAGACGGTCACCGGGCAGAAGATCATCGACAGGCTGCCCCACGCCTTCCCCCGGCTCACCCACTGCAGGCTCTGGGGCGTGCCGGCCCTGACGGGTACCGTCGACCTGTCCCCCCTGGCAGGCGCGCGCGCCCTCGAGGACCTCGGCATCGGCTTGCCCGCGGCCCAGCTGGACGGTCTCGCCACGCTGCCCTCCCGGATCACCGTCACCACCGAATTCTGACTGGACTTTCGGTCACCCGTCCACGCGTGCCGCCCGGCCCTCCGGGTAAGGTGTCGGACCGTGGCTGATCGTCGAACGGCAATCATGGAAGGCGCCGCGCGGGTCATCGCCCGGCGCGGCGTCCGCGGCCTGCGCGTGGAGGAGCTCGCCGCCGAGGCAGGCGTGTCCACGGCCCTGATCTACTACCACTTCAAGGACCGCGCGGGGATCCTCCGCGCCACCCTGGAGTTCATCAACGACCGCGCCGGCCGGTACACCGCGGAGCGGGACCCCGCCGATCCGGTGCTCGACGCCCTGGGCGAGCTGGAGCAGACGCTGCTGCTGGAGTTCCAGGACGACCCCGCGGTCCGGGAGAACAGCACCGCCTGGGGCGAGCTCCGGGCCAGCGCCGTGTTCGACCCCGACCTGCGGGAAGACCTTGCCGGCGCCACCCGGGTGTGGATCCTGGAGGTGAGCGAGCTGCTCGGGCAGGTCCACCCGATGGCCCCGGCCGCCACCCTCACCGGCGCCGCCGAGCGGCTGACCGCCCTGGTCGAGGGGCTGAGCTCGCGCTGGCTCAGCGGCAGCCTGCCGCTCGCGCACGCCCGTGAGTTGATGGTGTCCTCCATCGGCGCCGAGCTGGACCGCCTCGCCCGCGACGCCGCCTGAGCCGCAGGTCTCGTAAGGCAGTTTCACCAGACACCCCTCCTCCCCCAGGGGGCACGCACGGCCCGCGCCTTGACTGAATTTTCAGTCAGTGACAGAGTTCCCGCCATGGCCGCTCTCGGCACCCCACCTGCTCCGGAGGCTCACCGATGCACGAATCCCCCGACGACAGCCGCTCGCTCCTCGGCCGTTTCTTCGGCTCCACCCCCTCCCGACGACGCGTCCTCGGGGCGGCCGGACTCGGCGCGGCAGGCGTCGCGCTCGGCACCGCGGCCGCCGCGGCTCCGGGGGCGCTGCGTGCGCCGAGCCCGGCGGTGCAGCGCTGGCGGGTGGACCTCGACGACGTTCCCCACACCCGTACGTGGATGTCCTGGCCCTCCCGCTCCTCGATCTGGGGCGGCCGCGCGCTGACCGGGGTCCAGGAGGACATCGCGCTGATCGCGAAGACGATCGCGCGCTACGAGCCCGTCGTGATGTGCGCACCGGACTCCTCGACGGCCGCCACCGCCCGCTCCTGGTGCGGCCCGGGCGTGACCGTGACCACCGCCATCGGCACCGACGACCTCTGGATGCGCGACATCGCCCCGGTCTTCCGCCGGGACGGCCGCGGCGGGCTCGACGCGATCGGCCTGAACTTCAACGACTGGGGCAACAAGCAGGCCCACTCCTACGACGCCCACGTAGCGGAGAGCGTCGCCTACGAGGCCCATCTCCCCTTCAGCAAGACGGACTTCGTCGGCGAGGGCGGGGCGATCGAAACCGACGGCGACGGCACCGTGATGGCCACGGAGAGCAGCCTCGTCAACAAGAACCGCAACCGGGGCTGGAGCCGTGCCGAGGTCGAGGAGGCCGTTCTGTACGCGTACGGCGCCGACAAGATGATCTGGGTGCCCGGCATCAAGGGCAAGGACATCACCGACGACCACATCGACGTGACCTCGCGCTTCGTCCGGCCCGGTGTGGTGATGGTCCAGGTGCCGCCCGCGGGACGCGACGACGCCTGGGCGCGCGATGCCCGCGAGCAGTTCGCCATCCTCTCCGCCGCCACGGACGCCCGGGGCCGGCGGCTGACCGTCATCAAGGTCGACGGCCCCGACACCACGCGCTCGAAGAACGCCGAGTTCGTCGACTCGTACATGAACTTCCACGTGGTCAACGGGGCTGTCATCACGGCCCAGTTCGGGGACTCCGCGAAGGACGCGGCGGCCAAGCAGGCGCTGGCGGCCGCGTTCCCCGGCCGGACCGTGGTGCAGCTCGACGTCGACCGCCTGATGGCCGGCGGCGGTGGCATCCACTGCTCCACGATGGCCGAACCGCGCGCGTAGGCACCGCCGTTGCACGTCCTGCCGGTCCTGCCGAAGCCCCCGGCACCGGCAGGACCGACCGGACCCCCGCTAAGCGACGCCGGAGGGCGCGTCCCCCGGGACCTGCGGGCGGAGGTCCAGCATGCAGAGCACCTTGTCGTAGCGGCGTTCGCCGACCGCGACGAAGCGGGGCAGTCGCCCGTACTCGGTGAACCCGAGGGAGGAGTAGAGCCGCAGGGCCCGGGTGTTGTCGCCCCGCGCATCCAGCGTGAGGACCTCGATGCCGGCCCTGCGGGCGTCCTCGACGAGAGCCGCGGCCAGTGCCCGGCCTAGCCCGAGTCCGTGGGCCTGCGCGGCGACGGCGAGCTTCTCCAGGTCCGCGTGCGGCCGGTGGGTGGGGCGGGCGTAGCGCTGCCAGTAGCCGAGGCCGACGAGCCGGTCTCCGAGGCAGGCGGCGCGCAGGGCCGCGTCCCCGGTCCGTACGGCGGCCAGGACCCCGTCGAGGAGCTCCGCCACCTCGTCCCGCCCGGGCGGTTCGACCCAGCCCAGCGCGGCGCCCCCGGCGACGAGCTCGGCCAGGATCCGGTGCGCCGCCCCGGCGAACCGGGCTGCCCCTTCCGGGTCGGACACCAGCTCCAGGGCGTCGACGACCACCGCTCCGGCGGCCGCGCCGCCCGTCTCCCGATCCATGTCCGGCAGCCTAGGGGGTCTCTTTCGGATCTTGTGCGCCGCTGGCCCGGCCCGATCGGCATGGCGCTCCTTAAGCGGCCAGTTCCCCGTCGATCGCGTCGGACATGAGCCGGCGTGCGTGCTCCAGGGGCAGCGAGCCGCTCAGCCACCGGACGCTGAGGCCTTCGAGGAGGGCCGTCAGGCGCTCGGCGGCGGCCGCGTGCTGGGGCGCCGTGCCGGCGGGGTGGGCCTGGGCGAGGAGGTAGGAGATCTCGTGGACCCAGCTGTGCGTGGCCTTGGCCACGTCCTCGCGCAGGTCGGGATCGAATACGGCGCTGGCCCGCAGCTCGCCCCAGGCGGTGCTGTTCTCCCGCACCTCCGGGGTTTCCTGGAGTTCGAGGAGCAGGGTCCGCTTGAGCTCGTCACGGGGGCTCTCGGGATCGTCCGAGCCGTCCTCGCGCTCGGCCGTGTACCGATCGGCGCGGTCGCTGATGAACTCCAGCGTGCGGCGCAGGATCCCGGCGCGGTCGGTGAAGTGGTAGTAGATCAGCGAGGTGGACACGCCCGCTTCGGCGGCGAGCTCCCCCACCCGGAGCCCGCGCACGCCGCGGCGCGCGATCACTCGCGTGGCGGCTCTGAGTATTTCCGTTCGACGGTCTGACACGAAGGGTCACTCTACCCGTCGACTCCGTCACCTGGGGCTTTTCCTGACCGTAACATCAGGCGCCCGTTTCGGCGGGAAAGCCGTGATCATGCCGGTTCAGGGGCCCCGCACCACCCCGCTCGATACGCGGTGTGACCGATTCCGCATCAGCCTGGCCAGAACCATTGACTGAATTTTCAGTTTGATGGACGATGCGAACACCCCTTACGAACGCTGACTGAATTTTCAAACAGGAGTGGATCATGACCAGTTTCCGCATGCCGGCCGAGTGGACGGACCACGAGGGCTGCCTGATGGCGTGGCCGACCCGGCAGGAGCTGTGGGGCGAGGTCTTCGACGAGGTCAAGGTCGAGTACGCCCAGGTCGCCGGTGCGATCGCGGAATTCGAGCCGGTCACCATGGTCGCGCTGCCCGGCAGCGGCGACGAGGCCCGCGCACTGTGCGGTGAGGGCGTCGAGGTGATCGAGCTTCCGATCGACGACTCCTGGTTCCGGGATTCCGGGCCGATCTTCGTGCTCGGACAGGACGGCCGGCGGGCGGGCGTGGACTTCCGCTTCAACGCCTGGGGCGGCAAGCACTTCCCCTACGACACCGACGACAAGATCGCCGCGGCCCTGCTGGCGCATCTGAACGTGGACCGCATCGACTCCGGGATGATCCTCGAAGGCGGCGCGATCACGGTCGACGGCGAGGGCACGCTGATCACCACCGAGCAGTGTCTGCTGCACCCGAACCGCAACCCCGACATGACCAAGGAGGAGATCGAGGCGGAGCTGATCGCCCGCCTCGGCGTCACCAAGGTCATCTGGCTGCCGTACGGCGGTCTGCTGGACACGGAGACCGACGGGCACGTGGACGGCGTCTGCGCCTTCGTCGCCCCCGCCACCGTCGTCGTCCAGCTCCCGAGCGATCCCGCGCACCCCGACTACGAGCGCATGCGCGTCAACCGCGCCGTCCTGGAGGGGTCCCTCGACGCCGCCGGCCGCCCCTTCACGATCATCGACCTGCCGCAGAGCAACCTCGTCGAGGTGGACGGCAAGGAGACCGAGGTCGGCTACCTGAACTTCTACATCGCCAACGGCGGGGTCGTCGTCCCGATCGCCGGCACCACCGAGGACGAGGGCGCCCTCGCCGTCATCGCGTCCGCGCTGCCCGGCCGCAAGGTCGTCGGAGTCCGCTCGCGCGTGATCGCGTACGGCGGTGGCGGCGTGCACTGCATCACCCAGCAGATCCCCGCCGCCGGCCGCACCGCCTGACCGGCTCGCCCCCTTCGCCGTGCCCGGGCCGGCGGCCCGCTCCCGAGCCTCCCCTCCTCGATCCGCGCGCCGCCCGCCCGTACCTCCCCGCCCCGCATGGAAGAGAGAGCACCGATGCCCAGATCCCTTCCCTGGTCCAGAGCCGCCAGGTCCGCCGGCACCGCCTCCGCCGGCCGCACCGCCTCCGGCGGCGCCCCCGCCGCCCGCCGCTCCCCCGCCCGCCGGTACGCGCTGCCCGTCGCCGCGCTGGCCGCCCTGGGCCTGGTCGCCGCCTGCGCCGGCCCGCCCAAGGGCGGCGGGAGCGGGAAGGACACGGCCTTCAAGCTGTCCGCCGGCACCCCCGCCGCCGCGGGTGAGATCGACTCGTTCACCTGGGCCGTGTACGCGGAACCGCCGACGCTGGACTACATATCGGCCTTCGACTACCCGGCGAACACGATCCTGTCGAACGTCTGCGAAAGCCTGATGCGGTGGACCCCGCAGCTCACCATGGCTCCGGGGCTGGCCGAGAAGGCCACCAACCCCAATGACCTGACCTGGGTCTACGACCTGCGCGCGGGCGTGCATTTCCACGACGGCGGCACGATGAGCGCCGACGACGTGGTCTACAGCCTGGGCCGTCAGATGGACCCGGCGAACGGGGCCGCCTGGAACAGCAACTTCTCCAACGTCGAGGCCGTCACCAAGACCGGCCCGCTCCAGGTGACCGTCAAGCTGAAGCAGCCCGACTCCCAGTTCCCCCAGTACATGGCGACCGCCGCCGGCGTCGTGGCCTCCAAGGCCGGGGTGGAGAAGGCGGGCGAGGACTACGGCACCACCGGCAGCCTGGACTGCACCGGCCCCTTCAAGCTCGGCACCTGGAACAAGGGCCAGTCCATCGAGCTCCAGCGCTTCGACGGCTACTGGGGCACCAAGGCCAAGTCCGCGAAGGCGGTCTTCACCTTCCTCACCGACGCCTCCGCCCGCACGAACGCCATGCTGAGCGGCGAGGCCGACGGCGGCTACCTGATCCCCACCGAGAGCTACGACCGGCTGCGCGCGAGCGGCGCCGGCACGCTCTACTTCGGCGAAGGACTCAGCACCGTCAACGTCAACGTGACCAGCATGAAGGGTGCGCTCGGCGACGTCCGCGTCCGCCGGGCCCTGTCCCTGGCCCTGGACCGCCGCGGCTTCGTCAAGGCGGGCCTGGGCGGGGCGGGCACCGTGACCAGCGCGCTCACCACCAAGGCGATCTGGGCCGGGGCGCCCGCCGCCGTCCGCGCGTCCGCCTTCGACACCCTGCCCTCCCCCGACCAGAACGTCGAGGCGGCCAAGCGGATGATCGAGGAGGCCGGCGCCACCGGCAAGACGCTGACCGTGGCCACGAGTTCGATCGGCCAGGACGTCTCGGTGCTGGCCACCGCGGTTCAGGACGCCGGCACCAAGATCGGCCTGAAGGTCCAGCTGAAGACCATCGCCCCCAACGCCTTCACCTCGCTGTTCACCGACCCCGCCGCGCGCGAGGGCATCGACATGTTCCCGGAGACGTACTACGACTCCATCACCGACCCGATGGACATGCTGAGCAACTTCCAGACCGGGGCCTACCAGAACTACGCCGGCTACAGCGACGAGGCCTACGACGCGCTGGCCGAGAAGGCCCGGGCCGAGTCCGATCCGGCCAAGCGGTTCTCCGCGGCCGCCGAGCTCCAGAAGAAGGCCTCCGACCAGGTCCTGTGGATCCCGGTCGCCGAATGGCCTACCGCGGTCTTCCTGAACAAGCGGATCACCGGCGCGCCCACCACCATCTCCTACCTCTACTACCCGTGGGCCGCGGACATCGGGGCGGCCGCGCGATGAACTTCCTGCGCTTCGCCGTACGGCGGCTGGCCGAAATGGCCGCCACCCTGCTCGGCGCCTCCTTCGTGATCTTCGGCGCGCTGTACCTGGCTCCGGGCAATCCGGCGAGCTTCCTCCTGGGCGGCCGCTCGGCCTCCCCGGAGGCACTGCAGGCGATCAACGAGCACTACCACCTGAACGACCCCTTCGCCGTGCGGTACCTGAACTGGCTCGGCCAGGTGGTCCAGGGCGACTTCGGCCGCTCGATCACCTACCGCACGGACGTGTCGCGGCTGCTCGCGGACCGGCTGCCCAACACCCTGATGCTGATGTCGATGGCGCTCGTCCTGGTCCTCGTGTTCGGACTGCTCCTGGGCTGGATCGGCGCCGTCCGCGGCGGGGCCGCCGACTCCGCGATCCTGGTGACGACCACCGTCGCCATCGGCACCCCGTCCTTCGTCGCGGCGGTCCTGCTGCAGGGCCTGTTCGCCGTGAAGCTGGGCTGGTTCCCCACCGGCGGGGCCGGCGAGGGGTTCGGGGGGATGCTCTGGCACCTGACCCTGCCCGCCGTCGCCCTGGCGCTCTACCTGATCGGCATGCTCGCCCGGGTCACCCGGGCCGCGATGCTCGAAGTCCTCGGCCAGGAGCACGTCACGGTCGCCCGCAGCCGGGGCGTGTCCGCGAGCCAGGTCATCCGGCGGCACGTCTTCCGCAACGCCCTGGGCACCGTGCTCACCACCGGCGGGCTCATCGTCTCCACCCTGCTGGTCTGCACCGTCCTGGTGGAGTCCGCGTTCAGCGTGGGCGGCATCGGCCAGCTCCTCGAACTCTCCACCACCACCAAGGACTTCCCCACCGTGCAGGCCATCTCCCTCATCATGGTCGCGCTGTTCATGACGGTGAACCTCGTCGTCGACCTGCTCCATCCGCTGGTCGATCCCCGGGTCACCCTCGGCTCAGCGAAGAAGGCCTCGTGAGCTCCGTCCTGGTGCGCCGGCCGGGCCTCGCCCGGCTCCGGACCTCCCGCGCCCCCCTCTCCCTGTTCTGTACGGGGTTCGTCACCCTCGTCGTCCTCCTCGCGGTGCTGGCCCCCTGGATCGCGCCCTACGATCCCAACGCGGTCGACCTGGCCAACGCCCTCGCGGGCCCCTCCGGCGATCACCTGCTCGGCGTCGACGCCTCCGGGCGCGACACCTTCTCCCGGCTGGTCCTCGGAGCCCGTACCTCGCTCCTCGGCCCGCTCGGCGTGGTCGTCTTCTCCACCGTGGCCGGCGTGGCGATCGGCACCGCCGCCGCCTGGCGGGGCGGCTGGCTGGACTCGGTCCTGTCGCGCAGCACCGAGCTGGTCTTCGCCTTCCCCGGCATGCTGCTGGCCATCCTGATCGTCTCGGTCTACGGCGAGGGCCTGCTCGCCCCCGTCATCGCCCTGGCCATCGCGTACCTGCCCTACGTCAGCCGGCTGACCCGCTCCCTCGTGCTCGCCGAGCGCGCCCGCCCGTACGTGGAGGCGTACCGCGTGCAGGGACACTCGGGGGCGCAGATCTGCCTGCGCCACGTGGTCCCCGCCGTCATGCCCGTCGTCCTCGCGCAGTCCGCGATCAACTTCGGCTACGCCCTGATGGACCTGGCGGGCCTCGCCTTCCTCGGGCTGGGCGTACCGGCCCTGACCCCCGACTGGGGCCGCATGGTCTTCGACGGCAACGCCGCCATCCAGGCCGGCTATCCGCTCTCCGCGATCGTGCCGTGCGCGGCCATCGTGCTGACCGTGGTCGCCTTCAACGTCGTCGGCGAAACCTGGGCCGACAAGGTAGCCGGGAGGTCCCGATGACCATGCCGACCACGCAGCCGGCGCCGACCGCGCCGCCCCTGCCGAACACCCTCGAGATCGAGGGCCTGCGACTGCACCTGCCGGGGGCCGTCCGGCCCGTCCTGGACGGGGTCGGGCTCACCGTGGGCGCCCGGGAGACCGTGGCCCTGGTCGGCGAGTCCGGCTCGGGCAAGAGCCTGACCTCGCGCAGCGTGCTGCGGCTGCTCCCCGAAGGGGCCCGTACCGAGGGCGAGGTACGGGTCGCCGGAGACGACGTGCTCACCATGTCACCGGGCCGGTTGCGCGTCCTGCGCACCAGCACGGCGGCCATGGTCTTCCAGGACCCCCGGGCGGCGGTCAATCCGATGCGCCGCGTCGGCGACTTCCTCACCGAGAGCCTGCGGCTGAACGCCAAGGCGAGCAAGGCGGTCGCCGAGGAGCGGGCGGTGGCCATGCTGGAGGCCGTCGGCCTCACCGCGGACGCCCTGCGCAAGTATCCCGGGCAGTTGTCCGGCGGCATGCTCCAGCGGGTGGTGATCGCCGCCGCGCTGATGGGCGACCCGGCCCTGATCCTCGCCGACGAACCCACCACGGCACTGGACGTCACCACCCAGGCCGAGGTGATCGGCCTCCTGGGCGATCTGCGCGAACGCTTCGGGACGGGGCTGCTGTTCGTCACCCACGACCTCGGCCTCGCCGCCGCGATCAGCGACCGGGTGTACGTGATGTACGCGGGCCGGATCGTGGAAACGGGCCCGGCCGCCGAGCTGTTCGCCCGGCCCCGCCACCCGTACACGGCGGCGCTGCTGGACTCCACCCCCCGCCTGGACGCGCCCCGCGGGCGGCTCGCCGCGATCGAGGGCCGGCCGCCGAGCCTGCGGGAGGAACTGACGGGATGCCCCTTCGCCGCGCGCTGCGTGCTCGCGACCGAGGTGTGCACCCGGGAGGCTCCGGCCCTGCTCCCGGTCGCCGGGCAGCCGCACCGGCTCTCCTCCTGCCACCACGGCGAGCTGATCGCCGGGCAGGAACGCGCACGGGAACAGGAACGGGCGGGAACGGAACGGAAGGAACTCCACCGATGACGACCGCTACCGGCACGAGCGCCGGCCCCCTCGCGGGCACGGCGAAGACCGTCCTGGAGGTCCTGGGCCTGCACCGGGCCTACGGGAGCGTCCGGGCCGTGGACGACGTGTCCTTCCGGCTGGCCGAGGGCGGCTCGCTGGGCATCGTCGGCGAATCCGGTTCGGGCAAGACGACCACGGCCCGCATCGTGGTGGGTCTGGAACGCGCGGACGAGGGCCGGGTGCTGATCCACGGCCGCGACCGCAGCGACGGGGCGCACGGCACGGCGCGCGGCAAGGCGGGCCGGCTCGCTCGGGCCCGCGAGGTCCAGATGGTCTTCCAGGACCCCTTCCTGTCCCTGGACCCGCGCACCACCGTGGGCGCGGCCCTGCGGGAGACCCTCGCCCTGCACTTCCCCGGCGCCGACCACGCCCGCCGGATCACCGAACTGCTCGACCAGGTCGGCCTCGGCTCCCGCGAGGCCGACGCACTGCCCCGGCAGCTGTCGGGAGGACAGCGCCAGCGCGTGGCGATCGCCCGTGCGCTGGCGGTGGAACCGGCCGTCCTCGTCCTCGACGAAGCGGTGGCCGCGCTGGACGTCTCGGTGCAGGCGCAGATCCTGAACCTGCTCTTCGACATCCGCGAACAGACCGGCATCGGCTACCTGTTCATCACCCATGACCTCGGCGTCGTGCGCTGCGTGACCGATGACGTGATCGTCATGCGGAGCGGCCGGATCGTCGAGTCGGGGCCGACCCAGCAGGTGCTCGCCGACCCCCAACACCCCTACACGCGCCTGCTCCTGGAGTCCGTACCCCGCCCGGGGTGGGATCCGCGGAGCATCGCCGCCGCGCGCCGCGCGCTGTAAGGGGGGCCGTGGGAGCGGCGGCTCCCACGGCCCGGCGGTTCCTCACCCATCCAGGCAGCACTGATCGGAGATCAGAGATGAACGAGCACATCGCAGGGAAGCTGGACAGACGAAGGTTCCTGGCCGCGGCCGGTCTCACGGCCGCGGGCGCCGCTCTGGGGTCGGTCGGCGGGCAGGCCTTCGCGGCCGGCCGGCCGGCGGCCGCGGCTGCCGGGGCATTCGCCGTACCGTGCGAGACCGTCCGGCACACCCGGACCTGGATGGCGTGGCCCGACCGGACCTCCATCTGGGGCAACCAGCTCTCGGGGGTGCAGGCGAACATCGCGCTCATCGCCAAGACCATCGCGAAGTACGAACCGGTCGTGATGCTCGCCAATCCCGCGAGCCTCTCCAAGGCGAAGAGCGCGTGCGGGACCTCGGTCACCGTGATCAGCTCGATCCCCGTCGACGACTGCTGGATCCGTGACAGCGGCCCGGTGTTCCGCACCAACGGGGCGGGCGGGATCGACGCGTTCGGCACCAACTTCAACGGCTGGGGCAACAAGCAGAGCCACGCCAAGGACGCCCTGGTGGCAAGCCGCGTCGCCGCCTACGCCGGGGTGGCGTTCAGCACCGCCTCGTACGTCGGGGAGGGCGGCTCGGTGGAGACGGACGGCGCCGGCACGCTCATGGCCACCCGCAGTTCCCTCATCAACTCCAACCGCAACCCCAACACGAGCCAGGCGCAGCTGGAGGCGTCCCTGTGCGCCGCCTACGGCGCCTCCAAGGTGATCTGGTTCAAGGGGATAACCGGCCAGGACATCACCGACGACCACGTCGACGCCACGTCCCGGTTCCTCGAACCGGGCCGGGGGCTGGTCCAGTTGCCGCTCGCGAGCGACAACGACGTCTGGGCCAAGGACGCGCGCGATCAGTTCCAGATCCTGTCCACCTCCACCAGCGCCCAGGGCAGCCCGATCGCGGTCACCAAGCTCCAGGGCCCCGACTACGACAAGATCCGCTCCACGAACCCCGACTTCGTGGGCTCGTACGCCAACTACTACGTGTGCAACGGTGCGGTGATCTCCTCGCAGTTCGGCGACACCCGCGCCGACGCCGCGGCCAAGGCCACCCTCCAGCAGCTCTTCCCCGGCCGGGTCGTGGTCCAGCTGAACATCGACAGCCTGGGCGGCGGCGGTGGCGGCATCCACTGCGTGACCCAGCAGCAGCCGGTCGCGTAACCGCTCCCTCCACAGGTCCGGCCCCCCGCTGTCCGCGGGGGGCCGGATCGTTTCACGGGCCGCGCCGCGGGGGCGCCACGGCTCTGCCTCCTAGGGAGCGACGTCGTCCCAGGCCATCGCGCTCATCCGCCAGCCGTCGGGGGTCCGGACGTACTGGGTGGTCTTGTGGCCGGTGCCCTCGAACCACGTGCCGTCGAGGTAACCGGACTTGCGGTACTGGCTGAACCGGTGTGCGATCGAACCGAAGACCTCGGTCCGTTCGGCGACCTCCCACTCGCGGAACTCCGTCAGCGTGCCGTCGGTGAGGATCTTCAGCCGCGGCTCGATGAACCCGTCGAGGTCGTAGATCACCGGGTCGCCCCCGATGTTCTTGATGATCATCCCCTGGGGGATGAACACCTCGCGGACGGCGTCCAGATCCGGCCGCCCGCCGTCGGCGTTGGTGAAGGCGCCGAGGAAGATGCTCATCAACCGGTCCAGCTCGGCCTTGACTTCGGACACGCATTCCCTCCCGAGGGCGAAGATTCCCGGCCGATCTTCGCCTACCGCCCGGCGCGAGGGCAATGGCCCGCGGAGCGCTGAGCGCTCGGCCGGGCGGGTCCGGGTACGACGAAAGAGCCGGTCAAAGCGACGTGATGTCACTTTGACCGGCTCTGTCCTGCCTTGCGGCCTTTGTGTCCGAGGGGGGACTTGAACCCCCACGCCCGATAAAGGGCACTAGCACCTCAAGCTAGCGCGTCTGCCATTCCGCCACCCGGACCAGGTGGTCGGCCCCGGTTTCCCGCGGCGACATGGACAACAATAGCAAAGGTTCGGCGGGGTTCCGACCAGGTATTTCACCCGGGCCGGGTCCGACGCGCCGCGCTGACCTGCGGGCATGTCCGGGGGCGGGTGCACCGGCCGGGCGAGACGCGGTGTCTCGCCCGGCTGGGACGCGCGGTGCGCGCGCTCTCCGCGGCGCAGGGGCTCCCGGATGCTGGTACCGGCTGGACACGGGCGGGCCGGGGCGATCGGATGGGCGCCGCACGTTCGAGTCCTGGGGGGAATCGCATATGGAATCCGAGCACCGCGTCAGCACGCTGGAGCTCTTCTTCGACCTCGTCTTCGTCTTCACCATCACCCAGCTGACGGTGCTGCTCGCGGACGACCTCACCCTCCGCGGTGCGGGACGGGTGCTGCTGATCTTCACGGTGCTGTTCTGGATGTACGGCGGCTACGCCTACCTGACCAACCAGGTACCGCCCGACCGGCCCGTGCGCCGCTTGCTGATCCTGCTCGCCATGGGGGCGTTCCTGGTGTGCGCCCTGGCCGTGCCGACGGCCTTCGGCGACGGCGGGGTCGCCTTCGGGCTCGGCTACCTGGTCGTCGTGATCATGCACAGCGCCCTGTACAGCCAGGCCCACGGGCGCGGGGTGCTGTGGTTCGCGCTGCCGAACGCGCTGTCGGCGCTGTCGGTGACGGCCGCCGGGCTGTTCGACGGGGCGCAGGCCCTGGGCCTGTGGGGCCTGGCGCTGCTGTTCCAGTTCGTCACGCCCGCCATCTCGCGGCGGGCGGCGGCCTCCGGAGCCGACGCCGCCGAGGGGACGACCATCGAGGAGCAGCTCGGCGGGATCGGCGCCGCGCACTTCGTCGAACGGCACGGGCTGCTGCTGATCATCGTGTTCGGCGAGTCGATCATCGCGGTCGGCATCGGTGTGGGCTCGCTCCCGCCGACCTTCGGGATCGTCGTCGGCGCGTTCCTGACGCTGGCCGTCGGGGCGACGCTGTGGTGGATGTACTTCGTGCGCGACGAGGGCCGCGCGGAGCACGTCTTCGCGAGCTGCCCTCCGGACCGGCGTTTCAAGCTGGCGCTGCGCGCGTACTACTACTGCTTCATCCCCATGCTGCTGGGCATCGCCGCCTTCTCGGCGGGCGTGAAGAAGAGCATCGGGCACCTGGGCGAGCAGCTTCCGGCCGGGCCCGCCCTCGCGCTCGCGGGCGGGGTGGCCTGCTATCTGGCCGGGGACGTCGCCTTCCGGCTGGTGCTGGGGATCCGGCCGGTACGGTTCCGGGCGCTCGCGGTGGTGCCCGTACTGGCGACCGCCGCGGCGGGCCTGCGGATCGGCGCGGTCTGGCAGCTGACCGCGCTGGTGGTGGTGCTCGTGGCCGCGCTGGCGGCGGAGTCCCGCAGCGCGGGGGCCGGTGCGGCCCCGGCCGGGTCCGGGCCCGCGGGCGGGCCGGCGGCCACATCCGCGGACGAGCCCGCGGCCCGGCCCGTGACGGGCACCGCCGCGGGCTCCGGGCCGGGGGTTACGGGCAGCTGATGACCTGGCCGGCGTAGGAGAGGTTGCCGCCGAAGCCGAAGAGGAGGACGGGCGCGCCCGAGGGGATCTCGCCGCGCTCGACCAGCTTGGACAGGGCCATCGGGATCGAGGCGGCCGAGGTGTTGCCGGAGTCGACGACATCGCGGGCGACGACGGCGTTGACGGCGCCGATCTTCGCGGCGAGCGGCTCGATGATCCGCAGGTTCGCCTGGTGGAGGACGACCGCGGCCAGGTCCTCGGGGGTGATCCCGGTCTTCTCGCAGACCTTGCGTGCGAGCGGGGGGAGCTGGCTGGTGGTCCAGCGGTAGACGGACTGGCCCTCCTGGGCGAAGACCGGCGGCGTTCCCTCGATGCGGACCGCGTTGCCCATCGAGGGCACCGAGCCCCACAGGACGGGGCCGATGCCGGGCTCCTCGCAGGCCTCGACCACGGCCGCGCCGGCGCCGTCGCCGGTCAGGACGCAGGTGGTGCGGTCGCTCCAGTCGGTGATCTCGGTCATCTTGTCCGCCCCGATGACCAGGGCCCGGGTGGCGGCGCCGGCCCGGATGGCGTGGTCCGCGGTGGCCAGGGCGTGGGTGAAGCCCGAGCAGACGACGTTGATGTCCATCACGGCGGGGCTGGAGCCCATGCCGAGCTTGGCCGCGACGCGGGCGGCCATGTTGGGGGAACGGTCGATCGCGGTGGAGGTGGCGACGAGGACGAGGTCGATGTCGTCCGGGGTCAGACCGGCACTCGCGAGCGCCTTGCCCGCGGCCTGGTAGGCCAGCTCGTCGACCGGCTCGTCGGGTCCGGCCATGTGCCGGGTCTTGATCCCGACGCGGGAGCGGATCCACTCGTCGTTGGTGTCCACCATGGCGGCGAGGTCCTCATTGGTGAGCACCTTCGAAGGCTGGTAGTGCCCTAGCGCCACCACGCGTGAACCGGTCATGGGCGGGGTCCCCCCTTGTAAGGCAGTCAGGATGTACCAGCTTTGCCTGCTACTGATGGGTACAAGGGCGCGTGACCCGACAGGATTCAGTGCCCGGAATTTGGAGCTTCCCGAGGGTCTTCCAGCCGGGGAGGGGCGCGGAAGCGGATCCGGGAGAATGGGTCCTCCAGGAGTTCGACGAGGACAGAACAGGTGGACTGATCACATGGGACGGGTCACCGAACGCCGTCGCGTCGTCCGGATCCGGAATGGCGTGGCGGGGGCCCGGGCGGACACCCTGGTGGCCGAAGAGCCGCTGGAGATACGGCTGAACGGCAAGCCGCTGGCCATCACGATGCGCACGCCCGGTGACGATTTCGCGCTGGCCGTGGGCTTCCTCGCCAGCGAGGGCGTGCTCGCCTCGGCTGCGGACGTCCGGGCCGTGACCTACTGCGAGGGCGCCGCCGAGGACGGAACGAACACCTACAACGTGGTGAACGTCCAGCTCGCCGCCGGAGTTCCGGTGCCCGACATCACGCTGGAGCGGAACGTCTACACCACCTCCTCCTGCGGCCTGTGCGGGAAGGCCAGTCTGGACGCGGTGCGCACCGCGACCCGCTTCCCGGGGCTCGCCGCGGATCCCGTACGGGTGAGCGCGCGGCTCCTCGGGGAGCTGCCGGACCGGCTGCGCGCGGAGCAGAAGGTCTTCGACCGCACGGGCGCCCTGCACGGCGCCGGGCTGTTCTCGGCGGGGGGCGAGCTGATCGACGTACGGGAGGACGTCGGCCGGCACAACGCGGTGGACAAGATCGTCGGGCGGGCGCTGCAGGCCGGGCGGCTGCCGCTGGCGGGCTCGGTCCTGCTGGTGTCCGGGCGGGCCTCCTTCGAGCTGGCGCAGAAGGCCGTGATGGCCGGCATCCCCGTGCTGGCGGCCGTATCCGCCCCGTCCTCGCTCGCGGTGGACCTCGCGCTGGAGTCGGGGCTGACGCTGGTCGGCTTCCTGCGGGGCGGGGACATGAACATCTACGCGGGCGAGGAGCGGATCGACCTGACGGCGTGAGCCGCGGGCGGGGGCGGGGACGGGGTCTGCCCCCGCCCGGCCCGCCCCTGCCCGGCCCGCCCCTGCCCGTGCGGGCTACTTGTCGGCCAGGCGGCCCGCGCCGGTGTGCTCGGTGCCCACCGGGGCCTCGACGGTCTGGCTGTGGGGGTTGTCCTTGGAGGCGGGCTCGATCTTCTTCGCGGCCACGTGCGGGGTGCCCTTCGGGGCGTCGATCGTGTGGCTGTAGGAGGATCCGCTGCCGTCGGCGGCGCCGTTGCCGCCGTTGTCCGCGGCGTTGGCGGCTCCGCCGAGGGCGAGGGTCGCGAGCAGGGCGGCGGCGGAGGCGGCGGCGATGCGCTTGTTGAGCTTCATGAGGGGCTCCCTGGTGGTTCGAGTGTCTCGGGGTTTCTTGCTGACACCCAGAACCTAGAAGAACCGGACATTTCCTCGCTCTAACGCCTTCCGCCCCCGCACCCCCCGCCTCCTTACGGCGCCCCGATCAGCGCTTGCGGCGGCTGCGGCGGGAGGCGGGCTCGGCCGGCTTCGGCTCCGGGGGATCGATGCGGTGGAGGTCGAGGGTCGCCGGGAGCGGGGTCGCTCCGGGGCCGCCCGCCTCGGCCCAGGCGATGATCTCGTCGGTGGCCGTGTCGTCCAGGGCCCAGCCGAACCACACCGCACGGGCGCCCCGGCGCCGGGCTTCGGTGGTGGGCTGGACCACGATGACGTTGGCCTGGGCGCAGGGCCCGAGGCAGTCGGTCGTACGGACGGCCAGGCGCCCGTCGGAGGCCGCCGCGGCCTCGGTCAGCCGGGCCAGCTGTCCCGCGTGGTCGGTGCCGGGGTTCTTGCGGGGGTCGCCGCAGCAGCAGCCCCGGCAGACCACCAGGGTGCAGGGGCGCGGGGCATGGGCGGAGAGCGGGCGTATCCAGGTCACCGCCGCACGTTACCGGGCCTGCGGGACCGGGTGTTGAGGGGTGCGCGAGACCTCCGCCACATGCTCTGCGGCGCGTTCGGGCCGCTCCGGGGCCTGCTGCGGGGCCTGCGGGGCCTGCGGGTCGCGGGCGCGGCGGCGGGCCAGGACCGCGCAGACCATCAGCTGCATCTGGTGGAAGAGCATCAGCGGCAGCACGGCGAGGCTGGCCTGCGCCCCGAACAGCACGCTGGCCATGGGGAGTCCGGCGGCCAGGCTCTTCTTCGACCCCGCGAACTGGATGGCGATCCGGTCCTCGCGGGGGAATCCGAGGCGCTTGGCCCCGTACCAGGTGGCCGCCAGCATCACCGCGAGGATGACCGCTTCCACGGCCATCAGCCCGCCGAGGCGCGGGAGGCTGACCTGGTGCCAGATCCCGGCGA
Source organism: Streptomyces sp. NPDC051563 (assembly GCF_044454225.1). Classification (NCBI taxonomy): domain Bacteria; kingdom Bacillati; phylum Actinomycetota; class Actinomycetes; order Kitasatosporales; family Streptomycetaceae; genus Streptomyces; species Streptomyces sp. NPDC051563. Next base: position 56,674 of record NZ_JBITDL010000033.1, read on the forward strand.
CCATGCCCGCGCTGAAGGCGGTGTAGACGACGAGCAGGATCGAGCCGCGGTCCACGTAGCCGAGGACCTTCTTGTTGCGGACGAGGAAGCCGCCGACCCAGCGGCGCAGGGCCTGGCCGAGGAGGAAGGGCAGGAGCAGCTGGAGGACGATCTTCACCAGCGAGTCGAGGGAGAAGCCGCCCGCGCTGCCGCCGAGCAGGCCGGCCGCGAGGAGGGGGGTCAGGAAGATGCCGATGAGGCTGGAGAAGGAGCCCGCGCAGATCGCGGCGGGGACGTTGCCGCGGGCGATCGAGGTGAAGGCGATGGAGGACTGGATGGTCGAGGGGACCAGGCAGAGGAAGAGCAGGCCGCTGTAGAGGGGCGGTGTGAGCACGCCGGGGACCAGTGCGTGCGCGGCGAGTCCCAGGAGGGGGAAGAGGAGGAAGGTGGAGGCGAGCACGGTGAGGTGGAGCCGCCAGTGCCGCATGCCGTCGAGGGCCTCGCGGGTGGAGAGCCGGGCGCCGTAGAGGAAGAACAGCAGGGCCACCGCCGCGGTGGAGGCGGCCTCGGCCACGGAGGCGGCCGCGCCGCGGGCGGGCAGCAGGGCGGCGAGGCCGACGGTGGCGAGCAGACCCATGATGAACGGGTCCACGGGGAGCCAGGCGGGGAGGTACGGGCGGCGCATGGGGATGCTCACTTGTTGAGGTCGGCGGGAGGGCGGTCCGGGGCGGACTCCTCTCCATTTTCGGGGGCGGGACGGTGATCGGGAATCCCGTACACCGCTCTCACTGTCATCGTGAATCGTGATGACAGCGACTAGGATGGGGCGCGTGTACGACCCCGTTCAGCTGCGCACCTTCCTGACCGTCGCCCAGACCCTGAGCTTCACGCAGGCCGCCGCCCGGCTCGGCGTCCGCCAGTCCACCGTCAGCCAGCACGTGCGCCGGCTGGAGGAGGCCACGGGCCGGCCCCTCTTCCTGCGCGATACGCACAGCGTGGAACTCACCGAGGACGGTGAGGCGCTGCTCGGTTTCGCCCGCTCGATCCTGGAGGCGCACGAGCGCGCCGCCGCCTTCTTCTCGGGGACACGGATCCGAGGCCGGCTGCGCTTCGGCGCCTCGGAGGACTTCGTGCTGACCCGGCTGCCGGAGATCCTGGAGGCCTTCCGGCACGAACACCCCGAGGTGGAGCTGGAGCTGTCCGTGGAGCTGTCGGGGACCCTGCACGAACGGCTGGACGCGGGGCGCCTGGACCTCGTGCTCGCCAAGCGGCGCGGGGACGGCGACGAGCGGGGCCGGCTGGTGTGGCGGGACCGGATGGTGTGGATCGGAGCGGAGGGCCTGCGGGTGGACCCGGACCGGCCGGTTCCGCTGATCGTCTTCCCGCCGCCGGGCATCACCCGGGCGCGGGCGCTGGACGTGTTGCAGGCGGACGGGCGGCCGTGGCGGATCGCCTGCACCAGCGGCAGCCTGAGCGGCCTGATCGCGGCGGCCCGGGCGGGGCTGGGCGTGATGGCCCACACCCGCGGGCTGATCCCGCCGGGCCTGGTCCGCGTGAGCGGCCTCCCGGACCTCGGTCCGGTCGAGTTCGCCCTCGTGCGGGGCCCCCGCGGCTCCGCCGCCGCGGAGGCCCTGGCCGGAGCGATCCTGTCGGGCGCGGACCGGCTCACGCGGGCGGTGTAGCGAGGACCCCCCGGGCGCGCCACACCCCCACGGGCAGCGGCGCGCCCGGCCTGCCCCCACACCACCGCAAACCCCGCCGCCCGCGCGACGCCCCGGCCCTGCGGGGCGAAGTCCGGTCCTCGCCTCGGCGGCGTTCCTCACCCCGCCCGGGATTCCCGCGGCCGTCACGCCGCCGGGGCGGCCCCTCGGGGGCGCCGCGCCCACCGCGGCGAGCGTCGTGGACGGCCTGGGGCGGCTGGCGGAGGCGGGGCTCGGTGTCTGCACGCTGTGGCTGCCCGTCGCGGCCGGGCACCTCGGCGAGGCGATGGAGTGGATCGCGGCCGAGGTCGCCCCTCAACTCTCCTGACCTGGGGACTCGAACGCCCGGCGGTCCGGATGTGCCGCCGTTCGGGGCGGCGTGCGCTTAGGGTCTCCGTACGCCAACCAGTCTTGGTGCGGCGGGAGTTCGTACGGAACGAACAGAACGAGCAGGGGGACGTACATGAAGATCGCGGTGCTGGGGACGGGCGAGGTCGGGCAGCGGCTGGCGGGGAAGCTGGTTGAGGTCGGGCACGAGGTGACGATGGGGTCCCGTACGGCGGACAACGCCGATGCCGCCGCGTGGGCCGCCCTGACGGGCGGGGGCCACGGAACCTTCGCCGATGCCGCCGCCCGCGCCGAGCTCGTCGTCAACGCGACCGGCGGGCTGGTCTCGCTCGCGGTGCTGGAGGCCGCCGGAGCCGGCAACCTCCGCGGGAAGACCGTCGTGGACGTCTCCAACGCGCTGGACTTCTCGGAGGGGTTCCCGCCCAAGGTGGTCACCCCGGACGGGCACAGCATCGCCGAACAGCTCCAGAAGGCGTTCCCCGAGGCGCGGATCGTGAAGACGCTCAACACCATGAACAACGCGGTGATGGTCGAGCCGAGCCGGGTGCCGGGCCACCACACCGTGTTCGTGAGCGGCGACGACGCCGACGCGAAGGCCGAGACCACCGTGCTCCTGCGTTCCTTCGGCTGGGCGCCCGGCCAGATCACCGATCTCGGCGACCTGTCGAGCGCCCGCGCCACCGAGGCGCTGATGGCGCTCTGGCTGCGCCTGTACGGGGTGCTCGGCCCGGTGGACTTCAACCTTTCCGTGGTCACGGCCTAGGCCGGGTCCCGGACGGCCCGCTGGGGAGGTCTTGTGGAGGTCTTCCTTCCGTGATCACCGGCGGGTGGGCGTGGGATAGCGTCGCCGCGCCGTACGGAGAGGAGCGGGCCTTGCACGAGATCACCGTCCCCCCGGTCGTCACGGGCTCCCCCGTCGGCGGCCTGGCCGATGCCGTCTTCCTGCACGCCCGCGAGGACCCCGGCCGGGTGGTGCTCGGCCGCAAGTCGGACGGGGTCTGGGGGGACGTGACCTCGGCCGAGCTGGCGTCCGAGGTGCTCGGGCTCGCCAAGGGGCTGCTGGCGCAGGGCATCCGCTTCGGGGACCGGGTCGCGATCATGTCCCGTACCCGGTACGAGTGGACGCTCTTCGACTTCGCCCTGTGGGCGATCGGCGCCCAGCCGGTCCCGGTCTACCCCTCGTCCTCCGCAGAGCAGGTGCACTGGATCCTGTACGACTCCGGGTGCACGGCCTGCGTGGTGGAGGACGAGAACCAGGCCATGACCGTCGGCTCGGTGATCGAGCGGCTGCCGCGGCTGCGCCGGCTGTGGCAGTTGGACGCGGGCGCCGTGGACGAGCTCGTCCGGGACGGGCTCCAGGTCGCCGAGGACGTCGTGCACCGCCACCGCGGCGCCGTGACGCCCGATGCGACGGCCACCGTCATCTACACCTCGGGCACCACCGGCCGCCCCAAGGGCTGTGTGCTGACCCACGGCAATTTCATGTTCGAGGCGGACACGATGGTGACCCGCTGGGAGTCCGTCTTCCGGGCCCGGCCCGGTGACCAGCCGTCCACCCTGCTCTTCCTGCCGCTCGCCCACGTCTTCGGGCGGATGGTGGAGGTGGCGGCGGTCCGCGCCCGGGTGAAGCTCGGGCACCAGCCGGTGCTGGCGGCGGCCGAACTGCTGCCGGACCTGGCCGCGTTCCGGCCGACGTTCGTGCTCGGGGTGCCGTACGTCTTCGAGAAGGTGTTCGCCGCCGCCCGCCGCAAGGCCGAGACCGAGGGCCGGACGGGGCCCTTCGACCGGGCCGTGGACACGGCCGTGCGGTACGCGGAGGCGCGCGAGCAGAAGGCGTTCGGCATCGGGCCCGGGCCCTCGGCGAAGCTGCGCATGGAGCACCAGCTCTTCGAGAAGCTGGTGTACGGGAAGGTGCGCGAGGCGCTGGGCGGCAGGGTGCGGTACGCGATGTCGGGCGGCTCCGCGATGTCGCGCCGGCTGGGGCTGTTCTTCGACGGCGCCGGGGTGACGGTCTTCGAGGGCTACGGGCTGACGGAGTCCTGCGCGGCGGCCACGGCGAACCCGCCGGGGGCCATCAAGTACGGCACGGTCGGGCGGCCGATCCCCGGCGGTACGGTGCACATCGCCGGCGACGGGGAGATCTGGCTGCACGGCGCCCACGTCTTCTCCGGGTACCTCAACGACCCGCAGGCCACGGAGGCCGTCCTGCGGGACGGCTGGCTGGCGACCGGGGACCTGGGGCGCCTCGACGCGGACGGATACCTCACGATCACGGGGCGCAAGAAGGAGATCCTGGTGACCTCCAACGGCAAGAGCGTGGCGCCGGCCGCCCTGGAGGAGCGGGTCCGCTCGCATCCGCTGGTCTCCCAGTGCGTCCTGGTGGGCAACGACCGGCCGTACATCGCGGCCCTGCTCACCCTGGACATGGAGGGGGTCGCGCACTGGCTGGCGATGCGCGGCCGCCCCCGGCTCCCGGCGGCGGAGCTGCTGCTCGACCCCGATCTGACGGCGGAGGTCCGCCGGTCGGTGGTGGCGGCCAACACCCTGGTCTCCCAGGCCGAGTCGATCCGCACGTTCCGCATCCTGGGCGAGCAGTTCTCGGAGGAGCGGGGGCTGCTGACGCCCTCGCTGAAGCTGAAGCGGCGGGCCATAGAGAAGGCCTACGCCAAGGAGGTGGCGGCCCTCTACCGGTCCTGACGGGCTCCGCCGGCCCGGCCCGGCGCGATCACAGCAGCGGTCCGAACCGTTACCTGACGGGCCGTCACTTTACTTGTCGTTGATATTGACGATGCGTCAGGTCGCGCACAGAATGCGGGGATTCCGACCGGAGGGGATCCACACATGTTGCGACCGATCCGCACCCTGGCCGCCGCGGCGGCAGCGCTCGCGCTCGTCTCCGCCTGCAACTCCGCCTCCAACTCCACCTCCAAAGACGTCGGTCCCGCCAAGCCGGGAGCCGCCGGCAACTCCCGCGGGGTGAGCGCCGGCTCGATCAAGGTCGGCGGCATCGTGTCGATGACCAGCGCCAGCGGCTACAGCAAGAAGGACACCGACCTCGGCGCGAAGGCCCGCTACGCGAGAGCCAACGCCGAGGGCGGGATCAACGGCCGCAAGATCGACTACATCGGGGCCGAGGACGACGGGCAGGACCCCGCCAAGAACCTGGCGGCGGCCCGCAAACTAGTCCAGCAGGACAAGGTGTTCGCGGTCTCCCCCATGAGCTCGGTCACCTTCAGCGGCGCCGACTTCCTGGAGCAGGAGAAGGTGCCCACCTTCGGCTGGGGCACGCTCCCCTCCTTCTGCGGCCCCAAGTACATCTACGGGTTCAACGGCTGCCTCGTCCCCACCCCCGGCGGCACCATCAACCAGACCTGGCCCGAGGGCATCGGCCAGGTCCTCGGCGGCGCCGCGGGCAAGTCGGTCGCGATCATCGCCAACGACAGCGACGCGGGGAAGTTCGGCGTGCGCACCTTCCAGCAGGGCTTCACCAGCGCCGGGTTCAAGGTCTCCTACGCCAAGGCCTCGGTGCCGGGCACCGCCGTGCCGAGCGACTGGTCGGCGTACGTCAAGGAGATCCTGGAGAGCAACGGCGGCAAGGCCCCGGACGCGGTCGTCTCCGTCATGCAGACCCCCAACAACATCGGGCTGTTCACCTCGCTCAAGCGCAGCGGGTACAAGGGCCTGCTCTCCGACCCGACCGACTACGACCCGGGTCTGCTCGCCAAGGACGCCACCAAGATGGCCCTCGACGGGGTGCACGTCCTGCTGCAGTTCGAGCCCTTCGAGTCCACGGACCCGAAGATGGCCCAGTTCAAGGCCGACATCAAGGCCGCCAACGGCGGGCAGGACATCCCCCTCAACATGCACATGATGACGGGATACATGTCGGCCGACCTCTTCGTGTCCATCGCGCAGAAGGCCGGCAAGGACCTGACCGTCGAATCCTTCCAGGCCGCCGCACAGGGCTTCTCCGACACCGGCACGCTCGTCGGCGACCGCGCCGAGCCCAAGGGCCAGAAGGACAGCTTCGGCTGCGGGGCGCTCGTCCAGCTGAAGAACGGCGCGTACGAGGTCTCCGTACCGTTCAAGTGCCACGAGCCCATCCCCTTCAAGTAGGGGCGCGGGAAACGGAATGGGAGATCTGCTCGCCTTCGTCCTGAGCGGTCTGGTGTCCGGCGCCCTGTACGCACTGCTCGCCACCGGGCTGGTGCTGTCGTACTCGGCGTCCGGGCTGTTCAACTTCGCGCACGGGGCCACCGCCTACCTGTGCGCGCTCACCTTCTACGAACTGCACTCCGGCCTCGGCTGGCCGGCCGTCCCCGCGGCGCTGCTGGTGGTCCTCGTGCTGGCGCCCGGGCTCGGCTGGGCTCTGGACCGGCTGATGTTCCGGCGGCTCGCGCAGGTCGGCGAGACGGCGCAGATCGTGGCCACCATCGGCCTGCTGGTGGCCCTCCCGGCGGCCGGGCTGTGGGCGGTGGAGCTCCTGACCGACGCGGGAGCGCCGCTCAAGCCCGCGGAGAACCAGTTCGGGCTGCCGGGAGTGGGGCCGAGCCCCGCCACCTCCTGGCAGCTCACCGCGGACGTGGGCATCGACTCCGACCAGCTGATCACCTGGGTAACCACGGCCCTGGTCGCGGTCGCCCTGTGGGTGCTGATGCGGCACACCCGGCTGGGGCTGCGGCTGCGGGCCGCCGTCGACAACCGCTCCCTCACCGAGCTGCGCGGGATCGACGCCGACCGGCTGTCCTCGGTGGCGTGGATGATCGCCTCGGGGCTGGCCGGGCTGGCGGGGGTCCTGGCGACCCCGCTGCTGGGGCTGTCCGCGCACGATTTCACACTGTTCCTGTTCGTCTCGGCCACGGCCGCCGTCATCGGGCGGTTCGCCTCCGTCCCGCTCGCCTTCGCGGGCGGGCTGGGGCTCGGGGTCCTGCAGAACCTGGTCGTCGGCTACGCGTCCTTCGCCGACTCCGTCACCGGATTCAGGACGGCCGTGCCCTTCCTGATCCTGTTCGGCGGACTCCTGGTGCTCACCCGGCGGGCCCGGGCCACCGGGACCGCCGCCGTGGACGTGGCCTCGCCCGACCACCTGGCGGGGGCCCCGTGGGCGCGGCGCTGGGGGGTGTGGGCCGCGGGAGCGGTCCTGCTGGCGACGGCCTTCTACACCGTGACCACCCCCTTCTGGAGCGGGCTCCTCGCCCAAGGGCTCGCGCTGGCACTGGTGTTCATGTCCTTCACCGTGGTCACCGGGCTCGGGGCGATGGTGTCCCTGGCCCAGGGCACCTTCGTGACCGGGGCCGCGCTCGTGGCGGGACTGCTGATGAGCCGCGGGTGGCCGTTCATCGCGGCGCTGGCGGTCGGCACCTGCGTGGCCGCCGTCCTGGGAGCCCTGGTCGCGCTGCCCGCGCTGCGGCTCGGCGGGCGCTCCTTGGCCCTGGCGACCCTGGCCCTGGCCTTCCTGGCGGACCAGGTGCTCTTCCAGATGCGGTGGCTGCGCAACGGGGACTCCGGGTGGTCGGTCCCGCGCCCCGTCATCGGACCGGTGGACCTCTCCGACGACCGGGCACTGGGGGTGGCACTGGTCCTCCTGGTCACGGCGGTCGCCGCCGGGCTGAGCGCGCTGCGCGGCTCCCCCTCGGGCCGGGCGATGCTCGCCGTACGGTCCGCTCCCGCGGCCGCGATGGCCTCCGGGGTGTCCGTGCTGCGCACGAAGCTGCTGCTGTTCACGCTGTCGGCGGGGCTCGCCGGGTTCGGGGGCGTGATGTACGCCTCGTACAACACCCGCATCACGGCAACGGACTTCACCGCGATGACCGGGCTGGTGTGGCTGGCGGTGGTCGTCGCGGCGGGTGTGCGCAGGCCGCAGTACGCGGTGGTGGCGGGGCTGGTCTTCGCCGTCGCTCCGCGGGTGATGGCGGATTACGTGACGGAGTCGGCGCACCTGCCGGTGATCCTGTTCGGCCTGGCGGGGTTGGCCTTGGCCAACGATCCCGATGGGTACTGTGCGGCGGTGCCGGTCCGGCTGGCCCGGCGGCGGGCCGCTGCCTTGGCCGGGGCCCCCGTCCCGGCCGGGGCCCCGGTCTCGGCAGGAGCCCCCGTCTCGGCCGGAGCCGCGCCCAAGGCCGAGGCCGTGCCCGCGGCCCGGGTCGGCGGCGGAAGCGGGGTCGGCCCTGCGGGGCTTTCCCCCACCCCGCCCCTTCCCGAAACCGGGGCTTCGCCCCGGACCCCTTCGGGGGCTCCGCCCCCGGACCCCCGCGCCTCAAACGCCGGCGGGGCTGGATCAATCCAGCCCGCCCGGCGTTTGAGGGCCGGGTCCGGGCCCGGGCAACCGGCGGAGCCGCCCGCGCTGGAGCTGCGCGATGTCACCGCGGGGTACGACGGGGGGCTCGTGCTGCACGGGGTCGGCCTCGTCGTGCGGCGCGGGGAGATCCTTGCCGTGCTCGGGCCCAACGGGGCCGGGAAGAGCACCGCCTGCCGGGTGGCGGCCGGAGCGCTGGCCATCGTCGGGGGGAGCGTCCACGTGGCCGGGCGGGACGCCACCCGCGACGGCGCCGTGGGGCGCTCCCGGGCCGGGGTGCTGCTCGCACCCGAGGGGCGGGGGATCTTCCCCGGGCTCAGCATCGAGGAGAACCTGGCGCTGTACCTGAGGGACGCCGCCGAACGCGACGCCGTCTACGACCGGTTCCCCCGGCTGCGCGAGCGCCGCACGGTCACCGCCGGGTCGTTGTCCGGCGGGGAGCAGCAGATGCTGGCGCTCGCCCCGCTGTTGCAGCGGCCGCCCGGGGTGCTGATCGCGGACGAGCCCTCGCTCGGGCTCGCCCCGCGCGTGGTGGACGAGGTGTACGGGCTGCTCACGGAGCTCCGCGCGGCCGGCACCGCGCTGCTGCTGGTGGAGGAGAAGGCGGCCGAGATCCTCGGGATCGCCGACACCGTCGCCTACCTCGCGCAGGGCCGGGTCTCCTGGTGCGGCCCGCGCTCCGAGGTGGAGGCGGACCGGCTGACCGAGGCCTACCTGGGGATGGCGACATGAGCGCGGGCGAAGCCCCGTACGCGGGCCCGTACGTACTGGAGGCCCGCGGCGTCAGCGTACGGTTCGGCGGGGTCAGGGCGCTGACGGGCGTGGACCTCGGGGTCCGGGCCGGCGAGGTGTGCGGGCTGATCGGGCCGAACGGGGCCGGGAAGACGACCCTGTTCGACGTGCTGTCCGGGATCCGGCGGCCCGACCAGGGCCGGATGCTGCTCGACGGGGTGGACGTCACCCGGCGCTCCCCCGTCTGGCGGGCCCGGCACGGGATGCGCCGGACCTTCCAGCGCCAGCAGTTGTTCGGGCAGCTCAGCGTGGCCGACAACGTCCTGGTCGCGCAGGAGTGGCGGGGCGGGGGCGGCGGGTTCGCCGCCGATCTGGTCGCCTCGCCCACCCGGCGCCGCCACGAGCGGGAGCGGCGCGCACGGGCCGCGCGGGTGCTGGCCGACTGCGGCATCGGCGCGCTCGGGGACTCGTACGCCGGGGGTCTGCCGGTCGGGCGGGCCCGGATGGTCGAGCTGGCCCGCGCCGTGGCCGATCCGCCCCGGGTGCTGCTGCTGGACGAGCCCGCGTCGGGCATGTCCGCGCCCGAACGCGAGCAGTTGGCGGCGGTCGTGCGCCGGCTCGCCGCGGAGGAGGGCTGCGCGGTGCTGCTGGTCGAGCACAACGTGGCCTTCGTGATGGACCTCTGCACCCGGGTGGTCGTCCTCGACCTGGGCGCCGTCCTCGCCGAGGGCACGGCCGCCGAAGTACGGGCGAATGCGCTGGTCCGGGAGGCGTACCTGGGGTCGACCCTGGGGTCGTAGCACCAGCGGCCCCTTCCCGTGCCCGGCCTGTTTCCGCCGTATGAATTCACCCGTACGGCGGGAATAGGCCACCCCGGGGTCCGGTTGTCGCCGGTCGTACAGCACCAGCGACGACCAGAGGGAACGACCGACGTGAACCAGGTCCCCGGCATCAAGCTCAACAACGGCACGCTCATGCCCCAGCTCGGCTACGGCGTCTGGCAGGTTCCGGACGCCGAGGCGGAGCAGGCCGTCCGGACCGCCCTGGAGGCGGGCTACCGGAGCATCGACACGGCCGCCATCTACGGCAACGAGGAGGGCACCGGCAAGGCCATCGCCTCCGCCGGGGTCCCGCGCGAGGAGCTCTTCGTCACCACGAAGCTGTGGAACGGGAAGTCCGAGACCTGGGGCCGGGACAACGTGCTGCGCGAGTTCGACGCCTCGCTCGCCAAGCTGGGCCTCGACGAGATCGACCTGTACCTGATCCACTGGCCGCGCCCGATGCGCGACGACTTCCTGACCATCTGGAAGACCTTCGAGGAGATCGCGGCGAGCGGGCGCGCCAAGGCCGTCGGCGTGTCCAACTTCCGCCCCGCCGACCTGGAACGGCTCGGCGCCGAAAGCTCCCTGGTCCCGGCCGTCAACCAGATCGAGCTGCACCCGCTGCTCCCCCAGACCGAGCTGCGCGCCCTGCACGCACGCCTGGGCATCGCCACCGAGGCCTGGTCCCCGCTCGGCCAGGGCAAGGACCTGCTCACCCTGCCCGCCGTCACGGCGATCGCCGCCAAGCACGGCCGCTCGGCCGCGCAGGTGGTCCTGCGCTGGCACCTCCAGCTGGGCAACGTGGTGATCCCGAAGTCCGTGACCCCGGCGCGCATCCGGGAGAACCTCGACGTGTTCGGCTTCGAGCTGGACGCCGGGGACGTGGCCGCGCTGGACGCGATCGGTGCGGGCGGGGCGGGCCGCCGGATCGGGCCGGACCCGGCCGAGTTCGACTACTGAGCCGCCCGTGAGCGAGCCGGTGAGAGGGACGAAGGCGCCGGACGGCACGTACCGGATCCGCAATGCCGCGAGCGGGCTGCTGCTCCAGGTCGAGAGCGGCAACCGGGTCCGGGTCGGGCCGGACGGCGAGCCGGCCGCGGCCCGGCAGTGGGAGATCACGCCGGTGCACAGCGGCGGCGGGATCTTCCACCTGGTCAGCCTCCACAACGGCAAGCGGCTCGACGTCGCGAACGCCTCGACCGAGAGCGGCACCCGGGTCCAGGTGTGGAAGGCCAACGCCTTCGGGGCGCAGGAGTGGGTCGTGGAGGAGCACCTCGACGACCCCGGCGTGGTCTCGCTGATCGCCGCCATCAGCGGGCTGCCGCTGGAGGCGGACGCCGAGGGGCTGGCCCGGCAGTGCGAGGACACCGATTCCCCGGCGCAGTGGTGGCGTCTGGAGCCCGCCTGAGGGCCGCGGGGCGGGGAGCTGAGGGGGCGGTCGCCCTTCCCGGGGCGGTCGCCTTCCCGGGGGCGGTCGCCTCTCCGCTCCCCGCCCCGCCGGTCAGGCCCGTACGAAGGCGTGCAGCCGGTACGTAGGCTCCGCGCGCGGGGTGTCCGGTCCGGGGAGGAGCTCCAGCCGGTCCGCGAGCTCGCGCGGGGTGATCCCGCGCGGGTGGACCCGGGAGGCGTACCGCCCGGCGAGCAGTGCGGCGGCGGCCCCGTGCGGGGTGCGGCCCTGGCCGTGGCCGGTGAAGAGGGCTTCGCCTGCGGGGTGCAGGCCCACCGCGGCCGCGTGGCCGGTGACGGCCCCGGCGGAGTCGGCGGGGGTGGCGGTGAGGTGCTCGGCGAGCACCGCGTCGATGTCGCTGCCCACGTCGTGGGCGGCGTCCTTGTCGACGGTGGTGACGAACGCCCCGCCGGGCCGCAGCACCCGCCCGGCCTCGGCGATCACGGCGGCCACCAGGCCGGGCGAGCGCAGCAGGTGCAGCAGCCAGACCGCGGTGACCGCGTCGAGCGAGCCCGTGCGGAACGGGAGCCGGGTCCCGGAGGCGAGGACCACCGGGATCCCCCGGGAGCGGGCCATGGCGGCCATCCCGGAGGAGGTGTCCGCGCCGAGGACGTGCAGTCCCGGGCGGCCGGCGGCGATGCGGGTGGTGACGATGCCCGTGCCGCAGCCTAGGTCGAGCAGGGTGCCGGTGTCCGGCGGGAGCAGGCCGAGGACCGCCGCGGCGGCGGCCTCGGCGCGCGGGACCCCGCCGCGCGTGGCGTCGTAGGCCTCGGCCTCGGCGTCGTAGTCGAGGAGCGGTCGCGGCGTGGGCAGGGGCATCGGCGGTGCTTCCGGTGTCAGGCGGCGCCGTGGGCGGGCGCCAGGGACTCGACGCGCTCGGCGAGGGTGAAGTCGGCGTCGGTGACGGTATCACCGGCATCGTGCGTGTTCACGGAGAGGCGGACCGTGTCGTAGCCGAGGGTGAGGTCGGAGTGGTGGTTCAACTCCTGCTGCACGCTGGCGATATGGCTGACCAGGGCGCTCGCCGCGAAGTGGCTGCCCAGCCGGTAGGTGCGGATGATGCGGTCGTCCTCGAAGGCCCAGCCCGGGAGTTCCCGCAGCCGGTCCTCGATCTCCTTCTGCGAAAGCGGCTCTCTCGACATCCGCAGGCTCCTTCCCCGTAGACGACTGCCCGATTGACCTGACGTGGAGTCAAGGTTCCCACAGCTCGGGCCGGAGGGAAGGTCCCGCGCCCTGGTGCGTGCGGGTGCTTCGCCGCCTTCCGCGACCATCGCGGCACCCCTGCGCTCCCCCGGTTGGGCTAACGTCGCCGTATGACGACTGCTGCACCCTTGGCGGTGGGCGCCCTGCTGCGCACCTGGCGGGAGCGGCGCGGGCTCAGCCAGCTGGAGCTGGCGGGCCGCGCCGACTCCTCCTCCCGGCACATCAGCTTCGTGGAGACGGGCCGGTCCCGGCCGAGCGAGGAGATGGTGCTGCGCCTCGCCGACCGGCTGGAGGTGCCGGTGCGGGACCGCAACGCCCTTCTGGTGGCGGCCGGTTACGCGCCCCGGTACGCCCACACCCCACTGGACGACCCCTCGATGGAGGTGCTGCGCGAGGGGCTGGAACGGCTGCTGACCGGCTACGAGCCGTATCCGGCGCTGGTGGTGAACTCCACGTACGAGGTGGTGGCCGCCAACCGGGGCGTCATGATGCTGATGGAGGGGCTGCCGGAGCACCTGCTGGCCGGTCCCCTCAACGCGATGCGGCTGACCCTGCACCCGGAGGGCCTCGCCCCCCGGATCCGCAATCTGCGCGCATGGCGCGGACACCTGCTGGCCCAGATGGAGCGGCAGATCGCCCTGGCCCGTTCGGCGCCGCTGCGCGCGCTGTACGAGGAGGTCTCGGCCTATCCGCTGCCCGAGTCGGCGGGGCCCGACGAGAGCGGTCCCGACGAGGCCGTCGCGTACCTCGCGCTCCCCCTGCGGATCGAGCACGACGGGCACCTGCTCTCCTTCGTGTCCTCCATCTCCACCTTCAACACCCCGATGGACGTGACGGTCGCCGAGCTGGCCATCGAGACCCTGCTGCCGGCCGACCCGGCGACCGTGAAGTACCTGCGGTCACTGGCGCCCTGAGCCCGCGCCCGCGCGCAGCGCGAGCTGCTGGAAGAGGGCGAAGGAGGCGACGGTGAGCGCCTGCGCCGGGATCCACACCGCCCCGGCGGTGGTGGGCGCGAGCCAGACGACGAGGGCGACGAGGCTGAGTGCGGCCCAGGCGTAGTTGCCCTCGATGACGAGCCGGACGGGGAAGACCGGGGGCTCCCGGCGCGAGGCCAGCAGGCCGACACCCACCCCGTAGAGCAGCAGGAACACCCCGAGTCCCAGCAGCAGCCCCTGCCCCAGGCCGAGCAGTCGGCCGAGGGGCGCGGAGAAGGCCGCGTACGCGAGCCCGTTCCCGGTGGTGACGACGGCGTCGAGGGCGAGGAACCGGCGCAGCGCGGCCTGCGGGACGGCAGTACGGGCTACGGCGGTGAACAGGGTTGCGGACATGGCGGATCAGCCTCCGTCGAGGGTCGTTTGCGCTGGTGGAGTACGAAAGACCCGGGCCCCGGAGCCGAGTGCGCGACGCCGGAACCCGATGCCCCCACTGTGCCGCCGGAGCCCCCGCCGGGTCGATTACCTCCGGAGTAACGCACACCTGCGCCAGGAGGCGTACGGGGCCGCGCGGTCCTGGCTGCGGGCCGCGTGCGCGGGCTCGGTCAGGCCGCGGTCGTCACCGCTTCGCGGGCCGCGGCCGCTTCGCCCGTCAGGACCTTGAGCCGCTTGGTGAAGAAGACCATCACCGCGCCGGCCGCGATGACCATGGCGCCCTGCCACAGGAAGTTGCGGCTCTGGCCGATGACCGCGTCGAGCCGGGGCAGCTGGGCGCCGATCGCGTCGCCGGTGGCGGCGGCGAGGAACCAGACGCCCATCATCTGGTTGGTGAAGGCCCGCGGGGCGAGCTTCGTGGTGACCGAGAGGCCCACCGGGCTCAGGCACATCTCGCCCATCACCTGGATCACGTACACGCCCACGAGCCACATCAGCGAGACCTTGACCCCGCTGGAGGCGATGGCCGCGGCGCCCGACATGACCACGAAGGAGGCGCCGGTCAGCAGCAGGGCCAGGCCGAACTTGAAGGGGGTGCTCATGTGCTTGCCCCGGCGCACCCAGAAGGCGGCGAAGACGGGGGCCAGGATGATCACGAACAGCGAGGGCAGGGACTGGGTCCAGCTCGCCGGGATGTGCCAGCCGAGCAGGGACAGGTCGGTCTTCTGGGCGGCGAACAGGTTCAGCTCGTTGCCCATCTGGTCGTAGACCAGCCAGAACAGTGTGGCGGCCAGGAAGAGCCAGACGTAGGCCCGCAGCCGGGTCTTCTCGACCCGGTCGATCTTGGGGCTGCGGTACATCGAGAGCAGTACGCCCGCCGGGACCACCACGGCGACGACCGTCAGCAGGAAGGTGATGTTGTCGATGCTCAGCGCGTGCGAGGCGGCCAGCAGGGTGATCAGTACGGCGGTGAAGACCAGGCCGTACGCGGAGGACTTGCGCACCTTGGCCCGCTCGGCGGCGGTGAGCCGGACCATGGGCTCCGCGCGCAGCTGCTCGGTCAGGCGGCGGCCCCCGACGACGTACTGGACCAGGCCGAGGGCCATGCCGACGGCGGCGGCGCCGAAGCCGAGGTGCCAGTTGACCTCCTCGCCGAGGTAGCCGACGACGAGCGGGGCGATGACCGCGCCGAGGTTGATGCCCATGTAGAAGATCGAGTAGCCGGCGTCGCGGCGCTGGTCGTCGTCCGCGGCGTACAGCCGGCCGACCAGCGCGGAGATGTTCGGCTTGAGCAGGCCGGTGCCGATGACGATGAGGACCAGGCCGGGCCAGACGAAGACCGGGTTCGGCACGGCCATCAGGACGTGGCCCGCCATGATGACCACGCCGCCCCACAGGACGGCCCGCCGGGCGCCCAGGAACCGGTCGGCTATCCAGCCGCCGGGCAGCGCCAGCAGCGAGATCATGGCCATGTAGACGCCTTCCACGGCCTCCGCGGTGCCCTCGTGGAGCCCCATGCCGCCGTGGCCGCGGGAGGCGGCGAGGAAGTGCACGAGGATGGCGACCATGCCGTAGAGGCTGAAACGCTCCCACAGCTCGGCGAGGACGAGGGTGGCGAGCCCGCGCGGGTGACGCTTCCCGTCCACCGCCGCCGCGTCGGCCGGTGCTGCGTCCGGCGCCGGGGGCTTCTGCATATCCATCGAAGGCTTCACATATTCATTGGAGCCCTGTCGTGCCGGACCGGAATCGGCCTTTCGGCCCGTTACCGCGGGAAACGGAACGCCCCGGACCGAAGGGCCCGGGGCGTTCGTCGTACGGGAGGGAGCGGGCGCGGGCCGGAGGTCTCAGGGGGGCCCCGAGGGCTCAGAGGTCCGCGAGGGCCAGACCGGCCTGCGCGGCGGCGGCCTGCACGGTCTGCTCCAGCAGTACCGCGATGGTCATCGGGCCGACACCGCCCGGTACCGGGGTGATCAGCGAGGCGCGGGCGGCGGCCGACTCGAAGTGGACGTCGCCGACGTTGCCCTCGTTGTAGCCGGCGTCCAGGACCACGGCGCCCGGCTTGATGTCCTCGCCGCGGATGAACTCGGCCTTGCCGACGGCGGCGACCAGCACGTCCGCCTGGCGGACGATGGACGGCAGGTCCACGGTGCGCGAGTGGCAGTAGGTGACGGTGGCGTTCTGCTCCAGCAGCAGCATCCCGGCGGGCTTGCCCAGGATCGCGCTGCGGCCGACGACCACGGCGTGCTTGCCGGTCAGGTCCACGTCGTAGGCCTCCAGCAGCCGCATGATGCCGCCGGGGGTGCAGGAGACGAAGCCGGGCAGTCCGAAGCCCATGGCGGCGAAGGAGTGCATGGTGACCCCGTCGACGTCCTTGCCCGGGGCGATGGCCTCGAAGGCGGCGCGCTCGTCGATGTGGTGCGGGACGGGGTGCTGGAGCAGGATGCCGCTGATCTCCGGGTCCTCGGAGAGCGCCGTCAGGGTGGCGACGAGCTCCTCGGTGGTCGTCGCGGCCGGCAGCTCCACGTGGCGGGAGGTGATCCCGGCCTTGGCGCAGCGGTTCTGCTTCATGCGGACGTAGGTGACGGACGCGGGGTCCTCGCCGACCAGCACGGTGGCGAGACAGGGCGCGGTACCGGTGCGCTCGGTGATCTTCGCCGCGTACGCGGCGGTCCGCTCCGAGATGCGGCGGGCGAGGGCGGTGCCGTCCATCAGGGTGGCGGTCCGTGCCTGCGGGGCAGTCGTCTGGGTGGTCATCGGGGCTCCTGGGCGTCGCTGCGGGATCGCGGTTCGCCCAGGCGCGCGGCAGTCGGCGTACGCAAAGCGGGAGTACGCCGGGCCGCTCCCCGGTGGTGATCCACCCGAACGCCAGTCACGGCCCGCCGCCCAGTGTAGGCGACCTTCCGCCGGGCCGGGCGGCGGCCCCGGCGGACCCCGCGCCCGGCAATCGGGTGGATGACCGGGCCCGGACCTGGGACGATCGAGGGATGACGCGCACTTTCGACCATCTCGTCGCGGAAGCGGAATCCGTCTCTGTGGACGGCTGGGACTTCTCCTGGCTCGACGGCCGCGCCACCGAGCAGCGCCCCTCCTGGGGCTATCAGCGGCTCCTGGCGCGGCGCCTGGCGCAGGTCGGCTCCGCCCTGGACATCCAGACCGGAGGCGGAGAGGTGCTCGCCGGAGCCGGGCCGCTGCCCGCGCTGACGGTGGCCACCGAGTCGTGGCCGCCCAACATCGACAAGGCGACAAAGCTGCTGCACCCGATGGGCACCGTCGTGGTCGCGGACTCCGACGAGCCGCCGCTGCCGTTCGGCGACGGGGCCTTCGAGTTCGTCGCCAGCCGGCATCCGGTGACGGTCTGGTGGGAGGAGATCGCGCGGGTGCTGCGGCCCGGCGGCACGTACCTCTCCCAGCAGGTCGGCCCGGCGAGCGTTTTCGAGCTCGTGGAGTACTTCCTGGGACCGCAGCCGGAGGAGGTCCGGCGCGGCCGGCACCCCGACGATGCGGTCGCCGCGGCCACGAAGGCGGGACTGGAGGTGGTCGATCTGCGCTCCGAGCGGCTGCGGACGGAGTTCCACGACATCGGAGCCGTGATCTACTTTCTGAGGAAGGTGATCTGGATGGTGCCCGGCTTCACGGTCGGACAGCATCGGGACCGGCTGCGCGAGCTGCACGAACAGATCGAGCGCGAAGGCCCGTTCGTCGCACACACCGCCCGTTTTCTCATCGAGGCCCGCAAAACGGGCTGACAAAACGGGCGGACGCGACCACCCGCGACCGGCCCCCCGGTCACAGCGTGGCGCAGGTCACTCAATTCAGCGCGTAACGAATCTACTCGGGCATGCGATGAACCGACAGGTGTCCTCGTGCGGCCCGGAATACAGACCCCCCTCGGGTCTGTTTCCCGAGTCCGCGCGATGATGTCCCGCCACCCCTTATCTGTTCGCAACGAGAGGCTCCTTGTGTCGCTCAGCCCGTCCCGTACGTTCCCCACGGAGATCGCCGAATCCGAGGCCCTGGTCGCGCTTGTCGAGCGTGGCCGCGAGCAGGGTCACATCAACGGTGATGACGTGCGCCAGGCCTTCGAGGCCGGCCGCATCCCGGTGGACCAGTGGAAGCGGGTCCTGCGCAGCCTGAACCAGGTCCTGGACGAGGAGGGCGTCGCCCTCCACGTCAGCGCCGCCCCCGCCACGAAGGCTGCCGCCAAGAAGCCGCGCAAGGCGGCCGCCGCTCCGGCTCGTGCCGTCGCCAAGAAGGCCGCGGCCCCGCCGCGCCTGATCGGTGCCCGCAAGACCGCGGCCCCCGCCACCGCTGCGGCGATATCCGACCCGTCGGCCTCCGGGACCGAGGAGGAGGTGGCGGCAGAGGCCGCCGCCGCGCCGAAGAAGCGTGCGGTCAAGAAGACCGCCGTGAAGAAGACCGCCGTGAAGAAGACGGCCGCCACCAAGAAGACCGCCAAGGACGGCGACGAGGCCGAGGCCGCCGTCGCCGAGGGCGAGGACTGGGCGGCCGAGGACCTCGACGAGGGCGACGAGAAGGAGACGCCCAAGACGGGCGGCAGCGCCGGCTTCGTCCTGTCCGACGACGACGAGGACGACGCCCCGGCCCAGACCGTCATGGTCGCCGGTGCCACCGCCGACCCCGTCAAGGACTACCTCAAGCTCATCGGCAAGGTGCCGCTGCTCAACGCCGAGCAGGAGGTGGAGCTCGCCAAGCGCATCGAGGCCGGTCTCTTCTCCGAGTACAAGCTCGAAGAGGAGGAGGACCACAAGCCCGCGTTCAAGCGCGAGCTGGAGATCCTCGTCGAGGACGGCCGCCGGGCCAAGAACCACCTGCTGGAGGCCAACCTCCGCCTCGTGGTCTCCCTGGCCAAGCGCTACACCGGCCGCGGCATGCTCTTCCTGGACCTGATCCAGGAGGGCAACGTCGGTCTGATCCGCGCCGTGGAGAAGTTCGACTACACCAAGGGCTTCAAGTTCTCCACGTACGCCACGTGGTGGATCCGGCAGGCGATCACGCGTGCCATGGCCGACCAGTCGCGCACCATCCGCATCCCCGTCCACATGGTCGAGATCATCAACAAGCTGGCCCGCGTCCAGCGCCAGATGCTCCAGGACCTCGGCCGGGAGCCCACTCCGGAGGAGCTGGGCAAGGAACTCGACATGACCCCCGAGAAGGTCATCGAGGTCCAGAAGTACGGCCGCGAGCCGATCTCCCTGCACACCCCGCTGGGTGAGGAGGGAGACAGCGAGTTCGGTGACCTCATCGAGGACTCCGAGGCGGTCGTGCCGGCCGACGCGGTCTCCTTCACCTTCCTCCAGGAGCAGCTCCAGTCCATCCTGGGCACGCTCTCGGAGCGCGAGGCGGGCGTGGTCTCCATGCGCTACGGCCTCAACGACGGCCAGCCGAAGACCCTCGACGAGATCGGCCGCGTGTACGGGGTCACCCGTGAGCGCATCCGCCAGATCGAGTCGAAGACCATGTCGAAGCTCCGTCACCCGTCGCGCTCGCAGGTGCTGCGCGACTACCTCGACTAAACCGTCAGGTCAGTCGGAAGACCGGCCCCCGGGGCGTGAACGGCAGGGAGGCACCCTGCGGGATCAGGTAGGCGTGCTCGCGCCGGATCCGCAGGGTGTCGCACCGGCCGTCCGTGATCACGAGGACCGGGGCCCCGGGCGGGAAGTCCTCCGCCCGGTGCAGCAGGTCGACGGCCGGTTGCAGGACCGTGCCGCCCCGGCCGCGCACCCGGACCCGCCCGGCGATCTCGGTCGGGGGGATGTAGCCCGCGTCGTACGGCGCCGCGTCGCAGAACACGACACGGGCGGCCGGTACGTCGCGGGCTTGCGCGTACGAGGCGATCGCGCCGAGCGCCTTGCCGAGCAGGGCGGCGTTCATCGACGCCGAGGTGTCGAGGACCACCCCGAAGGTGCAGCGGGCGGTCTCCTCCAGCGGGAAGTACCGGCCCGCACGCGGGATGTCCGGGGTGGAGGCCTGTCGGCGGGCCGGGCGGGCGTAGGACCGTACGGCCACGGGCCGCGGCACGTACGCGTCGAACCAGCGGGCGAGCTCCGCGTCCCACGGCACCGGTGGGTGGACCAGCGCCCGGATCTCCTGGATCAGCCCGGCGGGCAGCAGTCCGCGCTCCCCGTACCCGTGCAGGTCGAAGCCCTGGACCAGGCCGCGCCGGTAGAACTCGTCCAGGTCCGTGTACGGGCCGCTGCCCGGGTGGAGCAGCGGCTCGCCCAGGATGTCCCCGCGGCCCTTGCCGCGCAGGGTGGCGAGGCGGCGCATGCGGCGCAGGTCGGTGGTGATCCGGTCGTAGACCTCTTCGACCGAGAGGTCCCGCAGCTCCGCGTCGTACAGCAGCCCCTCGGGCATCTCGCCGACGCCCATCTCCACCAGCCAGCCGTTGACCACGTAGTCGGCGGCCACGTTGTGCAGGTACGGGTCACGGGCACCGCAGCGCTCCCCGTGGCGCAGGGCGGCGTGCAGCATCTCGTGGGCCAGGACGAACCGCCATTCCCCGTCGGTGAAGCTGCGCAGCGGGTTGACGTAGATCTCCCCGGCGCTCGCGCTGACGGCGGCGATATCGATGCCCTGGGCCCGGGCCAGCTCGGCGTCGGCGACGATCTCCAGCCCGGCGGCGAGACCCCCGAGCAGCGGGTACGAGGAGACGAACCAGTTCAGGGCCCGGTCCCACGGGTGCAGCCGGACGTGCTCCCCGGTGACCCGGTCGCGGCGGCCGCCGGCCACGTCCATGGCGGCCGAGACGCTGCGGGTCAGGGCGTGCGCGAAGGCGGTCTCCCAGTCGGGGACGGCGGTGTTCCAGGCCCCCCAGGTCACCAGGAGCTGGTCGGGGTGGTCTCCGGCCGTGCCGCAGTGCTCGTGGGCCGCGGGGATGCCGTCGCGGCGCCAGCGGGCCGCGAGCAGCTCCTCGTCGCCGCCGGGATGTTCGGCGGGCAGCCGGTCCGGGGTCCAGCCGGGTGCGAAGCTCGCCAGGAACCGGTTGACGACGGCGCAGCGGGCGGCCAGGTCGAAGCGGTCGGGCTGGGAGCGGCGCTCGTCCTTGGCGGCGGGCACGTGTCCGAAGCCGAGGTGGAGCAGCGCGTGGGCGAGCGTCCAGGCCCACTCCCCGGGTGCGGCGCGCCGGGTGGGGTGGACGTGGACGGTGCCGTTGGAGTCGACGGCCGCCAGTCCTGAGACCGGGGTGGCCGGGCACTTGCTCTGACGGCAGACGGTGGCGGACACGGCGGCGAGGGCGGGGTTCCGCTTGACCAGGGCGAGGCCCTCGGCGAAGGCCTGGTCGGCGGGGTCGGGCTTGGCGTTGCCGGTGCTCTTGCGGGTGGTGCTCTTGCGGGTGGTGTTCGTGCGGGTGGGGCGGCTCACCGGCGGGCCTCGACCAGGCGCGGCATGTCGCGGGCCGCCTCGACGAGGAACCAGGCGGGCAGCACGGGCAGGCCGTCGGCGTCGTCGGCGATGACGGTCTGGGCGACCTCGACGGAGATCTCGGCGAGCTGCACGAGGAGGGCCTTGGCCCGGTACGCGGTCTGCCGGACGGCGGGCGAGACGTGCTCGCGCCGTGCGGGCAGCTCCTTGACCAGCCGGCCCCGGAAGGCGTCGGCCAGGTAGTAGAGCAGGTCGCGGTCGGCGAGCCGGGTGGGCCAGTTCGCGTCGCCCTTCAGGATCGCCTCGATGCCGAAGGAGTGGCGGACGATCTTCGCGTAGCCGCAGAAGGAGACGGCGTGCGCCGGGGTGAGGGTGCCGTGGGCGATCACCTTGAGGGTGGTCTCGTCCAGCTCGGGCCCGAAGGAGTGCAGGGCGTCCGAGAGCATGTGCCAGGAGCGCGGCGTGGAGAACGCCTCCTCCGTCTTGGGCGGCTGCGACCACAGGTGGTCGGGCCGGTCCGTGAGGTAGTCGGTGACCCACGGGTGGATGCCGTGCTCACCGGCCCAGACCAGCCAGTCCCCGGCGGAGGCGTTCAGGTGGACGTGCGTGAGCCGGTTGACGAGCGCGGAGGCGATGGGGCGGGCCAGGGCGTTGTCGGTGGCCCGGTTGCCCGCGCCGATGACGATGGAGCCCGCGGGCAGCTCGTAGGAGCCGATGCGCCGGTCGAGGATCAGCGAGTAGAAGGCCTTCTGCACGTCCGGGCCGGCGGCGTTGAGCTCGTCCAGGAACAGGCAGTACGGCTCGTCCCGGGCGATCGTCTCCGGCGGGCAGAACACCGAGCGCCCGTCACGGATCTGCGGTACGCCGATCAGGTCCTCGGGCGCGAGCTGGGTGCCGAGCAGGCTCACGCACTCCAGTCCCAGCGAATCGGCGAACTTCCGCACGAGCGAGGACTTGCCGATGCCGGGCGCCCCCCAGAGGAACACGGGCCGCACGGTGGCGAGCCCGAGGAGCAGTTCGGGGAGCTGGGCGGGGGTGACGGTGACGGCGGCCTGCACGGGTGGGAATGTCCTTGGGGTCCGGGAAACGCGGTGCGCTGGTGCGCGGGTGAGCCCAGTGTGGGCGCACGGCATGTCCCGGAGCACCCGGTTTTTCCCGGGGTCTGCCCAGCCCTCAGGCCTCGGAGTGTTCCAGCAGGTGCTTGAGCTTCTCCTCGCTGCGGGGCATCTCCTTGCGGACCATGGGCTTGACCGCGAGCGGGACGAGCGCCCTGCCCAGGCCGCGGCCCTCGAAGTCGACGGCGAGGGTCACGCGCGAGCGGGCGCCGTCGTCGAGGGGTTCGATGCGGCCCCGCACATCGGGGCGGACCGGCCCCCGGACTCCGCGGAAGTGCCAGCTCCTCGGCGGGTCCATGGCCAGGACCTCCATGGTCGCGGGGATCGTGCGCCGGCCGACCCGGCGGCCGACCAGGACCCTGGAACCCACATGGACGGGCAGGTCGCCCATCGGCACCGCGGTGACGGCCCGGTCCTGCCACTCCGGCAGGTGCGTGGGGTCCGTGATGTACGCGTAGACGTCCTCGGGCGTGCGGTCTATGTCGATGCTCTTGCTGATCGCGGACATGGCGACCCCTCGGAGCCCCCCTGGTGGACTCTGTTCCCACCGTACGCCCGGGGCCTACGGTGCGGGCGCCGGGTCCGTGCCCGGGGTCACCGAGAGGTCCGGGGAGACCGGGATCTGGGGCCCGTCCGCCTCGGTCAGCCAGCGGCGCAGGACCCGGTGGACGGCCTCCGCACCCACCAGCTCTCCGCCGGGCCGGTCCACCGGATCGGAGAGCTCCACCGGCCACATCAGGAACGGGTGGCCCTGCTCCCCGCCCAGGCCGCCGTGCGAGCCGATCTGCTCCTCGAAGGCGTGCACCGCGCCGGTCTGCGGGTCGTAGGCCGAGTTCACCATCACGTCGGCCACGTGCGGGAAGGTGTCGGTCCGCCGGACCGCCCGCGCCGCGCCCGGGCCGAAGGGGGCCAGCAGGGCCTCCGCCGCGCCCGGCTCGTCCAGCCGGGCCTCGGCCCCGCCGGCCGCCAGGACGGTCCCGTCGACGAGCAGGAACCCGACGCCGGGGTGGTTGGCCAGGGTGGAGAGCAGCGCCGGGTGGGCGCGCTCGATCCGTTCCCTGGACGCCCGTCCGGGCAGGTCGGGGAAGGAGATCAGGCCGAGGTTGCCCGAGGCCAGGACCACCGGGTCGGGGCCCGCCCCGGGTCGGGCCTCGTCGTCCGTCTCCTCCACGGGCCGGTGCAGGGCCGCCCGTACGGCGGCCCGCGCCTCGGCCCCGCTGTGCGTGCGGCCGGCCTTCCTGGACACCGGGAGCCCGCAGCCCGCGCGGACCAGGTCCTTCAGGGTGAGCCCGTACCGGCCCAGGAAGGTCTCCCCCGGGCTCTGGCCGTGGTCGGAGAGCAGCACGATCCGGTACTCCCGGGGGGCGTGCTCGGCGACCCGGGCGAGGAGCGCCAGGCTGCGGTCGAGCCGGGCGAGCACCTGCTCGGTGTCCCGGGAGCGCGGGCCCGAGTGGTGGGCGACCTCGTCGTAGCCGACCAGGTCGGCGTAGACGGCGGCGCGGCCGGCCAGCATGTCGCCGATCACGGCGGCGACCACGACGTCGCGCTCCACCACCGTCGCGAAGGCGCGGATCAGCGGGTACAGCCCGCCGCGCCCGACCCGTGGCCGCTCCCCGCGCAGGCGTCCGCGGACCGACTGGGTGATCTCGCGGGCCACCTCGGCGACGAAGGAGAGCGCCGTGCGGACCGCGTTGGCCGGGTCGGAGAAGTACGCGAAGTACCCCGCGCGGGACCGGTTGTGCGGGCCGCGCCGGGCCGAGACGGACAGGACGAGCGCCAGTTGGCCGGCGCCGCCGCTGAAGAGGTTGCCGCGACTGGCCCCGTCGAGGGTGAGCAGGCCGCCGTCCCCGGTGCGTTCGACGGCCCGCCGCTGGAGCTCGGCGGCGCTGGTGGGCCGGTTGCAGACGACCACCTCGCCGGTCTCCTTCTCGTACCAGCGGAAGGCCGGGACGTCGAAGTTGGAGCCGTGCAGGATCCCGAGCTGGCTCGCTCCGGTCTGGCTGGACCAGTCGGTGTGCCAGGAGCCGACGCGGTGGCTGCGGTCGAGCCAGTCGGCCACCGTGGGCATCAGGCCGCTGCCGGCCGCGCGCCGCAGCACCTCGTACCCGACCCCGTCCAGCTGCAGGAACACCAGGGCGGGGGCGCGTTCGTCGGCCCCGGGCATCCCCTCGCGGTGCTGGCGGCGCCGGCGGCGGTCGGCGAGCCGGTAGAGCCGGCGCCGGTAGGCCTCGTCGTCGCGTACGGCGAGGGCCGTGGAGGTCGCGGAGGCGACGGCGGACATCACGGCGGCGACCACCACCGCCGTCTCGGGGTCCGCCTCGCCGCGGCCGGCCGGGATCAGGCTGAGCGCCAGCAGCAGCAGCGAGCCGTTGAGGAAGAAGACGAGCAGCCCGAGCACCAGGGCCGGCACGAGCAGCAGGGCGCGTACGAGAACCGGCCACACCAGCGCGCTCAGCAGACCGAACGCACCGGCGCCGATGGCTGCCGTCAGACCTATCTGCGTGATGCTGTCGCGGTCGCCGCCCGCGCCCGCCTGGAGCCTGAAGTCGGGGAGGATTCCGGCCAGGGCGAGCATCGTGAGGGTGGACACCGCCCAGACGACGACCACCCGCACCAGGGCGCCGCCCGTACTCCGCCACCGGCCTCGCAACACGCCCGACCCACCTCACCACCGTGGCCCGCACCGCGCCGACGAGCCCCCGTCCCACGGTGTCCAGGCTCGCACAACGGCGCCCGCCGGGCCGGATGACACGGGCGGCGGACGTGCGTGCGGAGGGGGCGGCCGCTCGCTCGCGCCGGGGCAAACGGTTCCGCCCGCGCCGGGGCGAGCGATTTCGCCCCGGACCGGGGTCGAGCGGTTCCGCCCACGCCAGGGCCGGCGGTTCCGCCCGGGACCGGGCCTACGTGCCGTCGTATCCGGCGGTCGGCATGGAGAGCCGGCGGTGCACCTCGGCCTTCATCGCCGAGGTGTAGTGCGGTTCTTCGAGACCGGCTGTTTCCAGCCGTACGCCGCGCCGGGCACATTCGGCGGTGAACTCCCCCACGGAGCGCAGCGCGCGCGTCAGCACCCGGTGGTTCGCGGTGACGAACAGGTCGACGCGGCCGGCGTCGATGTCGTTCCACAGACCGCAGTGGTCGGCGCGCAGCCCGTAGACGAACAGCTGGCGGGTCACGACGTACCCCCGCTCCGCCGCCCAACGGGCGCACATGGCGTGCTGGCTCCGGGTGTCGACGGCGAAGGGATCCGTGTCCAGATCCTCCAGCGGGGCCAGGCTGGCGATCGCGGCCACGCGCAGCTCATCCATGCCGCCCGACCCTACTCCGATCCGCCGCCCGGGAGGAGGGGGCGTGAAGGACCGGTTCCGCCGCTGCGGCACCCCGGTTCCGAGCGGCTGCGGCGGGCAGCCTTTAGGCTCGGACGGGACCCGGTGGCAAGCGGGACGAGGGAGGGGATCAGGGGCCGGTGGAGATCACTTGGTGGGGCCATGCCACGTGCACGGTCGAGGATTCCGGTGTCCGGCTGCTCACGGACCCGCTCTTCGCCCGCCGCCTGGCGCACCTGCGGCGCCGGCGTGGGGCGGTGCCCCCGCCGGAGGCGGCGGTCGCCGACGCGGTGCTCGTCTCGCACCTGCACGCCGACCACCTGCACCTGCCCTCGCTGGCGCGCCTCGCGCGCGGCACCCGGCTGCTGGTGCCCCGCGGGGCGCCGGGCGCGGTGCCGGGGCTGGCCCGGACGGCCGGGGTGCGGGGGCTGGTGGTCACGGAGCTGTCGCCGGGCGACACGGTGACCGTCGGGGACGGCGTACGGGGCGGCGGCGTACGGGTCCGGGCGGTCAGCGCACGGCACGACGGGCGGCGGCTGCCGTTCGGACCGCGGGTCGCGCCCGCGCTCGGGTACGTGATCGATGGCTCCTCGCGGACCTACTTCGCCGGGGACACCGGCCTGTTCGACTCGATGGCCGACGAGGTCGGACCGGTGGACGTGGCCCTGCTGCCGGTCGGCGGCTGGGGGCCCAACCTGGGCCCCGGGCACCTGGACGCGGCGGGTGCCGCGCGGGCCCTGGCCCTGCTGGCGCCGGCGGCCGCGGTACCGGTGCACTGGGGCACGTACTGGCCCATCGGGATGGACGCGGTGCGGCCGCACGAGTTCCACGCGCCGGGCGAGGAGTTCGCACGCTGCGCGCGCAAGGAGGCGCCGAAGGTGACGGTCCGGCTGCCCGCGCACGGCGAACGGGTGCGGCTGCCGTGAGGGGGCTGTGGCTGTTCGCGGAGTCGGCCGCGCAGGTCCCGCCGGAATCCACCCAGCAGGCGATCGGCTATCCGACCCTCTTCGTCCTGGTGGCGCTGGGCGCGCTGGTACCGGTGATTCCGACGGGCGCGCTGGTCAGCACGGCGGCGGTGGTGGCGTTCCACCAGGACTCCCTGCCCTTCGGGCTGCTGCTGGTGTTCGGGGTGTCCTCGCTGGCCGCCTTCGCCGGTGACATGGCCCTGTACTGGCTGGGCCGACGCGGGGTCCGCTCCCGCAACGGCTCGCGCCGGCTGGAGGCCCTGCGCCGGCGGGCGACCCCGGAACGCCTTGCCCAGGCGCAGCGCAAGCTGGACGAGAACGGCGTCCTGGTCCTGATCGTCTCCCGCCTCCTCCCGGGCGGCCGCATCCCGGTGATGCTGGCCTGCCTGCTCGCGGAACTGCCCCTGCGCCGGTTCGCCCGCGGCGACGGCCCCGCCTGCCTGGCCTGGGCGGCGACCTACGGCCTGATCGGCATCGTCGGCGGCTCCCTCTTCGCGGAACCCTGGAAGGGCGTGGCCCTCGCGGTGGCCCTCACCCTCCTCATCAGCACGACCCCGTCCCTCTGGCGCCGAATCCGCCCCGGACACGGCTGACCTGACCGGCCCCGGAGCCCAAAGGCCTGTGCGGCGCCACCGAACTGGCCGGTCCCGGAACCGATTGCCTGTGCGGCACCGTTCCCGGGGGCCAGCCCCCGGACCCCCGCTCCTCAAACGCCGGAGGGGCTGGATTTTGGCAGGCGTCCGGCATTCACGTGCGGGCCGAGGCCGGTCACATCCAGCCCGTCCGGCCTCCACGTGCGGGCTGAGCCCAGCCAAATCCAGCCCCTCCGGCGTTTGAGGAGCGGGGTCTGGGGCGGAGCCCCAGGGGGTCCGGGGCACAGCCCCGGGGAACGGGCGAAGGGCGGGTAGGGGAACTCCGCCCCGCGCAGCGGCAAACGGTCGCCGTGGGGACTTCGGCCCGCGCAGCGGCAAGGGGTGCTGCGGGACATCGGCCCGCGCAGCGGGGATCGGTGCTGCCGGGGGCTTCGCCCCGCGCAGCGGCGAGCCGTCGCAGGGGGGACTTCGGACCGCGTAGCGGTGTGGGCCGGGGACGGCTGCGGCTAGAAGGTTCGGGACGCCCCGATCGGGAGGTCCCAGAGGTGCTCCTGGGGCAGCCCGGTACGGGCCCACGCGGCACGTACCCGCTGCACCGGCTCCATCACCGGCTCGGCGGACAGCACGAAGGTGCCCCAGTGCATGGGCGCCATCCGCCGCGCCCCCAGGTCCAGACAGGCCCGCACGGCCTCCTCCGGGTCCGCGTGGACGTCCCGCAGCCACCACCGCGGGGCGTACGCCCCGATCGGGAGCAGTGCGAGGTCGATGCCGGGGTGGCGCCGCCCGATCTCGCCGAACCAGTGTCCGTAGCCCGTGTCGCCCGCGAAGTAGACCTTCTTCGCGGCGTCGCCGCCCCGGCCCTCCCCGACGCTGAGCATCCAACCGCCCCACAACGTCCGGCACGCGTCCGTCAGCGACCGCTTCGACCAGTGGTGCGCGGGCACGAACTCGAACCGTACGCCGCCCAGTTCGGCCGACTCCCACCAGTCGAGCTCGGTGACCCGGGTGAAGCCCCGCCGCCGGCACCAGCGCGCGAGGCCCGCCGGGACGAAGAGCGGCGTCGTGCGCGGGAGGCGTTTGAGGGTGGGTGCGTCGAGGTGGTCGTAGTGGTTGTGGCTGATCACCACGGCGTCGACCGGCGGGAGTTCCTCCCAGCGCACTCCGACGGGGGTCATCCGGGCCGGGGTGCCGAGGATCCGCCGGGACCAGACGGGGTCGGTCAGTACGGTGAGCCCGCCGATGCGCAGCACCCAGCTGGCGTGTCCGGCCCAGGTGGCGGACACCGCCCCGGTGGCCACGGAGGGCAGCGGGGCGGGCGCGTACGGCAGGTCGGGGATGCCGCGCAGCCCCTCCGGGCCGGGCCGGAAGGCGCCCTCGCGGGCGAGCCGGGCGAACGCGCGGAGTCCCGGCAGCGGGGTGGTCAGCCGGTCCGCGAACGAGCGCGGCCACAGCCGGTGTTCGCCCAGCGGCCGCGGCCGCGCGGGCCGGCCGGCGACACCGGGACCGGCATCGGGACCGGCACCTGCCCGGGGCGCCGCCGGGGGGACGTCCGGGCCGGCCCCGGCCAGGGAAGCCGAGGGGGCGTCCGTCTGGTCCCTCATCGAGATGTCTCCGTTCACCGGCGGCAGTCGGGGTTTCGGCGCGGGCCTCAGCCGGACAGCCCGGCCAGCACCGACCGGAGCCGGGCCAGGGAGTCCCGTACGTGGGGCAGGCCGAGGGGGTCGGTCGCGGTGAGCGCCGCGAGCCGTTCCTCGGGGGTGGCGCCGAGGAGCGGGCCGGTCGACAGCCGGACCCGCGGGGCGACGGGCTCGTCCGCGAAGCGCTGCCCGCCGGGCGTGGGCGCGCCGAGCCGTCCGCCCAGCCAGTCCTCCAGTTCCATCGCGTCGGCGACTCCCTGGCGGGCGAGTCCGGCGCGCAGCGGCGTCAGATCGGCGTAGAGGTGGCGGCCGGCCTGCGGGGGGCGGGCCAGTACCCCGGCGGCCAGCAGTTCCCGGTGTGCGGCCCGGGCCACGGTGCCGTGCAGGGCGGCGGCCGCGGCGGCGCGTCCCGTGACGGCGGCGGGCTCGTCGAGGGCGTGTGCGGCCGCCCCGGCGACGGGGCCCGCGACGAACCCGCCGGTGGCGGTGAGCACGTCCAGGGTCCGGGCCCGCAGCCAGGTGCCGCGCGGGGTGCCGGGGAACCGGATGACGGCGGCGGGCCAGCCGGCCGGGAGCAGGGCGCCGGAGAGGTCCAGGAGCACCGCGGTGTCGTCCGGCAGCATCTCGGCGGGGCTGAGCACGACGAGCCGTTCGTGGGAGCCCGCCGGCCCGCCGGGCGTGCCCTCGCCGAGCCCCCCGAGCCCCCCGGGACCACCGAGCCCGCCGGAGCGTCCGGGGACGGGCCGGTGGACGGTGTCGCGCCAGGTCTCGTCGCTGACGACGAACAGCCCGGCGGACTCGGCGGCCTCGCAGGCCTCCCGGAGCAGCTCGGGCGGCGGCACGGTGGCGGTCGGGTCGTCGGCGACGGACAGCAGCAGCACCCGCGGGTCGCCGCCCTCGGCACGCACCCGGCGCACGGTCTCCAGCAGGGCGTACGGATCGGGTACACCACCGCATTCGGCCGGGGTCGGCACGTGGTAGGCCCGCCGTCCCAGCAGCCGGACCTGTGGTGTCCACCAGGCGGGACAGGGCCGGGGCAGCATGACGTCGCCCCCGTACGCGCCGAGCAGCGCCAGCAGCAGGGCGGGGGCGCCGGGTCCGGCGGCCACGTGGTCGGGGTCGGTGGGAAGCCCGCGCCGCCCCCAGTGCCGGGCCGCGGCGGCCCGTACGGGCACTCCCCCGCCGGTCGGCTCGGGGGCCGAACGCCAGGCGGCCGCGGCGAGCACGGCCGTGAGCTCGGGCAGGACGGGCAGGCCGGGCTGGGGTGCGGGCGGACCGTAGCGGACCGGGCCCCGGCCCTCGGCCGTCGTGCGCTGGATCCCCGACACCGCGCGCCACCTCTCCTGCCGTACCCGCGCTCCCGACCCTGCCTTTATACGGTTATTCGTCCGGAGTCGCCCGTTGTGGATACCGAGGGGCCGGACCGCCAGGACTCCGGACCGCCGGACCGCCGGTACTCCGGCACGCCTCAGCCGCTCCGGCCCAGCAGCGCGAGCAGCCGGGTCTGGGCGTCCGCCCCGGCCGGCACCTCCAGCGGAGCGTCGTACATGCCGCTCGCGGCCAGTCCGGCGGCGTAGGGCATGACCTCCTTGAGGGAGAACTCGACGAGGCCGTCCGGCAGCCGGTCGTCGGCGCCGGTGCCGCGCGCGAGGTCCCAGGCGTGGACCACGCAGTCGGCGGTCAGCTCCGCGCAGTACGCCGATCCGAGCGCGGGCCCGTACGAGAGCCGGACGGTGCGCTCCAGCGCCCCGGGGACCTGGAAGGCGGTGTGCGCGGCGGCCGAGGCCTCGTCCCAGGCGGCGGCCGGGTCCGTACCGAGGACGTCGCCGTTGAAGGTGCTGCCGATGTCCTCGACGGTGCGGCCGTCGGTGACCAGCGGCGGTATCCAGAGCTGTTCGGCGGTGACGTGGTTGACCAGGTCGCGCACGCTCCATTCGCCACAGGGCGTCGGCGCGTCCCACTGCGCGTCCGAGACCGCGTGGACGTACTGCCCGAAGAGCCGCAGCGCCTCGGCGTGCCGCTCGAGCACCGGGTCCGGCATGGATCTCACCGTCCTTGGTTCCCCCGGCTTCACTGTCCTCGCCACCGGACCCTCCTGCCACCCACTCGACCAGTCCCCTTGGCGTGCAAGGGTGGTGTCCACATGTCAAAACATATATCTCAGATGGCGAACTGATCCTTTACGGTGAAGCCAACGCCTCGACAGCACTTTCGACGACGAAGGAGCCAGGTCCATGAACGCCGCTGAGCCCGCGCACGAGACCGCGGTCTACACCCACGGACACCACGAGTCGGTGCTGCGCTCGCACCGCTGGCGCACCGCGCAGAACTCCGCCGCCTACCTGATCGACGCACTGCGTCCCGGGATGGCCGTCCTGGACGTGGGCTGCGGCCCGGGCACGATCACGGCGGACCTGGCGGAGCTGGTGGGGCCCGGGGGCCGGGTCACGGCGGTGGACGCGGCGCGGGACGTGGTGGACCAGGCCGCCGCGTACGCGAAGGAACGGGGCCTGACCGGGATCGAGTTCGCCACGGCCGACGTCCACGCGCTGGACTTCCCGGACGACTCCTTCGACGTGGTCCACGCCCATCAGGTGCTGCAGCACGTGGGCGATCCGGTGCAGGCGCTGCGCGAGATGCGCCGGGTGTGCCGGCCGGGCGGGATCGTCGCGGCGCGGGACGCGGACTATGCGGCGATGACCTGGTACCCCGCGACGCCGGGGCTGGACCAGTGGCTGGACCTGTACCGGCGGGTGGCGCGCGCCAACGGCGGCGAGCCGGACGCGGGACGCCGCCTGCGCGCCTGGGCGCGGGCGGCGGGCTTCACGGACGTGACCTGTACGGCGACCTCGTGGTGCTACGCGACCGACGAGGAGGCCGCGTGGTGGTCCGCACTGTGGGCGGACCGTACGACGGCCTCGGCCTATGCCGGGATCGCGACCGGCGGCGGCCACGCGACGCGGGCCGAGCTGTCGGCGGTCGCCGAGGCCTGGCACACCTGGGGCGCGGACCCGGACGCCTGGTTCTCGGTGCCGAACGGCGAGATCATCTGCCGCGCCTGACGAGGGTCCACCCGACCAGGATCCGACCGGTCCGGATCCGACCGATCCGAGTCCGCCCGATCCTGATCCGCCCGATCCGGGGCGCGGCCACCAGCCGGCGGCCCCGGTTCAGGCGGCCAGGCGTACGGGGAGCAGTTCGGGCCGCTTGGCCGTGCGGCCGTCCCCGGAGGAGCGCCCGCGCAGGCGGCGCCCGATCCAGGGCCCGGCGAAGCCCACGGCCCACCGCAGCTCCCCGGCGACGCCCCGCAGGCCCGCCGGGGCGGCGGGCGGCGGGCCGGGCAGCGGACGGGTCCACGCCTCGTCGCTGCCGGGCAGACCCAGGGCGTGTGCGACACCGGCGGCGATCATCGCGTGGCCGGAGGGCGCGGCGTGCAGCCGGTCCGCGCTCCACATCCGCGGGTCGGTGGCGGTCTCGTGGCGTTCGAAGTCGGCGACGGCCACCCCGTGCCGCTCCGCGGCCACCCGTATCCGCTCGTTCAGCGCGGTGACGCGCGGGGCAGCCCCCTTGGCGAGCGGGACGAGCTTCGCGAGGTCGGGGAAGGTGACGGTGGCGACGCGGGCGCCCTGCGCGGTGAGCGCCGCGAACATCGCCTCCAGGTGCCCGGCGACCTCGTCGGCGTCGAACCGGGGCCGCAGCACGTCGTTGACCCCGGCGACCACGGTGGCCAGGTCGGGGCGGAGCGCGAGGGCCGGCCCGAGCTGCCCCTCGCGGACCCCCGCCGCCAGGCGGCCCCGGACGGCGAGGTTGGCGTAGAGCACGTCGGGCTCGTGCACCGCGATCAGCTCGGCGAGCCGGTCCGCACACCCGCGCAGCCCGGTGCGGTCGTCACCGTCGCCCACGCCCTCGCTCTGGCTGTCGCCGAGGGCCACGTACCGGGTCGGCCACCGCTGCTCACTGCTCTCCACGGGATGCCCGCCTCTCGTTCAGGATGATCGTGGTGCGCTCGTACCAGGCCCGGTTGGCCCGCTCGAACTCCAGGCCGCGCAGGCAGGTGAGGTAGGGGCCGATCCGTGCGCCGTGGCGCAGGAACTCCTCCTCCGTGCGCTCGCCGCGCATCGAGCGCAACAGCTTCTCGAACAGCTCGGCCTTGGCCGTCGCGAAGGCGGTCCGCTCCGCGAGCTGCGCGATGAGCGCCCCGGTGTCGACGTGCTCGGCCGCCTGGACCTTCACGAGCAGGTCGTCCCGGATGACGCAGGCCTTGGTCTCGGCGGCGGTGAAGCGCTCCAGCTCGGCCAGTCCGGCGTCGGTGACCTGGAACAGCCGCTTGTTCGGCCGGGTGTCCTGGACCACCTCGCGGCCGGCGATGAAGCCTTCCCGCTCCAGCCTGGCCAGCTCGGTGTAGAGCTGCTGGGGCAGGGCGTGCCAGAAGTTGGCCACGCCCGTGCCGAACGCCTTGGCCAGCTGGTAGCCGCTCAGCTCCTCGTCGAGCAGTGCCGCCAGTACGGCGTGACGCAAAGCCATCGGCCGGTCTCCTCGGGTTCGTCCACCTTGTGCGCGGCTGCGTCTTCTCAAGGACGCCCGCGCCATGATAGTCAAGAAAGTGAGTAATCACATCGGTGACTATCGAGGAGTCCTCATGAGTACCGCCACCAGCACGGCCGACCGTTTCCGCGCCGCCGTCGCCGGCCATGACCTCGCCGCGCTGGACGCGCTGTTCACCGACGACGTACGGCTCAACAGCCCGGTGAAGTCGAAGCCGTTCGAGGGCAAGCCGGCGGTACTGGCCCTCTTCCGCGTCCTCCTGCGCACGTTCGAGGGATTCCACTACGTCGGCCACTTCGACGGCGGCGTCCAGTCCGCCCGGGTCCCGTTCGGGGAGGAGGGGACGGAGGGGCCGGCGACCGTACTGCCGTTCCGGACCACCGTGAGCGACCGCCAGGTGCACGGCATCGACATGCTGCACCTCACGCCCGAGGGCCTGATCGACGAGATCACCGTGATGATCCGCCCCCAGACGGCGGTCGTGGCGGTCGGCGAGGCGGTCCTGGCGGGCCTGCTCACCGACGGCGTGGTGACCAGCTGACCGGGTGACCGGGCGACCGCATGACAGGGTGACCGCATGACCGGACCTCGCAGGACGGCCCAGTAGACTCGGTGCCCGTGGCGGATACCCAGTACGAAGACCTGTTGAAGCTGGTGCTCACCTCCGGGACGGCGAAGGCCGACCGGACGGGCACCGGCACCCGGAGTGTCTTCGGGCACCAACTGCGTTACGACCTCTCGCAGGGGTTCCCCCTGGTCACCACCAAGAAGGTGCACCTCAAGTCGATCGTGTACGAGCTGCTGTGGTTCCTGCGCGGCGAGTCCAACGTCGGCTGGCTGCGGGAGCACGGCGTGACGATCTGGGACGAGTGGGCCGACGAGAACGGCGACCTCGGCCCGGTCTACGGCGCCCAGTGGCGCTCCTGGCCCACCCCGGACGGTGCGCACATCGACCAGATCACCGAGGTCCTCGACACGCTGCGGCGCGACCCGGACTCCCGCCGGATGATCGTCTCCGCCTGGAACGTCTCCGAGCTGTCCAAGATGGCGCTCGCACCGTGCCACGCCTTCTTCCAGTTCTACGTGGCCGACGGCAAGCTCTCCTGCCAGCTGTACCAGCGCAGCGCGGACCTGTTCCTCGGCGTGCCCTTCAACATCGCCAGCTACGCCCTGCTCACCCACATGGTGGCCCAGCAGACCGGACTGGAGCCGGGCGACTTCATCTGGACCGGCGGCGACTGCCACATCTACGACAACCACGTCGAGCAGGTCACCGAGCAGATCTCGCGGACCCCGTTCGCGTTCCCCGAGCTGAAGCTGCACCGGGCCGACTCGCTCTTCGACTACGCCTACGCCGACGTGAAGATGGCCGGCTACGAGCACCACCCGGCCATCAAGGCGCCGGTCGCGGTATGAGCCTCGGTACGAACCCCGGCGTCGGCGCCGGTACGGACACCGGCGCGGGCACCGGCGTGGACGACGGCGCGGGCACCGGCATGAGCGTCGGGCTGATCTGGGCGCAGAGCTCCGACGGCGTGATCGGCGCGGACAACGGGATTCCCTGGCGGCTGCCCGAGGACATGGCCCACTTCAAGGCCACCACCCTCGGGCATCCGGTGGTGATGGGCCGCAAGACCTGGGATTCGCTGCCGGCGCGGTTCCGGCCGCTGTCGGGGCGGCGCAACATCGTGGTGACGCGCGATCCCGCATGGACCGCGGAGGGCGCGGAGCGGGCCGGGTCCATCGACGAGGCCCTGGAGCTGGCCGCGGCGCGGCCCGGCGCGGCGGCCCCCGCCACCACAGCGTGCTGGGTGATCGGCGGCGGCGAGGTCTACCGTGCCGCGCTGGCCCGTGCCGTGATGCTCTCGGTGACCGAGGTGGACACGCAGGTGGTCGGCGACACGCACGCCCCGGAACTGGACCCGGCGTGGACCGTCGCCGGGGACGGCGGCTGGCAGTCCTCGGTGACCGGCCTGCGCTACCGCATCCGCAGCTACAGCCGGTAGGCCCCGGCCGGGCGGCCGGGGCCGCGTCGGCCCGGGTCCCGGCCGCCCGCGTCCCGGCCGCCCGGGCCTGTCGGCCTAGTCGGTGGCGACCGCGCGCAGGATGTCCAGCCGGGCAGCGCGCCGCGCCGGGCGCCAGCCCGCGAGGACGCCCGCCGCCAGGCCCACCAGGGCCACGAAGCCGAGCTGCAGCGGCGGGATGGCGAACGTGAACGTGCTGTCGTCCGCCCCGTCCGAGGCCTTCACCAGGACCCAGCCGAGGAGCCCGCCCAGCGCCAGACCGCCGGCCGTGCCGAAGGCGGCGACCAGGACCGACTCCCAGCGGACCATGGCCCGCAGCTGTCCCCGGGTCTGGCCGACCGCCCGGAGCAGCCCCAGCTCGCGGGTGCGCTCGTGGACGGCGAGGGTCAGCGTGTTGGCGATGCCCAGCAGGGCGATCAGCACGGCGAGGGCGAGCAGCGCGTAGACGAGCGTGAGCATCATGTCGATGCCTCCCGCCGACGAGCGCGCGTACGCGTCGCGCGTCTGGACCTCGGGGCCGCCGTACTGCGCGGCCGTCTTCTCGACCGCCGCCACGCCGGCCGCGGCCGACACCCCGTCCTTGAAGGTGACGCTCACGAGCGAGTCCGTGTCCTGCGCCCGGTGCGGCGCCCAGGCCGCCCTCGTGATGACGTAGTCGCCGGCCAGCTCGGACCGCTCGTACACCGCGCGGACCGTGAAGGGCTGCTTCCGCCCGTCGGCGAAGGCGAGTTCGGCCGTGCTGCCGGGCCGCCAGCCGTGCCGCGAGGCCTCCTTCGCGGACACCGCGATGCCGTCCGTTCCCAGGCCGGCGAAGCTTCCCGAGACCGCGCCCAGGTCGAGGCCGGCCGCGAGTGCGACGGGATCGGTGACGGTCAGCGCCCGGCCCGAGCCGTCGACCTCCGCGACCCCCTTGCCCAGGCCCACGGCGCCCGCCACCTCGGGCAGCGCCGCGACGGCCGGTGCCAGTTTCGGGCTCAGTCCGCTGCCGCCCGCGCCGAAGGACGGGGCGCTGATGGCCACGTCACCGGCGAAGGACCGCGACACGGCCGTGTTCATGGTCGCCTTCAGGGAGGCCCCGAAGACCGTGAACAGGGAGACGACGGCGACACCGATCATCAGCGCGGTCGCCGTGGACGCCGTCCGCCGGGGGCTGCGCCGGGCGTTGCGCACCGCGAGGGCTCCGGTCACCCCGCGCAGCCGCACCAGCGGCCGTCCGAGCATCCGTACGGCGGACGAGGACGCCACCGGACCCAGGACGACGAACGAGGCGGTCGCCAGCGCCGCGCCCGCCCCGGACAGCCACAGCGACGGTACGGCGAGGACCCCGGTCAGGAGCAGGGCCGCGGCGGCCGCGGCGAGCACCGCGCCGGTGACCGTACGGGACCGGGAGGCCTCCGCACGGTCCACCGCGCTGTCGAGCAGCGCGGCCAGCGGCGCCGTACGCCCGGCCCGGACGGCCGGCAGCACGGCCGAGCCGAGGCAGACCGCGACCCCTACCGCGAAGGGAAGCGCCATCGACAAGCCGCCGATCACCAAGTTCCCTTCGGGGAAGGGGAACCCGATGGCCGGGAAGAGCGCCTGGAGCCCCGCGGCGAAGCCGACGCCGACGAGCAGCCCGGCGGCCGAGGCCACGAGCGCGACGACGGCGGCCTCGGCCAGGGTGCCGCCGACGACCTGGCGCCGGGCGGCGCCGAGCGCCCGGAGCAGGGCGTTCTCGCGGGTGCGCTGGGCGACGACGATCGCGAAGGTGTTGTGGATGCCGAAGGTGGCCACGAGCAGGGCGATGCCCGAGAAGACGAGCAGCAGGGTGGTGAAGAGGTCCAGGAACCGGCCGGAGATCATCTCGGTGTTCTCCCGGGCCGATTCCTCGCCGGTGATCGCCTCGACGCCCTGCGGCAGCGCCGCGGTGAGCGCCTCCACCAGTTCGCTCTGGCTGGTTCCCGGACCGGCGCGCACCTGGACGGACGCCGCCTGGCCAGGCGCCGGCATCAGGTACTTCTCCGCGTCCGCCTGGGTCATCCCCGTGTACGTGACCTGCGCCATGCCGTCCGCGCCGCCGAAGGTGGCGAGGCCGACGACCGTCACGGGGACCGGGTCGGGCGTGCGCAGCACGGTCGTGTCGCCGATCCTCAGTCCGCCCCTGGCCGCGGTGGCCCGGTTGACGACGACCTCTCCGGTGCGCTCCGGCGCCCGGCCCTCCGCGAGCCGGTACGGGTTGAGTTCGGGGTCCGCGATCCAGTTCTCGGCGAGCGTGGGCGGCCCCTAGCCGCCGATCGGTTCGCCGTCGGAGCCGACGAGCTGCCCCGCGCCCTGGACGGCGGGTGCGGCGGCGACCACGCCCGGGATCCGCCGGATCTCCTCCACGAGCGCGGTCGGCACGGGCTGCCGGGTGCCCTGGGCCCCGCCCGGGACGGTGACCACGCGGGAACTGCGGACCACGGCGTCGGTTCCGCTCGCCGCGCCGGCGAACATGTCGTCGAAGCTCGCGCGGAGCGTGTCGCCCATGACGAGCGTCGACGCGAGGAAGGCGACGCCGAGCAGCACGGCCGAGAAGGTCCCGGCGAAGCGCCGCTTGTGCGCGCGCAGCGAGGCCGTGCCGATCCGCAGCACGGTGCGGGCGCCGTGGGTGCTCATGACCCCTCCCCCGGGTTCCTCGGGTCCCTCGGGTTCCTCGGGTTCCGCGGGTTCCTCGGGTTCCGCGGGTTCCTCGGGTCCGCCGCAGCCGGTGGCCGGGTGTCGAAGGACTTGAGCCGGTCCAGGACGCGGTCCGCCGTGGGATCGGCCATCCGGTCGACGAGCCGGCCGTCGGCGAGGAAGAGGACCTCGTCGGCGTAGGCGGCGGCCACCGGGTCGTGGGTGACCATGACGACCGTGCGGTTCATCTCGCGCACCGCCCGGCCCAGCAGTCCGAGCACCTCCTCGCCCGAGCGGGAGTCGAGGTTGCCGGTGGGCTCGTCGGCGAAGACGACGTCGGGGCGGCCGGCGAGGGCGCGGGCCACGGCGACGCGCTGCTGCTGGCCGCCGGAGAGCTCCGCGGGCCGGTGAAGCAGCCGGTCGCGCAGTCCGACGACGTCGATGAGGCCGTCGAGCCAGGCACGGTCCGCGCGGCTGCCCGCGAGGTCCTGCGGGAGCGTGATGTTCTCGGCGACGGTGAGGGTGGGAATCAGGTTGAAGGCCTGGAAGACGAAGCCGACGCGCTCGCGGCGCAGCAGGGTGAGCCTGCGGTCGTCGAGTGCGCCGAGCTCCGTACCGCCGATGGAGGCGGTTCCGGAGGTGAGGGTGTCGAGGCCGGCGGCGCAGTGCATCAGGGTGGACTTGCCGGAGCCGGAGGGTCCCATGATCGCGGTGAAGCGGCCGGCCGGGAAACCGACGCTCACCCCGTCCAGGGCCCGCACCTCGGTGTCGCCGCGGCCGTAGACCTTCACGGCATCGACGACCCGGGCGGCGACGGCGTCGGCGACGGCGCCGCGGCCGCCCGGTGCGGTGGTGGCGGTGCTCATGCCGCGCCGCCCTGGGAAAGGCGGCCGAACTGCTCGTCCAGGACGGACAGCCGCCGCCAGTACTCGTCCTCGTCGATCTCGCCGGAGGCGAAGCGCCGGCCGAGGACCGCGATCGGGGACTGCTCGCCGTACGCGGCGCCGCGGGCCTGCCACGGTGTCCGGTGGCCGCGCCAGACGGTGCGGCGCAGCACGGTGATCACGCCGATCACCACGGCCGCCCAGATCAGCGGGAAGAACAGGATCCACGGGCCGGGCCCGTCGTACGCGAGGGTGGTGAGGGTGTTCATCTCGGTTCAGCTCCTCGGAAGTGTGGGCGTGTGCGTCACACTCCGAGACTGGCTCCGGGAGGGGGTCCGGGTCGTCGTACGGCCGGCTGCACCGCGCGTACCGCCCGGGGAGTACGGGGGCGGGGCGGGCGGGCTGGGCTCGGCCGGGCAGGCAGGCGGCCGGGCGGGCAGGCGGGCGGGCTGGACTCGGCCGGGTGGGCAGGCGGGCGGGCAGGCAGGCGGCCGGGCCGTAGTCAGCCCAGCCAGCCGGGCCGGACCAGCCCCGACTCGTAGGCCAGTACGACCAGTTGGGCGCGGTCACGGGCGCCTAGCTTCACCATCGTCCGGCTGACGTGGGTCTTCGCGGTGAGCGGGCTGACGACCAGGCGGCGGGCGATCTCCTCATTGGACAGGCCGAGGCCCACCAGCGCCATCACCTCGCGCTCCCGCTCGGTGAGCCGGTCCAGGCCCAGGCCCGCGCCGTCGGCGGCGGGCTGTTTGGAGCGGGCGGCGAACTCCTCGATCAGGCGGCGGGTGACGCCCGGGGACAGCAGCGCGTCGCCGTCCACCACCGCGCGGACGGCCCGCAGCAGTTCCTCCGGTTCGGTGTCCTTGACCAGGAAGCCCGAGGCTCCGGACCGCAGGGCCTCGAAGACGTACTCGTCGAGCTCGAAGGTGGTGAGCATGACCACCCTGACCCCGGCCAGCGCCGCGTCCCCGGTGATCCGCCGGGTGGCGGCGAGCCCGTCGGACACCGGCATCCGGATGTCCATGAGGACCACGTCCGGACGCAGCTCGCGGACCAGGCGGACGGCCTCGTCGCCGTCGGCGGCCTCTCCCGCCACCTCGATGTCCGGCTGCGCGTCGAGCAGGGCCCGGAACCCCGCGCGGACGAGGAGCTGGTCGTCGGCGAGCAGCACACGGATCACGGATCCTCCTGGGACGGGGCAGGCGTCGGGTCGGCCGTCGGGTCGGCCCTCGGGTCGGCCGTCAGCGGGAGTCTGGCGATCACTCGGAAGCCGCCGCCGGGGCGCGGGCCGGCCTCGATGGTGCCGCCGAGGGCCGCGGCCCGCTCGCGCATGCCCACGAGCCCGTTGCCGCTGCCGCCCGCCGGACCGCCCGTGGCCGGCCCCTCGTCGTCCACGTGCAGCTCCAGGACCCGGGGCTGCCAGGACAGCCGTACGCGGGCGGTGCGCGAAACGGAGTGCCGCACCACGTTGGTCAGCGCCTCCTGGAGGATGCGGAAGGCGGCCAGGTCCGCTCCGGGAGGCAGCGCCCGGGCGTTCCCCTCCGTGGTGATGCCGACGCTCAGCCCGGCCGCCGCCGCCTGCTCCGCGAGCTCGGGGAGCCGGTCGAGCCCGGGGGCGGGCGCGCGCGGTGCGTCGCCGGGGGTGCGCAGGGTGTCGAGGACCTGCCGGACCTCGCCCAGGGCCTCCTTGCTGGCCGCCTTGATGGTGGTCAGCGCCGAACGGGCCTGCTCGGGATCGGAGTCGAGCAGGGCCAGCCCCACTCCCGCCTGCACGTTGATCACCGAGATGCTGTGGGCGAGGACGTCGTGCAGTTCGCGGGCGATGCGCAGCCGCTCCTCGTTCACCCGGCGCTTCTCGGCAGCCGCCCGCTCGGCCCGGGCGAGGGCCCACTGCTCCCGGCGTATGCGGACCAGCTCGGACACCGCCAGGATGGCGAGCACCCAGGCGGTGATGCCCAGTTCCTGCGCCCAGGGCGCCGGACCGTCCCCGGCGGGCGGGAGCAGCCGGTAGAGCCAGTGGCCGATGAGCAGGTGGCCGGACCAGAGCAGCCCGACGGCTCCCCAGGCGGCTCTTCGGTGCCCGGCGATGACGGCGGCGAAGCAGGCGAGGGCCAGGCTGAGGAACACCGGTCCGTACGGGAACCCGGCGCCGATGTACACCAGGGTGACGGCGCTGACCCCGTAGGCCACGGCCACCGGGTACCGGTGCCGCCACACGAGCAGCAGCGGACCGAGCAGCAGCAGGAGCCGGGCGAAGGCGTCCAGCGCCACCCGCCCGGTCTGCTCCTGCGCGGCCCACCCGGAGCCGGCCTGCGCGAAGACGGCCACGAGCAGCGAGGAGCGCCAGGCCGGTCCCCGCCCGGTCCGCTCCACCCATCGCTGCCACGGAGGTCCCCCCGGGCGCCCACGCTGCTCGTCCATACCACCCACGCTAGGCCGTACCCGGCCTGACCTGCGTCACTCCGGCGTAGCGTTTCCGGTGTACTCCCCTGGTAGTACGCGGGGTAGTACACGGCGGTACCTACAGGAACGCAGCAGCGCAGGGCCTAGTCCCCCGGCGGGCGCATCCGGAAGTTGTACGCGGCCGGGAGCGGGCGGTCCGTGAGGGTGGCCCAGACCTCGGAGAGGGTCTCCTCGCCCTCGCGGAGGTCGGGCAGTTCGAAGCCCTCCTCGAAGACGCGGCGGGCCGCGCCCACATGGCCCTCCGCCGCGAGCAGCCGGGCCGCCGACAGGCGGAAGCGGCCCTCCTCGCGCAGGGCGGGGCGCAGCCGGTCCCACACCGCGCGGGCCTGCGGCAGCAGTCCCGCGGCCAGCAGGGAGGCCAGCGCCTCCCGGCCCAGCGCGGATTCGGCCGCCAGCCAGCCCGCGCCGCCCCGGCTCTCCTCGGCCAGGTCCTCGAAGGCCTCGGCGTACCAGCGGGCGGCCCGGGCTGGGTCCCCGGCCAGGTCGTCGGCGACCGCCAGGCACCTCAGCAGCGGCCACCGCGAGGGGGCCAGCGCCAGCCCGCGCTCCCAGCTGCGTACGGCCTGGGCGATGTCTCCGGCGTGCCACTGGGCTACCCCGAGGTGGTACTCGGTCAGCGGGTCCGCCGGGGCCGTCTCCAGCATGTCCCGCCAGTGCGGGGCGACCAGGCTCGGGCCGGGCGGAGTCACCCGGCGCGGGGCGGGGAAGACCCCGGTGCGCCACAGCTCCAGCCAGGGGGCCTGGTCCTCACCGAGGGTGTCCTCGGGGAAGGGGGTGCCGGGCAGTTCGTGGCCCCCGCGCAGCACCTCCAGCGCGCCCCAGCCGGAGCCGGCCGCCAGCCGCTCCCCCGGTTCGGTGTCGGCGCACCCGCGCCACGCCTCGTACGCCGCGTCCACGGCCGGCCCGGGCAGTGCGGACTCCAGCGCGGTGCCCGCCGCGGCGCGGGCCGCCGCCCAGTCGTCCCCGTGCACGGCGGCGGGGTCCGCGGACAGGGCTCCGTAGGCCTCCAGCCAGCTGAACTCCGCGCCCGCCTCCAGCCTTACGTGCTCCAGCTGGGTCCGGGCGAGCCCGGCCTGGATCTCCGCGTACCCGCCCGTGCCGGGCTCGGTCAGCCACTCCTGCCAGCGCCGGCCGCCCTCGCCCGCGCCCCAGACGAAGAGCTTGCGGCCGCGCAGCCGGGCCGTCGAGGTCTGGACGAGTCCGCGCCCGTCGGAGTCGAGGGAGGCGATCCAGGGCCGGGTCCCGGCTTCGACCTCGTAGAAGAAGTCGGCGGGGTACGTGCTGCGCAGCGGGTACGTGCGGTCCGCGCCCTCCCAGCCGGGGACCGGGATGCGCCGCAGGGAGCGTTCGTACCCGAAGTGCCAGGCCTCGTCGGCCGGGGCCAGGACACGGGTGCCGGCGTCCTCGGGGACGGCGATGTTGGACCACCAGTAGACGGGTGCGGGCCGCTCGTGCGGGTTGCGCACGCGGACGCCGACGTAGAGGAACTCGGAGTCCTCGGGCAGCCACAGGTCCACCTGGAAGGGCAGGTCGCGCAGCCGCTCCCATTCCCAGAGCCGCACCATGACTCCCCCGTCGGGCGCCGGGACGAGCGCGGCGTGCAACGGGGCGC
Source organism: Streptomyces sp. NPDC051563 (assembly GCF_044454225.1). Classification (NCBI taxonomy): domain Bacteria; kingdom Bacillati; phylum Actinomycetota; class Actinomycetes; order Kitasatosporales; family Streptomycetaceae; genus Streptomyces; species Streptomyces sp. NPDC051563. The sequence goes on from NZ_JBITDL010000033.1 coordinate 99,741, forward strand.
AGGAGAGCGTGGTGTGGCCGGTGGCGCCGAGGTTCCACTCGATGCCGCCGGAGAACCAGGCGCCGTTCAGCGCGAAGTTCGCGGGCTGGAACACCGGGTTGCGGTAGAGCAGTTCGCGTCCGGTGGGGAGGTGGACGAGCGAGTGGATCCGGCCGCCGAGGCCGGGCAGGACGGTGGCGCGCAGGTGTGCGTTCTCGATGACGATCGTCTCGAACTCGCTCTCGGTGCGCAGGCGTCGATAACCGTCCCGGATCCGTACGGGGAGCAGCGAGCGCAGTGGTTCGTACCCGATCTGGCGTGCCATGTCGCGCGGCAGACCCTCGCGCGAGCGCTCGTCCAGGGTGTGCACCCCGCTGGTCTCACGGAGGGCGGGCAGTGGGTTCTCGGGACCCAACGGGGCTGCGGGAAGGGTCAGTACGGAGCGGCGGACGGTGGTGGCCATGAGGGAAATGGAACACGCCGCGGCGGCCGGTGCACAGGGATTCGGCGGATCACCACCGGTCAGGATTACGCAAAGCCTTCTGCCGCCCGGGCCGGTGTCCGATCATGGAGGGCATGAGCGATGTGATCAGGAGGGGCCGGCTCTTCGACGGGGAAGAGTCGGAAAGCCGGTTCACGGGACCGACGACGGGCGACGAGCGGCGGATGCTGGTCGACGTGCTGGGGGCCCAGCGGGCCACGCTCCGGCTCAAGTGCGCCGATCTGGGGCCGGAGTTGGCCGAGCGGTCGGTGGAACCGTCCACGCTGTCCCTGCTGGGCCTGGTCCGCCACCTCGCGGACGTGGAGCGCCGCTGGTTCCGCCAGGTGCTGGACGGGCAGGAGGCTCCGCTCCGGTTCTGGTCCGCGGCCGCCCCCGACGGGGACTTCGACGGCGCGACGTCCGCGCCCGGGGTGATCGGGGAAGCCTGGGAGGCATGGCGTGCGGAGGTGGAGTTCGCGCAGGCGTTCACGGAGCGGGCGCCGGACCTGGACGTGTCCGGGGAGGACGCCTGGCGGGGCGAGGTCTCGCTGCGCTGGGTGCTGATCCACATGATCGAGGAGTACGCGCGGCACAACGGCCACGCCGACCTGCTGCGCGAGCGGATCGACGGCTCGATCGGCGTCTGAGGCGCCGGCCCACGGCCCGGGAGCCCTGCGGCCCCACGGCCCGGGAGCCCTGCGGCCCCACGGCCCGGGAGCCCTGCGGCCCCGCGGCCCGGCGCGATCCGGGCGATCCGGACGGGGCGACGGCCTACGCGAACGCCCCCGCCACCAGGTCCGCGAGCAGCGCGCCCGCCCGCCCCTCCGGGTCCAGGTCCGGGTCGTAGATGGTGACGTTGAGTCCGACGCAGCGCGGGGAGCTGATCAGCACGCCGAGCAGTTCGGCGAGTTCGTCGGGGATCAGGCCGCCGGGGTCCGGGCTGTCGACGGCCGGCATCACGGACGGGTCCAGTACGTCGGCGTCCAGGTGGACCCAGAATCCGGCGGTGGCCGGGGGCTGCAGTCCCGTGAGGGCGGTACGGGCCACCGGCCCGGCGCCGCGGTCCCGGATCGCCGACACCGTGGCGGCGAAGATCCCGGCGGCGCGCAGCTCGGGGAGGTCCGGGTCCCCGTCGCGCAGCCCGAAGAGCCGGACGTCCTCGTCGCGGACGTAGGGCCCGAGGCCCTCCAGGTCCGTGAGGTCCGCCTGGCCGCGGCCGGTGGCGAGCGCCAGCTCCTCGCCGCCGGCGGCACCGACGGGCCCGTTGACGGCCTCGTTGCCGGGATGGCGGAAGTCGGCGGAGCCGTCGATCGCGGCGATGCCGTACCGCCCGATGCGCCGCATGGCCAGGGAGGCGCCGAGCTGGATGGAGCAGTCGCCGCCGAGCACGACGGGGAACTCACCCGAGCGCAGGTGGTCCTCGATCCGGTCGGCGAGGGCGACGGTGTAGGCGGCGAGGGGCCCGGCGTGGAACACCCCGTCCCCCTCCTTCCAGTCGCCCCGGTCGTAGCGAGGCGGGACGACGACCCCGCCCTCGCGCGCACCGAGGCGGGCCAGCAGGCCTTGTTCGCGCAGGGCCCCGGCCAGTTTGTAGACGCCGGGAACGGCACCCGGGGCCGGGGGCCGGAGCCCTAGGTTGGACGGCGCGTCGAGGAGCACGAGGGTTCGCATGGAATCATCCTGTGCGATGCGGGGCCCCGGGACACGGCATTTCGGCCGTGAGCGCCCAGCGTTCGTGATCCCGCCAGGCTCCGTCGACGTGCAGGAAGTCCGGCGACAGCCCCTCCAGGCGGAAGCCGAGTCCCCGGACGAGGGCGATCGAGGGGGTGTTTCCCGGCTGGATGTTGGCCTCCAGCCGGTGCAGTCCGAGGCCGTCCGCCGCGAAGGAGTGGCCGATGGCCAGGGCGAGGGCCTCCCGCATGAGTCCCCGGCCCGCCACGTGCGCGAAGGCCCCGTACCCGAGCGCGCCGCAGCGGAAGGCGCCGAGGACGATGTTGTTGACGTTCACGAAGCCGGCGATCGCCCCCGACTCCCGCTCGCACACGAGGAATCCGGTCCGGCCCGCGGCGGCCGCCCCGGCCGCGCCCCCGGTGGCGCCGGCGATCAGGGGGGCGGCGTACGCCCCGTAGGCCTCCGCGGTCGCGGGCGGCGACAGCCAGGGGTGGTGGAGCTCCCGGCTCTCACGCGTCCGGGCGGTGAACTCGGCCGCGTCGGCGGGCCGGTAGGGCCGCAACCCGATCCGCCCGCTCTCCACCAGGTACGGGAAATATGACATCGCCCCAGGCTAGGGGGTGTCTTGTCGATCAGGCTGGGTCAGGGAGCGGGGTCTGGTGCCGTGGATCGCAAGGCGGAGGAGGGAGTCGACGCGGAGCGTCGGCGAGTGACGACAACGCGGCGAGGCGCGG
>NZ_JBITDL010000034.1:0-101305 GCF_044454225.1 Streptomyces sp. NPDC051563
GGGCCGTCGGCTCCGGCACCGAGGGCTACCAATGGCTCTACGCCGGCAGCGCCACCACCGTCGGCGCAGCCAGCGGCCGCGACGAGGACGGCTGGGACACCTTCCTCACCATCGGATAGGAGCCGGAACCCCCGCAGCCGACGGGCAGGGACCGACGTCTCCGAAAGGGGGTCGTGCGGCGATCGCTGCACGACCCCCGGTCGAGGGGCTTCGAAGGGCGCATCGGGCTCAGTTCGAGGAGGTGATCAGATCGCTGCGCCGTCCCGGGCCGGGGCCTTCAGGGGCTCCGGCTGCTCGGGGTGTGTGTCGAAGGTGGCCAGGAGGGAGATCCCGAGGGTAGTGATCGTCGCCCATAGGAGGAGGAGTACGAGCAGGTAGTCGCTCAGGGCCGGACCGTAGAAGGCGTCGCCGAAGAGTGCGCGGGAGAGCGGGGTGACCACCTGGCCGGTCGGTGGGATGCCGTCGGCGAAGGCGAGCAGTGCCGTGAGGAACGCCAAGGAGGCGAGGAGCGGGCGGGCGGCGGGAGCGAAGCGGTTCATGCGGCCGGGACCCCTTCGGCCGTCTCGTCGAGCGGGGTGGCGGCGGGCGCGAGGGGGCGCAGGGCGCGGTGGACGGCGAAGCCGAGCGTGCCCATCCCGATGAGGAGGAGGACGAGCTGGGCGATGGCCTGGGCGTGGACGTTGTCGCCGAAGGCGAAGCGCAGGAGGTGGGCCGTCGTGCGCGTGGCGATGGGCATGCCGCTTGCCACGCCGACGACGCCCGCGACGAGGACCACCGCCGTGGTCACGGCGTGCCGGGCGGGGGCGGTGAGGTGCTTCATCTGGTGTCTCTCCCTGTGAGGACGAATCAGTCGATGGGGAAGAACCTAGGAACACCGGGGGTTCCGCTGCATCGGCGGAAAGTCGGCGATGCAGCGCGGACGAAGCGGACGAAAGGAGGATCCGTGCGGACGACTCATCCTTTCGTCCAAGTTCGGCGGCGAACGCACGATTGTGGGGCTGATCGGCCGTTGGGGGGATTTCTCCGCGTTTAGCCTTGTGCATCATGGAGTGGGAGGACAAGATCCGCGGCGTGCTGCGCCGGAGCAGCGGCCCGGTCGTCGTGACGGCCAGTGCCGCGCTGTGCGTGGCGGTATCCGGGACGCGCGGCCAGTGGGCCTATCCGTGGTTCGCCACCCTGCTGAAGGGCGTTCCGCCGCTGGAGGGCATCCTGCCTGCCGGGCACCTCGCGGGCTTCGTGCACTGGGGGCTGATGCCGCTGGCCGTCAGCACCCTGCTGCTGTGGCGCAAGCGCCGGCCCGCGCCCCTCGCCCTGCTGCTGATGCTCTCGACGCTCGGGCCGTTCCTCCCCGGCGCACTCATCGCCCTGTTCACCGTCGCCTCGACCTGCCCGGTCAGGACCGTGTACGCGACGACGGCCCTGGGGCTGCTCCCGCTGCCGTTGGGCTGGGCGTTCCCTCCGCCGCCCGGCACCGACCGCCTGACCACGGCACTGACCGCCGCCGTGCTCGTCGGGGCGGCCGTGGGCTGGGGACTGGTGTCCCGCTCGATGCGCGAGCGCAAGGCGGAGGACCAGGCGCGGGCCGCGGAGCGCACGGACCAGGTCCGCCGGCGGGAACGGGAGTCGCTGGCCCGGGAGATGCACGACGTGCTCGCCCACCGGCTGTCGCTGCTGAGCGTCCACGCGGGGGCCCTCCAGGTCCATCCCGGCGCGCCGCCCGAGCAGATCGCACAGTCCGCCGAGGTCATCCGGTCCAGCGCGCACCAGGCCATGGAGGACCTCCAGCAGGTCCTCGGTGTCCTACGGACCCCCCTGCAGCCCGCGGACGCCCGGCCCGAGCCGCCCCAGCCCACCCTCGCCGACCTGACCGCCCTGCTGGAGGAGTCCCGGGCCGCGGGCATGGACATCGACATGAACCAGAACGTGGCGGCCGCCACCGCACCCGTACCGCCGGCCACGGGCCGCACCGCCTACCGGATCGTGCAGGAAGCGCTCACCAACGCCCGCAAGCACGCGCCGGGCCAGACCGTGCGCATCCGCCTCGACGCAGCACCGAGGGCGGGACTGACCCTGGAGGTCACCAACCCCGCGACCGACGGCCCCGGTGCGGCACTGCCGGGCAGCGGATCGGGTCTGGCGGGGCTGCGCGAGCGGGCCGCCCTGGTGGGCGGTGAGCTCACCTACGGCCGGACCGGGCACACCCACCACATCCGGGCTCGGCTGCCGTGGCCCGCGTGATCCGCGTCCTGCTCGTCGACGACGACGCCCTGGTCCGCGCCGGCCTGCGCATGATGCTCGCCTCCGCCCCCGGCATCGAGATCGTCGCCGAGGCGGGAGACGGAAGCGAGGCCGAAGCGCTCGCCGACGCGTTCCGCCCCGACCTCGTCCTGATGGACATCCGCATGCCGACCCTCGACGGCCTCGAGGCCACCCGGATCCTCAAGGCCCGCCCGGACGCCCCCGAGGTCGTGATGCTGACGACCTTCACCACCGACAGCTACGTCCTGCGCGCCCTTCAGGCGGGCGCGGCCGGGTTCCTCCTCAAACACACCAGCCCGGCGCGGATCATCGACGCCGTACGGCAGGCGGCCGCGGGGGAGCCCGTCATGTCGCGCGAGGCGCTGAGCGAGCTGATCGCGGCCGTCGCGGTCCCGGCCGGCCCGCCCTCCCCGCAGTCCGCCGTACCGGCGGGCGAGGAGGCCCGCGAACGGCTCGGCCTGCTCGCGGAGCGGGAGCTCGAAGTGGCCCTCGCCGTCGGCAGGGGTCTGACCAACGCCCAGATCGCCGACGTGCTGTACATGAGCGTCCCCACGGTCAAGTCCCACATCTCGCACATCTTCACCAAGCTGGACCTCGGCAACCGCGTGCAGATCGCCCTCCTGGCCCACCGCTCCGGCCTCGCCTGACGGGACGGGTCCGCACCCGCCGCTGGTGCGCGGGTCAGGAGGCCTCCGTTTCGTCCGCGAGGTGGCGCAGGACGTCCTTCAGGTCGCCGCGGCGGGCGAAGGCCGTGCGCTGGCGGTGGGCGCCCGAGCCGTCGCGCAGCAGGCCGGCCATGGTCTTCGCCGCGTGGTCGAGGTCGCCGGACGCGGCCAGTTCGGGGGCCACCAGGTCGAGCAGGGCCTCCGCCAGGTCCGCCGCCGGGAGTTCGGCCCCCGTGTACGGGTCCAGCCCGAACCCCTCCAGCCCGTCGTGGGCCGCCCGCCAGCGCGCGAGGCGCAGTACGTCGTCCCGTACGGGCGGATCGGGCCGCTGCTCGGCGATCTCGCGCAGGGCCGTCGCGACGAGGGCGCGGGCCAGCTCGGCCTGGAGGATGGCCGAGTCGATGTCCGGGGACATGTCGGGGGCGCGGATTTCCAGCGTCGGCCAGTTCCCCGAGGGCCGGAGGTCCCAGTAGACCATCTTGGTGTCGAGGGCCGCCCCGGAGCCGAGCAGGGTCTGCACGGAGCGCCGGAAGTGGGCCGTCGAGGTGAAGTGCGGGGGCAGGCCCGCCGAGGGCCAGCCCGCCCAGGCCATCGCCCGCCAGCTGGCGTGGCCGGTGTCGCGGCCGCCCCAGAAGGGGGAATTGGCCGCCAGTGCGATCAGCGTGGGCAGCCAGGGCCGGACCCGGTTGGAGACGGCCACCGCGGTGTCCACGTCGAGGGTGCCGACGTGGATGTGCCGGCCGCAGCTCACCAGGGTGTCCGTGAGGGCGCCGAAGCGCCGGGCCTGCTCGCGCTGGCGCGGCTCGTCGTCGGTCAGGTGGAGGGGGCCCTCCAGGGCGACCACCGGTGAGGGCGCCGCCAGCAGCCGGCAGCCGTGGGCGCGGGCGGCCCGCGCGAGGGTTCTGCGCAGACCGGCGAGCTCGCCGCGCAGGACCGCGGCCGATTCGGCGACGGGGGTGGAGATCTCCACCTGGTAGCGGGTGCCTTCGGGGTGCAGTTCGTGGGGGAGCCCCGCGGCGGTGGACAGGACGAGCGGGGCGGCCGGGACCACCCGCAGGGTGCGGGCGTCGACGAGGAGGAACTCCTCCTCGACCCCCAGGGTGAGGGGGAAGACCGGGCCGCTCGTGCGCGGTCCTGCCGGCTTCGGCCCGGTCTGCGTGGTGCCGGCGTTCGTGGCCGCGGTGCTCGTGGTGCCGGTGCTCGTGGTGCTGGTGCCAGGTTCGATCACTGCGCCTCCCTGGACATACGAGTCTTTTCATCATGAGCTGAACTCCAGGCGAGGAGCGCACGTCTATTCGGTCAAATGTCCGGTGATAGTGGCGGGTTACCGGCAAGAAATGCGTCGCCGCGGGGCGCCGGTTCCGGGTGGGGTGAGTGTTGCGCGTGCGTGAATGCGCAGTCCGCACGACCGGGCCCCCAGCGGTGGCTGCTTATCATCCGATGTGACCCGTACGACCGATGCACCCCCGTCCACCCGCCCCCGACGCCGCATATGGGCCGACCTCACCCCGCTGAGAACCTCCCCGGACTTCCGGCGGCTGTGGTTCGGCGGCATCGTGTCCTGGCTGGGCCAGGCGATGACGGCCCTGGCCATTTCGCTCCAGGTCTACGAGATCACCGGCTCCAGCTTCTCCGTCGGACTGGTCGGGCTCTGTTCGCTCGTCCCGCTGGTCACCTTCGGGCTCTACGGCGGGGCCATCGCCGACACCGTCGACCGGCGCAAACTCGGCCTCGTCAGTGCGCTCGGCCTGGCCGCCCTCTCCTTCGCCCTGGCCGGCGCCGCGCTCATGGACTACCACCGGGTCTGGCTGCTGTACTCCGTGGTCGCGCTCCAGTCCCTCTGCGGAGCCCTCAACGGGCCCGCCCGGTCGGCGATGATCCCGCGCCTGCTCCCCGCCGAGCAGCTGCCCGCCGCCAACGCGCTGAACTCCGTGGTCATGACCTTCGGCATGACGGCCGGCCCGGCCCTGGGCGGGGTCGTCGTCGGCTGGTGGGGCTACCAGGCCGCGTACCTGATCGACGCCGTCACCTTCGGCGCCGCCCTCTACGCGACGTGGCGGCTGCCGCCGATGAAGCCCGAGGAGGCGGGCCGCACGGGGCGGGCCTCCGTGCTCGACGGCCTGCGCTTCCTGGGGACCCGGCCGAACATCCGGATGACGTTCTTCTCCGACCTGGCCGCCATGGTGCTGGCCCAGCCGAGGGCGCTGTTCCCGGCCGTCGCCGTGCTCTGGTACGGCGGCGACGCCAAGACGGTCGGGCTGCTCGTGGCCGCTCCCGCCGTCGGGGCGCTGCTCGGCGGGCTGCTCTCCGGCTGGCAGGGGCGGATCCGCCGGCACGGAGTGGCGATCCTGCTCTCCGTCGCAGGGTGGGGGCTGGCCGTCGCCGTGTTCGGGCTGACCCGCAACCTCTGGCTCGGGCTGCTGTTCCTGGCCCTGGCCGGATGCGCCGACAGCATCTCGATGGTGTTCCGCACCACCATGCTCCAGGCCGCCACCCCGGACGGGATGCGGGGCCGCCTGCAGGGCGTCTTCATCGTGGTCGTCGCCGGCGGGCCCCGGCTCGGGGACTTCCTCGCCGGGACCGCCGCCGAACTCACCTCCCCGACCCTCGCGATCACGGGCGGCGGGCTCGGCTGCGTCCTCGTCCTGGCGCTTCTGGCCCTGCGCTGGCGCGGCTTCGCCCGCTACGACGCGCGCACCCCGCAGGCCTGAGGGGGAGGGCGGCCTCGGGTCCGCCGAGGCGCAGGAGCTACCACAGCCGGCCCAGGGCCTGGCCGACGGCGAAGGGGACCGGGACGAGCACGGCCATGCCGAGCCATCGGTGCGGCCGTTGCCCCTCCTGCCGTGGCACGAGGACGTCCACCACCAGCATCAGCCCGAGGACGATCAGGCCGCCGAGCACGGCGCCGAACATCATGACGGGTGCAGGTTCGGCCGCGTCCCTGTCGCAGCTCGTGGGAGTGCATTTCAGTGACGGGTACTCCATCACGAGCCACCACGCGCACGCGCCCGGAATGACCGCGACCACTCCGATCAGGAGATTCGCAAGCGCCGGTCCCCATAGGCGGCCGCCCGGCCACCGCTTGCCGTCGGTTCCCCTCCCGGCATCGTGCACGCCCCACCCCTCCCTCGTGTCCCGTGGGGGAGACGCCCGCGGGGGGTCTCGGGGTTCCGTCACCGGGCTGGCAGGCGGGCGGGCGGTCCCTTACGCGTCCACCGGCTCGCGGGTGCGGTCGCTGACCTCGCCGCCGGTGTTGGCGGTGCCGACCGGCTCGAACAGCAGGATCGCCGTCTCCCCGTCGGCCTGCGGGCAGTGCTCCACCCCGCGCGGGACCACGTAGATCTCCCCGGGGTTCACGACGACGTCCCCGGCGCGCAGCCGGATCGTCAGGGTGCCGCTGACGACGAGGAACAGTTCGTCGGTGTCCTCGTGGGTGTGCCATATGAACTCGCCCTGGACCTTGGCGATCTTGATCTCGTAGTCGTTGACCCGGGCGATCCGGTGCGGGGCCCACTGCTCGGTGAAACCGGCCAGTTTTTCCGCGATGTTCACCACGCCGTGCGCCGACGGGCGACCGTTCCCGTGCGTGCTCGCGGGTGCGCTCCCGGGCGTGTTCTCGTGCATGTTCCCGGGCGTGTTCTCGTGCGTGCTCTCGCGTGTCGTCATACCGGCAGACTGCCGGGGCGCGCACCGGACGGTCTTGTACGTTCCTGACACGGCGGCCGTGGCGGCGGGGTTCTGCGACCGGGCGCACCCGACCCGGCACTTCGGGCGGCACGTGGGGGTCGGCCCGGGAAGGCTCGCCCGATCTGCGGGAGTGTGAAGGGAAGTTGGCGGGTTCGTTGCCCTTGTGTTGCCGGGTCTTCCTTTTTCTTTCGATTCGCCATATGACAGTTCGGAAGTCACCCCTCGCTGCCCCCGCTTCGCATCTCCTCATCTGATCCAGGAGGAAGGCCTTTCATGCGCCTTCGTACGCTCGTCGCCACCGCCGCGGCCACCGCCGCGCTCTCCGGAGCTCTCGTTCCGCAGGCCCTCGCGGCCCCCTCGGTGCCGAAGGGGGACCGTTCCTGCTCCCCGTACCTCTCGGTCGCCGGGTACTCGGACTCCCTCGACAAGACCCTCATCGACGGGAAGCTGGTCGGCGGGCTCTCCGGACTCGCGGTGGACCGGGACGGCACGATCGCCGCGGTCTCCGACAAGTCGGCCCTGTACAAGCTGAAGGTGGGCCGCGGCGACACCCCGACGGCGACGGCCACCGCCCGGCTGCCGCTGACCGACGGCGCGGGCAAGGCCCTCGACTCCGAGGGGATCGTCGTCGACCGCGACGGCAGCTACCTGGTGACGGACGAGACCACCCCCGCGATCCGCCGCTACTCCCGCACCGGTGAGGTGCTGGGCTCGCTCCCGATCCCCGACGCCTTCAAGCTCGCGCCCGCGGGCCGGGCCACCGTCAACCAGACCTTCGAATCCCTGACCCTGCTGCCCGGGGGCGACACCCTCGTCGCCGGCGTCGAAGGCGTGCTCGCCGGAGACGGCAAGGACGCGCAGGGGCGGACGCTCCAGCGGATCCAGACCTGGGAACGGCACGGCCGCAACGGGGAGTTCGTCCTGGGGCGGCAGTACGCGTACCCCGTGGACTCCGGACACGGGCTGGTGGAGCTCGCGCCCACCCGCGACGGCCGGCTGATCGTGCTGGAGCGCGGCTTCACCCAGCAGTTCAAGATCACGGTGCGGCTGTACGTCGCCGACCCCCTGGGCGCCACGGACACCTCGAAGGTGGCGGCGCTGGCCGAGGGACCGCGGCTGCGCACCGCGCGCAAGACGCTGATCGGGGACCTGGACGGCTGCCCGACGCTGGGCGCGCCGTCCAAGCTGCCGCAGAACCACCCGCTGGTCGACAACGTCGAGGGCATGGTGGTCACGTCCTACGGTGAGGGCGACAAGCGCGACGGCCGCGGCGGGCACGGTCGGGTGCGGCTGCTCCTGACCAGCGACGACAACGAGCTGGCGCAGCAGATCACCCGGCTGTACCGGGTGGACGTGAAGCTGCCGGCGCGGAGCTGGGGCCGCTAGGGGGTGTCTTCCTTCTCTTCCTTCGCGGTGGCGACGATGCCGCGGGCGACCCCCAGGGCGACCAGGTCCTGGGGGCGGACGCGCAGCTGGTCCGCCGTGGCCGGGGCCGACTCCGGGGGGCGCTTGAGGATGGCCGCCGCCAGTTCGGGGGCGATCACCGAGAAGTAGCTGTCCGGGGTGACCCAGGTGTTGCCGTGCGCCGCCAGGGCCAGGGCCCCGCCCGAGCCGCCCTCGCCGATGAGGAGGGTGGTCACGGGGACCGCGGCCGAGGCGAGCGCCGCGAAGGCGTCCGCGATGGCCGCGCCGGCGCCCGCGTGCTCGGCGGCGGCGTCGTTGGCCGCGCCGGGGGTGTCCACGAGGGTGAGCACCGGGATTCCGAGCCGGTCCGCGAGCCGCACGACGCGGGCCGCGGTGCGGTACCCCGCCGGGCGGGTGGCGGTGCCGCACTGGGCGGCGTAGGCCACGGCCCGGCCCTCCCGGAGCCCGAACCCGCACAGCATCCCGGGGTCGGTGCCGCCCGCCCGGTCGCCCGACAGGGGCAGCCGGAGCTCGAAGTACGCGTCCAGGTACCGCCCCGCGCGCGGCCGGCCGGGGTGCCGGGCCTGCCGGACGGCGTCCCATCCCGTCGGCGGCAGCCCTACGTCGGCCAGCGCGGCGGGAGGTTCCACCGGCTCGGCGGACCGGGGCGCGGCGAACACCCCGAGCCAGGCCGCCAGGGTCGCGGCGAGCTCCGCGGCGGGGACGACGGCGTCCACGTGCCCGGCGGCGTACTGCCCCTCGGCGGTGTAGGCGGCCGGATCCGCGTCCGGCGGCCGCACCCGGGACCCGGCGAACCCGACCTGCGCCCCGGGCAGCGCGAGGATCACGTCGGCCCCCGCTCCGAGGGTGGCCCAGCCGCCGCCGGTCGTGGGGTCGCGCAGAACGGCGATCTGCGGGAGGCCCGCGGCCCGGGTGAGGGCGGACTGGCGTGCCACGCGCTGCAGTTGGGTCAGCGCGAGCATGCCCTCCTGCATGCGGGAGCCGCCGGTGGCGATGAGGGAGACCAGGGGGAGCCGGTGGGTGCGGGCGTGGGTGTAGGCCGCCTCCAGGCGGTCACCGGTGCGGTGGCCGAGGGAACCGCCCAGGAAGCCGAACTCGAAGGCGATCACGGCGGCTTCGCGGCCGCCGATGCGGGCGGTGCCGGTGACGACGGACTCCTCCTCGCCGGTGCGGGCGGTGGCGCGGGCGCGGGAGTCGTCGTAGCCGGCCCAGCCGAGGGGGCCGTCGGGGGCGGAGTCCCCTGGTGGGGCGGGGAGTTCGGTGAAGCTGCCGGGGTCGGTGGCGGAGGCGATGGCGGCGCGGGCCGAGGGGCGGGTCGTCACGCCGCCAGCGTACGGGCCCTGCGCTGGGGCGTGGCTCGCGCGGTGCGGGTGCGTCTGCCCTGCGGGGGCGAAGTCCCCGACCCGCCCTTCGCCCGTTCCCCGGGGCTGCGCCCCGGACCCCCTGGGGCTCCGCCCCAGACCCCGCTCCTCAAACGCCGGAGGGGCTGGATTGTGCCGCTGCGCGGCAAACCAGCCCCGGCCGGGCAAGATCAGCCCCGCAGGGCACCCGGCGCCCGCGCAGCGTCAGAGCGGGGCTTCCCAGGTCAGGGTGGTGCCCCGGGTGCCCGATTCCGTGCGGCCGTCGTCGGAGACGGTGAGGCGGACCCGGGTGGGGACCGCGTCGACCTCGACGTCGATGGAGGTGACCTCCGCCCGCCGGTGCGCCGCCGCCAGCGCGCCGCGCAGGGCGGAGAGGAGGTCTCCCGCCACCGCATCGGGGAGCAGCGCGTCCACCGTGCCCGCGAAGTGCACCGACGGCTGGAAGCCCAGCAGCACCGCCGCCCCGCCGGTCTCCCGGAGGACCCGGCCCCGGAAGGTGGTCGGCGCGTCCGTCGGGGGCTGCTGGAGGGCGAAGATGGCCGTGCGGACCTCCTGGATGGTGGAGTCGAGCTCGTCCACGGCCCGGCCGAGTTCCTCGCCGACCGTGTCCCCGGCGGGTGCCTTCGCGGAGCGCCGCCGGGTGCTCTCCAGCATCATCTCCGTGGCGAACAGCCGCTGCACCACCAGGTCGTGGAGGTCGCGGGCGATGCGGTCGCGGTCCTCGTAGACGGCCAGCTGCTCGCGGTCGTGCTGGGCGTCCGCCAGGACCAGGGCCAGTGCGGCCTGGGAGGCGAACTGCGAGGCGAGCAGCCGGTCGACCGCGTCGTAGGCGGGGCCGCCGCGCTCGCGCGGCAGGGCGAGCGTGCCGATGAGCTGCCCGCCGCTCTGGAGGGGCAGCATCATGCTGGGGCCGAAGCGCTCCCGTACGTGGGTGGTCATCCGGGGGTCCGTCGCCGAATCCTCTATGAAGACCGGCTCTCCGCCCAGGAGCTGTTCCAGGACCGCGGAGCCCGGGGCGATGGCCGTGCCGACGAGATCGCCGGGGTCCCCCTGCGTGGAGGCGGCCACGATCTCCATGCCGCCCTCGGGGGTCGGCTGGAGGACGACCCCGGCCGCGGCGTCGGCGAGCAGCCGGGCCCGTTCGGCCACGCACATCAGCGCGTCCGCCGCAGGGCGGCCCGCCAGCAGGGTGGTGGTCACGGCGGCGGCGCCCTCGATCCATCGCTCCCGGCGGCGCGCGGTCTCGTACAGCCGGGCGTTGCCGATCGCTATCCCCGCCTGCGAGGCCAGGACGCGCAGCAGTGCGAGGTCCTCGTCCGTGAACGGGCCGCCGCCCTGTTTGTCGGTGAGGTAGAGGTTGCCGAAGACCTCGGTGTGGACCCGGATGGGGACGCCGAGGAAGCCCTTCATCGGGGGGTGCCCCGGCGGGAAGCCCGCCGCGCGGGGGTCCTGGCTCAGGTCCTCCAGGACGAGCGGGCGCGGATCGTTGATCAGGGCTCCGAGCAGGCCGCAGCGGCCGTCCGGCAGGTGGGGGATCGCGGCCCGCTCGGCCTCGGTCATCCCGGCGGTGAACAGCTCGGTCAGCCGGGCGCGCTCGGGGTCGATGACCCCGAGCGCTCCGTACCGTGCCGCACACAGCTCGGTCGCCGAATCCACGATGTGCTGGAGGGTGGTCCGCAGTTCGAGTTCGGAACCGACGCTGAGGACCGCCTCCAGGAGCACGGGCAGGCTGGCGGCCTGGCGGGCGGCGACGTCCCTCCCGTCCCCGGGGGCCGGCGGGGAGGGCTCGGCGTCCGTCATTCGGCCAGGGGGTTCAGAACCATGGGGGCGATCTTCCCTTCGAGCATCATGCCGAGGCCCAGTACGGCGCAGATGTCCGGCCGTTCGGCGATGGCCACGGGCATCCCGGTGGCATCGCGGAGCATCTGGTCCAGGCCCGGCAGCAAGGCGCTGCCGCCCACCATCATGATCCCTCGGTCCGTCAGGTCGGCCACCAGGTCCGGCGGGCAGTCGCGCAGCACCTTGCCGATGCCGTCGAGCACGGCGGTCAGCGGGGTGTGGATGGCGTCGCGGACGGCGGCGGTGTCCACGTGGACGGAGCGGGCGAGGCCGGTGGCCACGTCGCGGCCGTGGATGAGGGTGGAGGTGGGTCCGCCGGCGGTGATGCCGTTGCCGTGCAGGGCGAGTTGGAGCGGTCGTACGGCCTGGCTGGGCAGCATCAGCTCGTGCGCGTGGCGCAGGTGCTGGACCACGGCGTGGTCGATGGCCTCGCCGCCGACGGGGATCCGTACGGCGGTGACGATCGAGCCGAGGGAGAGGACGGCGACCTGGGTGGCGGCGGCCCCGCACACCATGATCATGGTCGCGGTCGGCTGCTCCACGGGCAGCCCGCAGCCGACGGCCGCCGCGATCAGGGTGTCGACGAGTTCGACGCGCCGGGCGCCGAGTCCGACCATCGTCTCCACCGCCGCGCGCTGGGCGAGCGGGTCGGCGTCGTGCGGGGTGCAGGCGGCGGCCCGCAGCCGGGGCTTGCGGCGCAGGGCGCGCCGCAGCTTCTCGCCGAGGAGGTGGCGCAGCATGCGCTGGGCCATCTCGATGTCCACGACGGTGCCGCCGGAGACCGGGCGGACCACGCGGATGTAGTCGGGCGTGCGGCCCGTCATCCGTTCGGCGAAGGTGCCGACGGCGATGAGCGCACCGGTCCGGGTGTTCACGGCGGCGACGCTGGGCTCGTCCACGACCAGGCCGAGGCCCTTGACGTAGACGCGGGTCCTGGCCGCTCCGAGGTCGACGGCCACGTGGCAGCGGCGCAACTGCTCAAGACTGACGGTCACGGCAGATCCTCCCGAGAGCGCTGACGCAAGAAGACCGGCGGACGCCGGTCACACTTCGTATCTTCTCGGGTGAATTACCCGTATTGCCCGATTTGATGCTCCGGGTGGGGGGTGTCTTGAGATACGGAAGGGTCACGAGGGGCGCCGGTGAGTGCTGCACGGGGGTGGAATTCTGCGACGCCAGGCGCGACCATGCCCGCACCGATCCTGCTACTCGTGCGTAACAAGGTAAAGGGGACTCGATGCTGACGGTCCGCCAGCGACTGCTCGCCCTCCTGACGCTCTGCCTGGTGCTGCTCGCGGCGCCCGCGCTCCCGGCCCAGGCCTCGGGCCGGGCTCCGGCCCCGACTCCGGCCCCGGGTCGGGCCGCGGCCGCGGCGCGCAATCCGGTGGTCTTCGTGCACGGCTACAACGCCGACCCCGGCGTCTGGGGATCCCTGCGCGAGGACCTGCGCGCCGACGGGTACGCCGACTCAGAGCTCTTCTCCTTCGGCTACGACACCCACCAGTCCGTCAACGAGGTCCTCTCGGGACGCCTCGCCGCCTACGTGGACGAGGTCCGGCGGCAGACCGGCGCCGCCCGGGTGGACCTGGTCGCCCACTCCTTCGGCTCGCTGGTCACCCGCTGGTACGTGAAGTTCGGCGGCGGCGCCCCCTACGTCGACCACTGGGTCTCCCTCGCCGGCCCCAACCGCGGCACCTCCACCGCCTGGGCCTGCGCCCTGTGGGACCAGGCCTGCCGGGACATGACCCCCGGCTCCTATGTGGTGAAGAACCTGAACTCCGGCGACGAGACCCCCGGCACGGTGCGGTACGCCACCTTCTGGTCGAACTGCGACGAGGTCATCAACCCCGACGACAGCGTCCCGCTCACCGGGGCGACGAACACCCCGGTCGGCTGCCTCAAGCACAACGACCTGCTCGGGGACGACCCCACCTCGGCGGGCGTACGAGCCTTCCTGCGCTCCTAGGAAGGGGCGGGCGGCTCCGCCACCGTCCGCTCCTGGGAGGGGGCGGCCGGCTCAGCCACCGTGACCTCCTGGAGCAGGCCGTACGTGAACTCCGCGACGCAGGCCCGCCCCGACGCGGTGAACGCCAGCCGCCACCGCGTCGGCGCGGAGCCCTCCATCGGGCGGACGGGGCCGAAGGCCCGGGCCACCTCGTCGACCGTCGCCGACCAGGGCAGCAGGTCGTCCGGCGATTCCAGTACGGGACTGGGCGCCCCCGGGGCCCGGACCAGCCACTCGTTCCAGACGGCCCCGTCCGGCGCGGCGAGCACCTCGAAGCGCAGGTCCGGCCAGAGCGGCACCGGCCACAGCAGGGCCTCGCACGTCAGATCGCCGATCGTGCGGGAGGAGACGGCCTCGGGCGGGCCGAGCACCGAGCGGTAGCGGGCCAGGGAGCCCCGCGACCGGGGGGAGCGCACCATGGCCTGCCAGCGCTTGTTGGCCTCCCGCTGCTCGGCCGGGGAGGCGCCGAGCCGCCGGCGGGCCTCCTCGGCGAGCTCCGGCCGGAAGTCCGCCATCCGGCGCAGCAGCACCAGTTGGAAGCCGGCGGGGCCGAAGGGGCCCGGGGTCGGGGGCGGTGTGCCCGGCGTCCTCGTCATGGAACCCCACCCTTCCACACAGGATCCTCACGATCCCGGTATACGGCCGTTGCGGGCGAACGCGTAGCCTGCGGGGCGCCATGGACTATTGCATCGCCTGCCGCAGGTACCTCAACGGTGCGCTGGCGTGCGCCGGATGCGGGACCCCGGCCGAACGGCTGACATCCGCCGCGCCCGCCGCCCCCGGCTCCGCCGCCGCGTTCGGGAGCGACCCGGCCGCGCTCGCCGACGTGTACGCCGACTCGCTGGTCGTGCTGTCCGCGGAAGCGGGCGAAGGCCGGGGCCGCGGACAGGGGCGGGGCCGCGCCGCAGACCGCCGCCGCGCCGGGCACCGCCGACGCCGCCGGACCGCGCTCACCGTGGGCCTCGGGCTGCTGCTCGCCGCCGGCGTCACCCTGGGCCTGGCCCGGCTGACGGCCGACGGGGAGCGCACCGACCGGGCGGCGACGGTGATGCTGACCGACGACGCGGGTCCCGCGGAGCCGGCTCCGCTGCCGGGCCTGACGGGGGATCCGGCCGCGCCCTCGGGCACGGCTCCGGCGAAGGGGCGGACCACCGGCCCGGCCAAGGCCACGTCCGGGGGTACGAAGCCGGGCGGGACCGGCGCGGCTGCGGGAGCCTCCAGTGCGGGACCGTCCGCCTCCGTCTCCTCCTCCGGGCCGGCGGGGCCGTCACGCAGCGCCTCCGGGGCGGGTCAGGGCGTACGGCCCACGTCTCCGGCGCCGACGGCCTCGTCCTCCGGGGGCTCCGCGACTCCGAGCGGGAGCGCGACGTCGAAGGGGCCGTCCAGGCCGAAGCCCTCCAAGAAGCCGACCCCGAAGCCCACGCCGACCGACTGCTGGTGGTTCTTCTGCTGAGGGTTCCGCCGGCGGCCCGCGGGCTCAGCCCAGCATCCGCCTGAGCAGGTCCCGCAGGACCGCGCGCTCGGCCGGGGAGAGCCCGGCCAGGGGCTCCCGGGCGAAGTCCAGGGACGCGCGGAGCCGGTCGGCGGTCTGCAGGCCCTCCTCGGTGGGCGCGGCCAGCTTCACCCGGCGGTCGGCCGGGTCGGGGCGGCGCTCGACGAGTCCGCGGGTCTCCAGGCGGTCCACGATGCCGGTGATGTTCGAGGGCTCGCACCGCAGCTTCTGCGCGATCTTGCGCATCGGCATCGGCTCCAGGGAGAGCAGGTTCAGCACGCGGGCCTGGGCGCCGGTGAGCTGGTGGCTGGAGGCCGCGTGCTCGTACTCCTGGTGGTAGCGGGTCACGACGTCGCCGATGAGCTCGACGACTTCGAGGGTCAGGGGATCTGCGCGACGGCTGGGCATGCACCCAAGCGTACCCATTTACTTGACAACATGAAATATCCAGGCGCATGGTTGTTTCACGTTCTGAAGCATTTTGCTCTTTCCCCTGCACCTTTTCCCTGCACTCTTCCCCCTCCCCAGGAGTGACGCATGTCCGAGATCCCCGCCGTCAGCCGTGAGTGGCACCTCGTCCGCCGTCCGCAGGGCTGGCCCGTCGCCGAGGACTTCGCCCTGCGCGAGGTGCCGGTCGTCGCCGAGCCCGCCGCCGGCCGGATTCTGGTGCGCAACCTCCACATGTCCGTGGACCCGTACATGCGCGGCCGGATGAACGACGTGAAGTCGTACGTCCCGCCCTTCCAGCTCGACCGGCCCATGGACGGCGGCGCGGTCGGCGAGGTCGTGGCCTCCGCCGACGAGCGCTTCGCGGTCGGCGACCACGTGCTGCACGGCCTGGGCTGGCGCGAGTACGCGGACGTGGACGCCAAGCACGCCACCAAGGTCGACGCCTCGCTCGCCCCGCTCTCCGCCTACCTCGGCGTCCTCGGCATGCCGGGTCTGACGGCCTACGCCGGGCTCTTCGAGGTCGCCTCCTTCAAGGAGGGCGACTCCGTCTTCGTCTCCGGCGCCGCCGGAGCGGTCGGCAGCCTCGTCGGCCAGTTCGCGAAGATCAAGGGCGCCTCCCGGGTGATCGGCTCCGCCGGCTCCGACGAGAAGGTGACCCTCCTCACGGAGAAGTACGGTTTCGACGCCGCCTTCAACTACAAGGGCGGCCCCGTCGCCCAGCAGCTGAAGGACGCCGCGCCCGAGGGCATCGACGTCTACTTCGACAACGTCGGCGGGGACCACCTGGAGGCCGCCATCTCCTCCCTCAACGTCCACGGCCGGGCCACCCTGTGCGGGGCCATCGCCCAGTACAACGCCACCGAGCCCGTGCCCGGCCCGCGCAACCTCGCCCTCGTCATCGGCAAGCGGCTGCGCCTGCAGGGCATCCTCGTCGGGGACCACGCCGGACTGCAGCCGCAGTTCGTCGAGGACGTGGCCGGCTGGCTGCGCTCCGGGCAGCTCGTCGCCGACGAGACGGTCGTGCGGGGAGTGGAGAACGCCACCGACGCCTTCCTCGGAATGCTGCGCGGGGACAACACCGGAAAGATGATCGTTTCTTTCACCGGTTAGGCTCACTCCACACCGCCGTGACGCGTGGGCGCGAGTCCCGGCGATTACCAGGAGGATCTTCTTACATGTCCATCCAGCAGTCCGACGTCGCGTACACCGCTGTTGCCACCGCCGAGAACGGCCGTGACGGCCGCGTCGCCACCAACGACGGCCGCCTCGACGTCGTCGTGAACCCGCCGAAGGAGCTCGGTGGCAGCGGCGAGGGCACCAACCCCGAGCAGCTGTTCGCCGCCGGCTACAGCGCCTGCTTCCAGGGTGCGCTCGGCGTCGTCGCCCGCAACGAGAACGCCGACATCACCGGCTCCACGGTCACCGCCGAGGTCGGCATCGGCAAGAACGACGACGGCTTCGGCATCATCGTCAAGATCACGGCCTCCATCCCGAACGTGGACGCGGCCACCGCCAAGGACCTCATCGAGAAGGCCCACCAGGTCTGCCCGTACTCCAAGGCGACCCGCGGCAACATCACGGTCGAGCTCGCGGTCTGATCTCCGACCCGCCGACCGGCTCGTACCGGTTCATCCGGTACGTCCGTACATCGAAGGCCGCACCCAGGCACCGGGGTGCGGCCTTCGCCGTGCCCGGCGTCTTCCGCCCCCGGGCCCCCGCCCTAAACTGGGACCATGCGTGATCTTGCGGGGGGATTCGGCTATCTGCTGGCCGGACAGCGATGGGTACTGCGCCACGGCCGCTGGCTGGGCTTCGGGCTGCTGCCCGGACTCGTCTCCCTGGTGCTGTACGCGGGCGCCCTCATCGGCCTCGGCTACGGCGCCGACGACCTGACCGCCTGGGCGACCCCCTTCGCCGACGGCTGGTCCTCCCCGTGGCTCGGGCTCTTCCGCGGCTTCCTGACCGCCCTGGTCTTCTGCCTCGGGCTCTTCCTCGCGGTGATCACCTTCACCGCCGTGACCCTGCTCGTGGGCCAGCCGTTCTACGAGTCCCTCTCCGAGCAGGTCGACCGCACCGAGGGCGGCGAGGTCCCGGAGTCGGGCCTCACGCTCGCACAGGAGCTGTGGATCTCCGCCCGGGACAGCCTGCGGATCCTGGGCCGGGTGCTGCTCTTCGGCATCCTGCTCTTCGCGCTGGGCTTCGTCCCGGTGATCGGACAGACCGTGGTCCCGGTCCTGGGCTTCTGCGTCTCCGGCTTCTTCCTCGCCCAGGAGCTCACCTCCGTCGCCCTGATGCGCCGACGGATCCAGCTCACCGAGCAGCTCGCGCTGCTGCGCGGACGGCGGATGCTGGCGCTCGGCTTCGGGGTGCCGCTCGTGCTGTCCTTCCTGGTCCCGCTCGTCGCCGTGTTCCTGATGCCCGGCGCCGTGGCCGGGGCGACCCTGATGGTCCGGGACCTGGTGGGCGAGGGTGACGGCGACGGGGACGGACCGGGCGAGGGCGAGGGCCACGGTGCGGCCCGGCAGCCGGAGCAGGGCCCGGCACAGCCCCAGGACCCGGCACAGCCCCAGGACCCGGCACGGGTCCAGGGCCGGACTCAGGTGCGGGGCAAGCGGCTCAGCGCCTGAGCAGGGTGATCGCCCCGGCGTTGTCCTCGCCCGCGTGGGCCGCCGGATCGGCGGCCAGGCGCTCCCGCATCAGGTCCAGGTACGGACCGATCAGCTCGGTGCTGACCCCCTGCTCCGCGGCGGTCCTCAGCAAGGTGGCGCTCCCCGTGACCTGCATGGCCAGGTTCGATTCGACGCCCGAGGTGAAGTCCCCGGAGACCAGCCGCTCGGCGGCGGCGCCCGCGAAGAAGCCCATCGCCCCCAGCCACTCGGCCAGCAGCGGAGCCAGGTCCTTCGGCGAGACGTCCTCGCCCCCGATCAGCGCGTAGGCGTGCGAGATCCCGGCGAACAGCCCGGTCATCGCGCTCAGCAGTGCCACGTCGTGCAGGGCCGCGTGGCCGGGGTCGGAGCCGACGAAGCGGGCGCCGGCCGGGACCTCCAGCGTGCTGCGGTGCTCCCCGAACAGGTCGGGGGAGCCGCTGTAGAAGACGTACCCGCCCGCCGCGGGGGTGCCCATCATCGACGGGGTGCCCATGATCCCGCCGTCGAGGAACCGGGCCCCGCGCTCCCGGGCCCATGCGGCCCGGGCGCGGCCGTCGGCGGGCGTGCCGGTGGTCAGGTCGACCAGGTCCTTGCCGGTGAGGTCCAGGCCCTCCAGGGCCGAGCCCACGCCGGCGTGGTCCAGCAGGCACACCACGATCAGGCCGCTCGCGGCCACCGCCTCGGCGGGGCTCGCCGCGACGAGGGCGCCTTCGGCCGCGAGGGCCGCGGCCTTGCCGGGGGTGCGGTTCCAGACGGTGAGGGGGTGCCCGGCGGCGAGCCAGGTGCGGGCGAGGGCGGTGCCCATGGCACCGAGTCCGAGGAGGGTGAGCGGGGTCTTCGCGGCGGCGTTCGCAGCGGCTCGGACAACGGGGTTCGCGATGGTCTGCGCATCGTGCTTCGTGCTGGTGTCGGTCATGCCGTTTAGCCTGGTCGAGGGCCTTCAGGTGCTCAAGTACGCACTTCGGAGTGGGTGGTTACCCCGAGGTGAGCGACCAGGTGGGGAGGGGTGCGCGATGGCAATGGCGCAGCGGCCGGGGGCGGATCACTGCGGGATCGCCGCGGCGATGTCCGTGATCGACGGCAAGTGGAAGGTGTCGGTCCTGTGGGAGCTGGAGCAGTGCCCGCGCCGTTTCGGCGAACTGCGCCGCCTGGTCCCGGGGGTCTCGGAGAAGGTGCTCGCGGCCCAGCTGCGCGAGCTGGAGACGGACGGCATCGTCCACCGCGAGGTCTACGAGGAGGTCCCGCCGCGCGTGGAGTACTCGCTGACCCCGCTGGGCCGCGAGCTGAACGGGGCCCTGGAGGCCCTCGGGGCCTGGGGCGCGAAGCACCTGCTCCCCGGGGCCGTCCGGCCGGTCACCGTGTGAGGCCGGGGCCGGTCCCTCACTCCGGGCGGCGGAACAGCGCCGTCCACAGGAAGGCCCTCCCGAAGGAACCGGAGGCTTCCGGCTCCTCGTTCATCCGGCGCAGCTCCACCTCGGTGAGGTCCTCGAAGATCCAGCGCAGGGCCTGCGGCGTGTAGGCGAGCCCGCCTTCGAGCCGTGCCCGGCCGTAGAACTCCGCATCGGACAGCTCGGAACCCATGGCGCCCGAGGCGAAGCAGGTCAGGGCGAAGCGGCCGCCCGGGGCCAGCAGCCGGTCCAGCAGGGCCAGGTAGCTGACCCGGCGGTGCGGCGGCAGGTGGTGGAAGCAGCCCGAGTCGTAGATCAGGTCGTACGGGCCCGCGAGCCCGGCGCCGGCCGCGCCGAAGGCGTCCCCGTGATGGAAGCGGACCCGGGCCCCCGCGGCCCGGGCGCGCTCCCCGGCCCAGGCCAGGGCCGTCGGGGAGAGGTCGACGGCGTCCACCTCGAAGCCCCGGGCGGCCAGGTGCAGGGCGTTGCGGCCCGGTCCGCAGCCGAGGTCCAGGGCGCGGCCGCCCGCGGGGACCAGACCGAGGTCGAGGACGGAGACGAGGTTCTCGTCGGGCTTCGCCGCGAAGAAGGGCACCGGCCGCTCGCGGTCCGCGTAGAAGCCGTCCCACCAAGCGGAACCGCCGGCCGTCCAGCGGTCGGCCTCCGGTGCGAAGAGCCCGTCCATGAGGGCGAGCACGTCGTCGACACTGCGTATGTTCCGGTCCATCAGAACCCCTTTCAGCTGTCCCTGATTTTATCGGTCCATACGGTAAAAGCCCAGGTCAGATAGGGTGTTGGGGGTGACTGACAGGCCCTGTGGCACCCTCTGGGGCCGGGGTGGCACCCCGCCCCCGGGGGCGGGGTGGCGGAGTGCTCCAGAGCCCCGCCCAGGGCCCCCACGGGCCCTTTTCCGGGCGGCCCGGGCCCTGTTTCCCCGCGGGTTCCGGAGCGGTGTTCTTGCCGACACCCGACCGGCGTCCACCCGTACGCGGCCCTGCCCGGGGGCGTGCGGCATCTCCCGGGACTCCGCAGCGCTCCTGCGCCACCCGATAGGATGACCGGCGGCAAGATTCAAAGCTGTCCCCCACCGTCCTAGAGTCCGCGTCCTTGTCCGGAGCATCGGTTGCTCGGGGTCCGAGCCGGACAGTGCCTTGCTGAGAGACGACGGCCACGGCGCTGTGCACCGACCAGCAGTAGGGACATCTTTCACGTGAGAGTCAGTACCGAGGGGCTGGAGCCTGTGCGCTCGGGTCCCACGAGCGGGCCTGCGACGCGCGCCCGGCCCGTTTCGGGTCCCGCACGTGGCGTGCTCCGCTCCCGGGGCGCCCTGTTGCTCGTCGAAGCCGCGGTGGCCTTCGCCTGCGCGCTCATCCTCCCGGTCATGGCCGTGGGCTTCCGGCTCGACCCGCTGGACCGCATCGCACAGGTCAGCGGTCTCGCCGCGATCCAGTTCCGGTTCGCCCTGCTCGGTCTGGTCGTCATAGCCGCCGTCGTCCTCGCGATGCGGCTGCGCGGCGGCCGGCACTTCGACCTGACCACCCGGATCTCCGCGGCCGCCTTCGCCGGCCTGGCCAGCGGGTTCGTCGCGGCGGGTGCGGTGGTGGCGCTCCACGGCACCCCGTGGCCGATGTTCGGCCTCAACGGCGACAGCGGCCGGATCGTCGAGTGGGCCCAGGCGGTCGCCAACGGGAAGCCCTCGGGCTCCCCGGTCTACCCGCCCGCACCGCTCTACACCCTCGGCTACTACGCGGAGTGGTTCCACGGCGGCAACACCGCCTACGCCTTCAAGGACCTCCAGATCCTCGGGGCCGCCTTCTTCGGGCCGTGCGTCTACCTCGCCTGGCGGATGCTGCTGAGCCCGCTGCGTGCGCTGGCCTTCGGCGTCGTACCGGCCTTCGCGCTGATCGACGCGTACAAGCCGTACGCCCAGACGGTCCTCGTGGTCCTGGTCCCGGTCCTGGTGGCCCTGGTGGTGGCGCTGCGCCGCAGCGGCACCGAGAACTGGCGGCCCCTGCTGCTCAAGGCCGCCGGTTTCGGCGCGCTGATCGGTGTGCTCTTCCTCACGTACTCCGGCTGGTTCCTGTGGAGCGCGGCCGGCGTCTTCTTCGCCGCCGTCCTGTACTTCCCCTGGAAGACCGGCCGGGCCAAGGGCGCAGCCTTCCTCGGCGTCACCCTGGCGGCCTTCATGGCCGTGGCCGGGCAGTACCTGGTGGTCATGCTGACCGAGGGCCAGGAGACCAAGGACTACAACTTCCGGTTCGACACCTTCACCGACCCGGCCTACTACCTGATGTGGCGCACGGACATGCCGGGCAAGGTCGGCGACTGGCCGCCGCCCGGCGAGTTCGGCGGGGTCGGGCTGTTCGCCCTCGTGACCTTCATCTGTCTCGGCATCGCGATCTGGCTGGGACTGCGCAAGCCGATGGTGGTCACCATCACGGCGATGTTCGTCTCCGCCTGGCTGATGCGGATGTACATCGCCTCGCACGGGTACGAGACGCAGACCGTCCAGCTCTACACCCGCACCAACAACCAGCTGCTGTACTGCGGCCTCATCCTGGCCGCGCTCGTCGCCCACCTGGTGTCGCAGCGGCTGGCCGAACGGCGCACATTGGACAATGGTGACGCCACGGCCGTACGGGGCCGGGGCCTGCCGGGCCGGGAGGGGGCCGTCATCGGGACCCTGTGCGCCCTGCTGCTCCTCCTCGGAACGGTGTCGTCCTCGATGGCCGACCGGTACATGCCGGCCCAGGACGGGACCTACCGGATCCTGCCCTACGTGTCACACACGATTCGGCAGATGAACGGAAAGTGCCCCCAATTCGCCCCCGAGCACAAGTGCTCCAAGGACGGCGATCAGACTTGGCTGACATACATCAGATGATCTCGAGGACGACATGATCTCCGCATTGACGCGGCTGGCCGACTGGTCGGCCCGGACCCCCAAGAGGCTCTGGGCCGTCAGCTTCGTCCTCTTCTTCACCATCGCGGCGAGCTGGTCGGCAGCGACGCCGCTCGGCGCTTCGCCCGACGAGCACGCCCACTTCATCCGGGCGGCGGCCGTCGCCCGGGGGCAGATCAACGGCTCCGAGGTGATGGTTCCGCACAAGGTCGCGGGCATCAAGGGCGACTTCGCCGAGACCGGCGTCCAGCTCCCGGAGTGGTACTCGGAACTCCCCAAGCACCACGAGTGCTACGCCTGGCACGCGGGCACCCCGGCCTCCTGCGCGCCCGCCATCGGGACCTCGGACAAGGTCGTCGAGGTCCCCACCGCCGCCGGCCGCTACCACCCGGCGTACTACCTGCTGACCGGCTGGCCGAGCCTGCTCGTCGAGGGCACCAAGGGCCTCTACCTCATGCGCCTCATGTCGGCGCTGTTCTGCTCGCTGCTGCTGGCCAGTGCCGTGGTGACGGCCTCCGAATGGCGGCGCGGACGCTCGGTCGCCCTGCTCGGCGTGTTCACGGCGGCGACGCCCATGGCCCTGTTCATGGCGGGCATGGTCAACCCCAGCGGTGGGGAGATCGCCGCCGGAATCCTGGTGTGGACGGGTCTGCTGTCGATCCTCATGTCGCCCGACGGGCGCCTGCTCAATCGCAGGCTCGCCCGGGTCGGCGTCGGCGCCCTGGTGCTGATCAACATCCGGCCGCTCGGACTGATCTGGTTCGCGGGCGCGGTCTGCTTCGGCCTCCTGCTGGCCGAGCGCGGAGTGCTGCGCTCGGTGCTCCGCCGCAAGGCGATGTGGCTCTGGACGGGGCTGCTCGGCCTCGCCACGGTCGGCGCGCTCGCGTGGGCGGCCGCGCACCCCGACAACTCGGTCATAAGGATCCCCAAGTACCTCACCACGACGGAAGCGGCCCGCCGCACCCTCGGGGCCTCCGAGATGTACGTTGAGCAGATGCTCGGCTACTTCGGCTGGCTGGACACCCCGGCGCCGGTCGTCACCTGGTACGTCTGGCTCGGCGTGATCGCGGTCGTCACCGTGCTGGGGCTGGTGTACGCCCGCAAGCGCGAAGCGCTGGCGCTCGTCGCCATGCTGATCGCCATCGTGATCGTGCCGGTGGTCGGGCAGACCTCGCAGGCGTCGAAGATCGGCCTGGTCTGGCAGGGCCGCTACCTGCTGCCCTTCGCCGTCGGCCTGCCGCTGATGGCGGTGCTGATCATCGCCCGCCGGATGCCGGAGAAGGGCTTCCCCGTGCGCAGGCTGGTCGGCTACTGCCTGCCCCTGCTCGCCCTGGGCAACGCCGCGGCGTTCTTCTGGACCCTGCGCCGCTTCGCCGTCGGGATCAGCGGCCCGGTGATCCCGTACGCCGCGCACTGGGCCCCGCCCGGCGGCTGGGTGCTCTGGACCGGCCTGTACACCGTGGCCGCGTTCGCCCTCGTGGTGCCCGCACTGATGCGGGACCGGGTGCCCGGCACCCCGCCCGTGCTCCCGCCGGCCGGACTGCTGCCCGGGGCAGACGGGTCACAGGGCCCGGCGGCCCTCTCCGGAGCCCTTCCCGAGCCCGGAACCGAAAGCCCCCGCCAGCCACGGGTGACCCAGGTCCGCTGATCCGCTGATCCGCCGACCGGCCGAACAACGGGCCCCGGCCCGGCAGGTGCGTCCCAGGACGCCCGCCGGACCGGGGCCCGCGCCGTCAGCGGCCCCCGTGGCGGCCGCCCGCGGGGGCCTCGGCCGGGACCGCCGCCGGGATCTCCGCCACGGCCACGGACGGCGTGCGGACGTCCGCCTCGGCCAGCAGGCTCCCGTCCGGAGCCCATACGGCCGCGCCCCCGCAGCCCGTCCACGGCCCGGCGGGTCCGACGTGGTTGGCGAGGGCCACGAACATGCCGTGGTCCCGGGCGATCCCCGGGTGGACCGCCGCACGCTCGGCGACGCCGTCGCCCGTGCCGTAGAGCGAGCTCGCCAGGTGGACCCGGCAGCCGGCCGCGGCGCCCGCCGCGGGCACGTCCGCGAAGTGGTTGTCGAAGCAGATCCCCAGCGAGAAGCGGATCCCGCCCAGCTCGAAGCGGCCCGGAACCGTCCCCGCCGCGAAGACCTCCTGCTCGTGGCGGAACAGGTGCTGCTTGGCGTACGTGGTCACGTGCGCGCCGTCCGCGTCGTGGACCAGGGTCGCGATGACGGGCCGGGGGCCGTCCGTGCGCAGCGCGACGTTGACGGCGGTGGCGATCCCGGTGGAGCGGACGGGGTCGAGCCGGGGATCCTCGGCGTCGGCCAGCCACAGCCCGGGATCGGCGCCGAGCGCGGCCAGTTCGTAGCCGGTCAGGGTGAGCTCGGGGAACACCACCAGCCCGGCGCCCTCCTCCCGGGCCCGCACGGCCAGCGCGGCCGCCCGTACGGTGTTGGCGGGCAGGTCGGCGGGGACGCAGCTCAGCTGCGCGGCGGCGATCTTCACCCGGCCCAGCATGCCAGCCCCGCGGCCGGCGCCCCCGGCCGGGCCCGGGGCCGGTCGCAGGTCCCGGGGCCGGCCGCAGGCCCGGGAGCCCGGATCAGGCCCGGGAGCCCTGGATCAGGTCCAGGAAGGCGCGGAAGGCGCCGGGCATGTCCACCGATTCCGGGGCCAGCAGCCACTGGTACTGGAGGCCGTCCATCACGGCGGCCAGCAGCGGGGCCGCCTGGTCGGGGGTGAGGCCCGAGGGCAGCCGGTCGCCGTACTCCGCGCGGAGCACGTCCGCCATCGCGGAGCGCACCTGCGCGTACCGCTCGGCGAAGAACTCCCGCGCCGGGTGGCCGTCGGTGACGCTCTCGCCGAGCAGCGCCGAGAAGGTCTGCACGATGCCCGGGCGCATGGCGTTGTACTCCACCAGCGAGGCCAGCAGATCCGGGCGCCAGGCATCGGCCATCGCACGGGCGCCGCCGCCGGTGTCCCAGCGGTCGCGCTCCTCCAGGACCGCGACCAGCAGCGCCTCCTTGGTCGGGAAGTAGTGCAGCAGCCCCTGCTGGGTCAGGCCCACGCGCTCGGCGACCGTGCCGAGGGCCGCGCCCCGGTAGCCGCGCTCGGCGATCACTTCGAGGGCCGCGCGGAGGATCTCCGCGCGCCGTTCCTCACTCCTGGCCCTGACCATCGCCCGCCACCCCTTCCGTTCACAGCTGCCAGCAGGACCGTACGACATCAATCGATTACGAACAGGTTACGAACCCTACCGCTCTACAGGTAACGGGTCCACCATGGGGTCACCGCACAGCGCACCCGCACTCAATGAGGAGGCATGGCCGTGACCGATGCCGATCAGGTCCGCAACGACGCCGTAGAGACGGCCCTGGGCAAGCTGGACCTCGACACCAAGGCCCGGCTGCTGGCCGGCCAGGACATGTGGTCCCTGCCCGCCGTGCCCGGGATCGGGCTGAAGTCCCTGGTCATGTCCGACGGCCCCATCGGGGTGCGCGGCGTGCGCTGGACCGCCGACGACCCGTCGATCGCGCTGCCCTCCCCGACCGCGCTCGCCGCCGCGTGGGACCCCGAGCTCGCCCGCCGGGCAGGCCGCCTCCTCGCCCAGGAGGCCCGCCGCAAGGGCGTCCACGTCCTGCTCGCGCCCACCGTCAACCTGCACCGCTCCCCGCTCGGCGGCCGGCACTTCGAGTGCTACTCCGAGGACCCGTACCTCACCGGCGCGGTCGGCAGCGGCTACGTGAACGGCGTCCAGGACGGCGGCGTCGGCACCACCGTCAAGCACTTCGTCGGCAACGACGCCGAGACCGAGCGGTTCACGGTCGACAGCGTCATCGCCCCGCGCCCGCTGCGCGAGCTGTACCTGGCCCCCTTCGAGGCCATCGTCGCCAACGCCCACCCGTGGGGCATCATGACCGCCTACAACCGGGTCAACGGCACGACCATGACCGAGCACCGCTACCTCGTGAACGAGGTCCTGCGCGGCGAATGGGGCTTCGACGGCTACAACGTCTCCGACTGGATGGCCGCCCGCTCCACCACCGGAGACATCCTCGGCGGCCTGGACGTGGCCATGCCCGGCCCCGTCACCGTCTACGGGGCTCCGCTCGCCGACGCCGTCCGCGCCGGCGAGGTCCCCGAGTCCGCCGTCGACGACGCCGTGCGCAACGTCCTGCGCCTCGCCGCCCGCGTCGGCATCCTGGAAGGCGCCCCCGCCGCCGTCGACGAGCTCCCGGCCGCCATCGACGGCCAGGCACTGGCCCGCGAGCTGGCCGCCCGCGGCTTCGTCCTCGTACGCAACGAGGCCGTCGACGGCGAACGCCCGGCCCTCCCGCTCGACTCCGCCGCCGGCCGCACCGTCGCCCTGATCGGCGCCGCCGCCCGCGACGCCCGCGTCCTCGGCGGCGGCAGCGCCACCGTCTTCCCGGAGCGGATCGTCTCCCCGCTGGACGGACTGGCCGCAGCCCTGCCCGAGGGTGCGCTGACCTTCACGGTCGGCGCCGACCCCAGCGACGAACTGACCCCCGCCGACAAGGGCTTCCAGCTCCGCGCGATCTGCCGCGACGCCTCCGGCGCGATCCTCGGCACCGGCTCGCTGCCCACCGGCCAGGTCCAGTGGATCGGCGACGACCTGCCCGAAGGCGTCACCTACGCGACCATGGCGAGCATCGAGGTCACCGGTACCTTCGTGCCGCGCGAGAGCGGTGAGCACGCCTTCGGCACCCGCGGACTCGGCGCCTTCACCCTGGCCGTCGGCGGAGAGGTCCGCTTCGACGGGGTCCAGCCGATGGGCGACGAGGCCGACCCCTTCGAGGCCTTCTTCGGCGCCCCCCAGGTGCGCACCCGCCTCACCCTCACCGAGGGCGAAGCGGTCGAGGTCTCGCTGACCTACCAGGTCCCCGACATGACGACCCTGCCGCTCAAGGCGATCATGTTCTCCTTCCTCCACCTCGGCCCGCAGCGCTCCGCCGAGGAGCTCATCGCGGAGGCCGTGGAGGCGGCGCGCACCGCCGACACCGCCGTCGTGGTCGTCGCCACCACCGAGCGGGTGGAGTCCGAGGGCTTCGACCGCAAGGACCTCACCCTCCCGGGCCGCCAGAACGACCTGGTGCGGGCCGTCGCCGCGGTCAACCCGAACACCGCGGTCGTCGTCAACGCGGGCTCCCCGGTGGAGCTCCCGTGGCGCGAGGAGGTCGCCGCCGTCCTGCTGACCTGGTTCCCCGGCCAGGAGGGCGGGGCCGCGCTGGCCGACGTACTGCTCGGCGAGGCCGAGCCGGGCGGGCGGCTGCCCACCACCTGGCCCGCCGAGTTCGCCGACGCACCGGTCACCGAAGTCACCCCGGCCGAGGGGCGCCTGGAGTACACCGAGGGCCTCTTCGTCGGCTACCGGGCCTACGAGAAGCACGGGATCGCCCCGGCCTTCCCCTTCGGGCACGGCCTCGGCTACACGGACTGGGCCTACGAGTCCCTGGAGGTCACCCCCGGGCAGGCGACCGTCCGCGTCACCAACACCGGCACCCGGCCGGGCCGCGAGACCGTACAGGTCTACCTGGCGCCCGTCGCGGACACCGTCGAGCGGCCGGCGAGCTGGCTCGCGGGCTTCGCGAGCGTGACCGCGGGCCCCGGCGAGAGCGTCGACGTGCAGATCGCCCTGCCGGAGCGCGCCTTCGAGATCTGGGACCAGTCCGCCGGCGCCTGGCAGCGGATCGGCGGCGGCTACGAGGTCCGCGCGAGCCGTTCGCACGGCGACACGCGGCTGACGGCGGCCCTGGAGCTGTAATGGCCGGAAATCACCCCCTGCGGAGGTGATCCCACAAGCCGGACCGGGGGCGGGCCCTGACACCCGCCCCCGGTCCGATCCGTCTACGGCGTCTACGGCGGCAACGGCGTCAACGCGGAGGCTCGGCGGAGGTCACCTGTCGGTGCGCCAGTTCCGCGAGCCGGGCCTGCCCGTCCTTGCCCGGATGGAACCAGTCCCAGCGGCTCAACTGTTGCGCCGAGAAGGGGTACTGGAACACCGCGCCGCCGTCGTAGCGGCACAGCTCGTCCTTCGCGCAGACCTCGCGCAGCACCTCGTTGTACTCGACCACGCGCGCCCGCACCTGCTCGCGCCGGGCCGTCGCACCGGCGGCCGCCGACATCGGATCGGCGAGCATCGACTGGCAGATGCCCAGCTTCCACACCTGGCGCACCATCGGGTCGTCCTTGCCCTGCTCCCACAGCCGCTGGAGGTCCGGGACGCTGGAGACGTACACCTGCGAGGCCGGCGAGGCCGCCCGCAGGCCGGCCAGCGCCTTCTCGAAGCCGGAGCGGAAGGCGGCCACCGGAGTCATCGAGGAAGCCGAGGGCCGGCAGGCGTCGTTCGAGCCCACCATCACCGTGACCAGGCCCGGCTTGTGCACGGCGGCCGAGGCGAGCTGACCGGGCAGGTCCGCCATCCGGGAGCCGGTCACCGCGTAGTTCCAGCTGCGCGCGGGCACCTCGGCCTCCCCGAGCAGCCGGGCGGCCAGCGACCGCACCTCGGGATCGTCACCGGTGGCCCAGGAGGCCTCCGGGCAGTCGGCCAGCACCGAACAGGCGTCGAAACCGCGCGTGATGGAGTCGCCCACCGCGGCGACCGAGGCCGGCGCGGTGTTCCACCGCGGGGCCGCCTGCGCACCGCGCTCGCCCCCGGCCTTCGCCCCGTCCGCCGAACAGCCGCTCAGCGCACCCGCCGCCAGGAGCAGCAGCGCGACCGCCGCGCCCGCACCCGCGGAACTCCGACGCGCGCGGCGGCGTGGGGCGGTGGTGCGCATGCGGAAGGTCCCTCCTCGTCGTCCCCGCATCGTTCGGGGGCGTCCTGCTGAGTGAATGCTCGGTGTTTACGGGTCTCGGAGCGACCGTACGTCACACCATGACCCCCGGCGCACGGTAGCTTTTTCCCGTGGCGTTTCGGCCGCACGTCCCACGACGCAATGTCAAATAATTTCCGTTACATTACATCACGTCACATACTGTCCGTTTTCTGGAGTTTATTCCCGACCTCGTCCCATACTGGAGGTCCCGGTGACGACACGTGGAGTCCTGTACGTGCACTCCGCACCGCGAGCGCTCTGCCCGCACGTGGAATGGGCTGTTGCGGGGGTGCTCGGGGTGCGGGTGAACCTCGACTGGATCCGTCAGCCCGCCTCCCCGGGCACCTGGAGAGCCGAGTTCTCCTGGCAGGCCGAGGCGGGCACCGCATCGAAACTCGCCTCCGCGCTGCGCGGCTGGCACCTGCTGCGCTTCGAAGTGACCGCGGAACCCTGTCCGACCGCCGAGGGAGAGCGCTACAGCTCCACCCCGCACCTGGGCATCTTCCACGCCGTCACCGGCATGCACGGGGACATCCTGATCCCCGAGGACCGGCTGCGCGCCGCCCTCGCCCGCTCGGCCTGCGGGGAGACGGACCTGGAGGCGGAGATCGCCAAACTCCTCGGCAAGCCCTGGGACGACGAGCTCGAACCCTTCCGCTACGCCGGCGAGGGCGCCCCGGTGCGCTGGCTCCACCAGGTGGTCTAGCCACTGACACGCAAGAAGGCCCGCCCGGGAATCCCGGGCGGGCCTTCTTGTGCGTCAGTGCCTGGATCAGACGGTCCTGAACGCCAGCGAGACGTTGTGGCCGCCGAAGCCGAAGGAGTTGTTGATCGCGGAGATCGGTCCGTCGGCCGGGAGCTTGCGGGGCTCGTCGCGCACGATGTCGGCGTCGATGTCCTCGTCGATGTCGTCGAGGTTGATCGTCGGCGGGGCGAGGCGGTGGTACAGCGCCAGCACCGTCGCGACGGTCTCGATGCCGCCCGCGCCACCCAGGAGGTGACCCGTCATCGACTTCGTGGCCGAGATCGCGATGTGGTCGAGGTCCTCGCCCAGCACCTTGCGCAGGGCCTTCAGCTCGGCCGTGTCGCCCTGCGGGGTGGACGTGGCGTGCGCGTTCACGTGGACCAGCTCGGCCGGGTCGAGACCCGTGTTGTCGAGCAGGTTCTGCAGGGCGGCGGAGACGCCGCGGCCGGTCGGCTCCGGCTGCGCGATGTGGTGGCTGTCCGCGGACAGGCCCTGGCCCAGCACCTCGCAGTAGACGCGGGCGCCGCGCGCGGCGGCGTGCTCGGCGGACTCCAGGACGATGACGCCCGCGCCCTCTCCGAGGACGAAGCCGTCGCGGGCCTTGTCGTACGGACGGGAGGCCGTGGTCGGGTTCTCGTTGTTCTTGGACATCGCCATCATGTTGGCGAAGGCCGCGATCGGCAGCGGGTGGATCGCCGCCTCGGTGCCGCCGGCGACGACCACGTCGGCACGGCCGGTGCGGATCATCTCGACGGCGTAGCCGATGGCCTCGGCGCCGGAGGCGCAGGCGCTGACCGGAGTGTGCACACCCGCGCGGGCGTTGACCTCCAGGCCGACGTTGGCCGACGGGCCGTTGGGCATGAGCATGGGGACGGTGTGCGGGGAGACCCGGCGCACGCCCTTTTCCTTCAGTACGTCGTACTGGTCGAGCAGGGTGGTCACGCCGCCGATGCCGGAGGCGATGACGGTGCCCAGGCGCTCGGGCGCGATGGACGCGTCCTCGCCGGCCGGGGCGGTGTAACCCGCGTCGGCCCACGCCTCGCGGGCCGCGATGACGGCGAACTGGGCCGAGCGGTCCAGCTTGCGGGCCAGCGGCCGGGGGAGGACCTCGCTCGGGTCCACGGCGGCGGTCGCGGCGATGCGGACCGGGAGTTCGGCGAAGCGCTCACCCTCGAGGGGCTTTACGCCGGAACGGCCGGCAAGCAGACCTTCCCAGGTCGAAGCGCTGTCGCCACCCAGCGGAGTGGTTGCGCCGATACCGGTGACGACCACGGTGCGATTGGTCGGGCTCACAGGAATTCTTTCTCCACGTTTCAGGGGGTGAATTGTCACGGCGCCACCGCCAGGTGGCGACAAACGCTCGTCAGGCTCAGGCCTGGTGCTTGAGGATGTAGCTCGCGGCGTCGCCGACGGTCTTCAGACCCTTGACGTCCTCGTCCGGGATCTTCACCTCGAAGCGCTCTTCGGCGGCGACGACGACCTCGACCATGGACAGCGAGTCGACGTCCAGGTCGTCGGTGAAGGACTTCTCGAGCTGGACGTCCTCGGTCGGGATGCCGGCGATCTCGTTGACGATCTCCGCGAGACCTTCGACGATTTCTTCCTGGGTGAAGGCCATGTTGGCGCTCCTTCTATAGCTAGCTGGGGGTCAAACGGAGCCCGGGATGTGGATCCCGGGCCCTAGGGGAGGGTAACGACCGTGGCGGCGTAGACGAGCCCCGCCCCGAAGCCGATGACGAGCGCGGTGTCGCCGCTCTTCGCCGCTCCGGTCGCCAGGAGCCGCTCCATTGCGAGCGGGATCGAGGCAGCCGAGGTGTTGCCGGTGGTTTCGATGTCACGGGCGACCGTGACGTGTTCCGGCAGCTTCAGAGTCTTCACCATCGAGTCGATGATCCGCATGTTCGCCTGGTGCGGAATGAAGACGTCCAGGTCATCGGCGGTGATCCCGGCTGCGTCGAGCGCCTGCTGGGCCACCTTGGCCATCTCGAAGACGGCCCAGCGGAACACCGCCTGGCCCTCCTGCGTGATGGCCGGAAACTTGTTCCCGCCGTCCTTGCCGAGGTACTCGTCCCACGGCACGGTCTGCTTGATGGTCTCGGACTTGTCGCCCTCCGAACCCCACACCGTGGGGCCGATGGCCGGCTCGTCCGAGGGTCCGACGACCACGGCGCCCGCGCCGTCACCGAACAGGAAGGCCGTCGCGCGGTCCTCCAGGTCGGTCAGGTCCGAGAGCCGCTCCACGCCGATGACGAGGACGTACTCCGCGGAACCCTCCACCACGAGGCCCTTGGCCAGGGTCAGGCCGTAGCCGAACCCGGCGCAGCCCGCGGAGATGTCGAACGCGGCGGGCTTGCCCGCGCCGATGCGGTGCGCGATCTCGGTCGCCACGGCCGGGGTCTGCTTGAAGTGCGACACCGTCGAGACGATCACGGCGCCGATCTTCTCCGGGGCGATCCCGGCGTCGGCCAGGGCCTTGCCGGAGGCCTCCACCGACATCAGGGCGACGGTCTCCTGCGGGGAGGCCCAGTGCCGCGTCGCGATGCCGGAACGGGAGCGGATCCACTCGTCGGAGGAGTCGATGGTTTCGAGGATGACCTCGTTCGGCACCACACGGGTCGGACGGTAGCCGCCGACACCGAGGATGCGGGCGTACGGGGAGCCCTTGGCAGGCTTGATCTTCGACATGCTGAGTGGGCTCCTTCTCTCAGACCGCGTGCTCGGAAACGAGCGCCGCGGCCTTGTCGAGATCGTCCGGGGTCTTCAGGGCCACGCTCGGTACGCCCTTCAGCGCGCGCTTGGCCAGACCCGTCAGGGTGCCACCGGGGGACAGTTCGACGATCCCGGTGACGCCCCGTGCGGCGAACGTCTCCATGCACAGGTCCCAGCGGACCGGGTTGGCCACCTGGCCCACCAGCCGGGCGACGACATCGGCGCCCGTGGTCACGACCTGACCGTCCTTGTTCGATACGTACGTCAGCGCCGGGTCGGCCGGGGAGAGGGCCGCGGCGGCCTTCTCCAGACCGGCGACCGCCGGAGCCATGTGGTGCGTGTGGAAGGCGCCCGCGACCTTGAGGGCGACGACCTTCATGGAACCCTCGGGCTTGTCGGCCTCCAGGGCCGCGATCTGCTCCATGGTCCCCGCGGCCACGATCTGGCCCGCGCCGTTCACGTTCGCCGGGGTCAGACCCAGCTTCTCCAGGTGTGCGACGACCACGTCCGGGTCCCCGCCGAGGACGGCGGCCATGCCCGTCGCGGTGATCGCCGCGGCCTGCGCCATGGCGAGTCCGCGCGTGCGTACGAAGGACAGGGCGTCGGTGTCCGACAGGACACCCGCATAGGCGGCGGCGGTGATCTCGCCGACGCTGTGGCCCGCCACGGCGCCGAAGGCGGCCGGGCCGGTCCTGGAGGTCAGCTCGGCCGCGGAGAGCAGGCCGGCGGCCACCAGCAGGGGCTGTGCGACGGCCGTGTCGCGGATCTCGTCCGCGTCGGCCTTCGTGCCGTAGTGGGCAAGGTCGAGCCCGATGGCGTCCGACCAGCCGGCGACGCGGTCAGCGGCGCCGGGCAGTTCGAGCCAGGGAGTCAGGAAGCCGGGCGTCTGTGCGCCTTGGCCGGGAGCGACGAGTACGAGCACCCTCACACTCTCTCTTGTGTTCGGTCCACGCCGCCCGTGGGGACAGGGACGAAGAACCATCGGGGTAATTGTTGATGTCCGACAAAAGCTTAGGACTGAGGATCGCCGTCGGCTAGACGCCCGAGGATCAGGGCGATTCGCAGCGTGAACGCGGAACGGACATCCGAGGGCGACCAGCCGGTGACGTCTGTCACACGTCGGAGCCGGTAGCGCACGGTGTTCGGGTGTACGAACAGCATCCGGGCCGCACCTTCGAGGCTGCTCGCCTGCTCCAGATAGACACTCAGCGTTTCCAGCAGCGCCGAGCCCGCCTCTTCGAGCGGTCTGTAGATCTCCTCCACCAGCTGCTCGCGGGCCGCAGGGTCGGAGGCGATCGCGCGTTCGGGCAGGAGATCGTCCGCGAGAACCGGACGCGGAGCGTCCTGCCACGCCGTGCAGGCCTTCAGTCCGGCGGCGGCGGCCTGCGCCGATTTCGTGGCGTTCAGCAGGTCCGGGACCACCGGTCCGGCGACCACCGCACCCGCCGCGAACGGCCCGATCAGCGACTTCGCCACCTGCATCGGATTGTCGCTGCCGCCCGCGATGACCACGAGCCGGTCGCCCAGCACACCGGTGAGCACCTGCAGCTTGTGGTGGCGGGCCGCCCGCCGGATCGCCTCGACCGTCAGCTCGCTGTCGCCCTCGGGTGCGGTGCCCAGCACCACGCACACGTGCTCGGGGGAGTTCCAGCCGAGCGCCGCGGCCCGGGACAGCGCGCCCTCGTCGGCCTCCCCGGACAGCACCGCATTGACCACCAGGGACTCCAGCCGGGCGTCCCACGCACCGCGGGCCTCGGCGGCCTGGGCGTACACCTGGGCGGTCGCGAAGGCGATCTCCCGGGCGTACACGAGCAGGGCCTCGCGCAGGATCGACTCGTCGCCGGGCGCCGCGACCTCGTCGATCGCGGTCTCCATGACCTCGATCGTGGTGCGCACCATCTCGACGGTCTGGCGCAGGGTGATCGCCCGGGTCAGCTCGCGCGGAGCCGTCCCGAAGACATCGGTCGAGATCGCCTGGGGGGTCTCCGGATGCCTGAACCACTCGGTGAACGCGGCGATGCCGGCCTGGGCGACCAGGCCGATCCAGGACCGGTTCTCCGGCGGCATCGCCCGGTACCACGACAGCGTCTCGTCCATGCGCGCGATGGCGTTGGCGGCGAGCCGGCCGGAGGACTTCTCCAGTCGGCGCAGCGTCGCGGAGTGCGGATGGGGCGGAGCCGGATGCGCGGGGTGGACCGCGGGTGAATGCTCACGTTCGGGTTGGGGCACGTGACAAGACTGCCTTATCGGGGCCGCTGCGTGGCGTCCGGTCCCGTCCCGGGCGGCCCCCCGGGGCTACGGTGGCCCTCATGATTGATGTTCGCCGCGGCACGGACCGGTACGAGGGCGGGGAACCGGTGGAGGGGATCTCCACCCGGCACGCCTTCTCCTTCGGAGCGCACTACGACCCCGACAACCTGCGGTTCGGCCCGGTCCTGGCGTGCAACGAGGAGAGCCTCGCCCCGGGTGCCGGTTTCGACGAGCACCCCCACAGCCACACCGAGATCGTGACCTGGGTGGCCGAGGGCGAGCTCACCCACCGGGACGCCACGGGCGCCGCCACCCTGGTGCGGCGCGGGGACGTACAGCACCTGCGCGCGGCGTCCGGGACCCGGCACGTGGAACGCAACGACGGCCCCGGGCCGCTGCGCTTCGTCCAGATGTGGCTGGCCCCGGCCGAGCCGGCCGCGGAGCCCTCGTACACGCTGGTCCGGGGGATCGCCGACAGCACGCCCTACGCCGTGCCCGCGGCGGGGGCCGTCCTGCACGTACGGCGGCCGGGCGCGGGCGAGCGGATCGCCGTACCGGCCGCCGGGCGGGTGTACCTGCACGTCGTACGGGGAGACCTGCGGCTGGACGGGGCGGCCGCCGGGGAGGCCGGGCCCGCCGCGGATGCCGGGGCCGCCGCGGACGAGGACGGCGCGGAGCTCGGGCCCGGGGACTCGGCGCGGATCACCGGCGAGCCGGAGCTCGAACTGGTCGCCGGCTCGCCCGCCGAGGTGCTGATCTGGGAGTTTCCGTAGGCCTCAGCGGGTCCTGAGCTCGGCCAGCACGGCGTCGGTGAACGGGGGCCAGGCCTCGACCGCCCACGGTCCGAAGGCGCGGTCCGTCAGCGCCACGCAGGCGGCGCGGGCGTCCGGGTCCACCCACAGGAAGGTCCCGGACTGCCCGAAGTGCCCGAAGGTCCGCGGCGAGGAACCGGCGCCCGTCCAGTGCGGGGCCTTCCCGTCGCGGATCTCCATGCCCAGACCCCAGTCGTTGGGCGACTGGTGGCCGTAGCCGGGCAGCACGCCCTTGAGCCCGGGGTGGACCACCGAGGTGGCCTCCGCGACGGTACGGACGTCCAGCAGCCGGGGCTGCTGGAGCTCCGCGGCGAAACGCACGAGGTCGGAGACGGTGGACACGCCGTCCTTGGCGGGAGAGCCCTCCAGGCTGCTCGACGCCATGCCCAGCGGCTCGAAGACGGCCTCGGCCAGGTACGCGGCGAAGGGGATCCCGGTGGCCTTGGCGATGTGGTCGCCGAGCACCTCGAAACCGGCGTTCGAGTACAGCCGGCGCTCCCCGGCGGGGGCCGTCACCCGGTGCTCGTCGAAGGCCAGGCCGCTGGTGTGGGCGAGCAGGTGGCGCACGGTGGAGCCCTCGGGCCCCGCCGGCTCGTCCAGCTCGATGGCGCCCTCCTCGTAGGCGACGAGGGCGGCGTAGGCGGTGAGCGGCTTGGTGACGGAGGCCAGCGGGAAGCGGTGGTCCACCGGGCCGTGGGCGCCGAGCACGGTCCCGTCGGAGTCGACCACGGCCGCGGCGGCGGTCGGAACCGGCCAGTTCTCGATGATGCGCAGACTCTGCAAGCTCTCCATGCGGCCGAGGGTACTTGCTTGGAGTGCACTCCAAGGATTTAGCGTGGAGTCATGAGCCTGACCCAGACGCCCCTGCAGACGCAGACGCGGTACACGATCAGCGAGGTCGAGGCACGGACCGGTCTGACCCAGCACACCTTGCGCTGGTACGAGCGGATCGGCCTCATGCCGCACGTGGACCGCTCGCACTCGGGGCAGCGGCGGTTCACCGACAAGGACCTCGACTGGCTGGGCTTCGTCGGCAAGCTGCGCACCACCGGAATGTCGGTGGCGGACATGGTCCGGTACGCGGAACTCGTCCGTGAGGGCCCGCACACCGCCGATGCCCGGCGCGAACTGCTGGAGCGCACCCGCGACGAGGTGCGGACGCGGATCGCGGAGCTGACGGACGCGCTCGCCGTTCTGGACTACAAGATCGATACGTATGCGATGTGCACCACCGTCGCGGGAGAGGCAGACCGGACATGAGCGGGAACACGGCAGGCGGCGCGGCAGGCGGCACGGCGCCGATCGAGCAGGTCGAACTGGGCGCGGGCGGCCCGCTGGTGGGCGTCCAGGGGCTCGGCTGCATGGGCATGAGCGAGTTCTACGGGGACACCGACGAGGCGGCCGCCCGGCAGACCCTGGAAGCGGCGCTGGAGGCCGGGGTCACCCTCTTCGACACCGCCGACGTCTACGGGCGGGGCGCCAACGAGGAGTTCCTCGCGCCGTTCGTGGCCGCGCACCGCGACCGGATCACCCTCGCCACGAAGTTCGCCATAGAGCGGACGGACGACCCGCGGTACCGGGGGGTCCGCAACGACCGCGCGTACCTCCGCGGCGCGGTGGAGGACAGCCTGCGCAGGCTGGGCACCGACGTGATCGACCTCTACTACATGCACCGGCGGGATCCGGCCGTCCCGTTCGCCGAGTCGGTGGGCGCGATGGCGGAGCTGGTGCAGGAGGGCAAGGTGCGCCGGCTCGGGCTCAGCGAGGTGACCGGAGCCGAGCTGCGCGAGGCGCACGCGGTGCACCCGATCGCGGCGCTCCAGTCGGAGTGGTCGCTGTTCAGCCGGGACGTGGAGCGCAGCGCGGTGGGCGCGGCGGCGGAGCTGGGCGTGGCCTTCGTGCCGTACTCCCCGCTCGGGCGCGGCTTCCTGACCGGGGCGTTCGCGGACGCGGCGGCGGAGCTGACGGCCGGTGACTTCCGGCAGTACCAGCCCCGGTTCACCGGGGACAACGCGAGGAAGAACGCGGAGCTGCTGGCGCCGGTACGGGAGATCGCGGCGGCCCGCGGGGCCACCCCGGCGCAGATCGCCCTGGCGTGGGTGCAGCAGCGGGCGGCCGTGCACGGCCTGACGGTCGTCCCGATCCCGGGCACCCGCAAGCCCACCCGCCTCGCGGAGAACACGGCGGCGACCCGCATCACCCTGACGGCCGCGGAACTCTCCCTCCTGGAGCCGATCGCCTCCCAGGTGGCGGGCGACCGCTACCCGGACATGAGCTCGACCTCGGCGGCACGCGAGGGATGACCGGGCGCGGCGCCGTTGCCGGGGGCCGGCCCGGGCACCCCGCCGGGTCAGGCACCCCGCCGGGTTAGGCCCCGGCCGTGAAGCGGTCCCGTAGGGCCCGGTACTCCGCGTCCGTGAGGAGCCCCGCGCTGTGCAGTTCGGAGAGGTGCTGGATCCGCTCCCAGGTCCGGGGCCCGGGCACACCCGCGCCGGAGGCGACCGGCGTCCGGGCCCGCAGCGCGGCGAGGACCGCCGCCGCGAACGGCAGGGACTCGTGCACGGCCCCGTACCCCACACCGAAGACCGCGGAGGCGAGATCGTGGTCCGGCCGCGGATCACCGGCGCCCTCGCGGGGCAGCAGCCGCAGGTGCCCGCCGGAGCGTTCCGGGGAGTGCCAGACCAGCCCGGCGAGGGCGGCCAGCGGATACCGCTGGTCGCCCGCCTTCCACTTGGCGCTGGTGGCCCCGGTGCGCGACCAGCGGAAGGTGACGGCGCCGCCGTCGAAGGCGAGCCGGGCGTCGTAGGCCTTCAGGGTGGCCGGCGGCTCCGGGGCGGGGACGAGGAACCGTTCCGCCGGTTCGTCCGGTCCCAGCCGCTCGCGCAGGGTCTCGGCGAACTCCGCCGCGCCGGCGGACCCGGCGGCGCCGCCCGGCAGCACCAGCCGGTACGGATCGCAGACTTCGCGCAGCTGCCCGGCCGCGGCCTCCACGAGCGGATCGGCTCCCGCCCGTACGAGGGCGTGCAGAACCAGGGTGTCCCGCCGTCCCGCGGTCAGGCTCACCCCGGACAACGCCTCCAGGGGGATCCGCCGTTCCCCCAGGGCGTGCCAGAGTCTGGGCGTTCGCATCCCCCGTGCGAAGCGGATGATGAGCGAGTCCGTGGTGCGGTCGCACTCCCAGACGGCATGATTTCCGGCCAGTACGTCACCCATGCGGCACATCGTAAAGGGACGCACCCCCGCGCGTCCCCCCGCTGCGAGGTCCGATTTCGGGTCGGCCGACCGGGTCAGGAGCCGTTCGTACCGGATGTTCCGCGCCGGCAGCTGTCGTCCCCGGCGGCGCACACCGTGGAACCGAACGCGCCGGTTCCGATTTTGGCGAAGTTGTCCAGGGATTCGGTCCCTGGCTCGAAGTAGCCGGTGTGGCTCTTGGCTCCGGCCGCCGACAGGACCCGCGCGCCGAACTCCCCGGAGACCGGATCCGCGCCGTGGCCCAGGCCCCCGAACTCCAGGTGGGGCACGTCGGCGATCCAGTCACCGGCGTCCCGCATCGCCCACACCCGCGCCGCGGTGCCCAGTTCGGCGGCGTTCTCGACGCGCATCCCGGGGCTGCCCGCCACCACGATGTCCGTGACCTGCGAGGGCAGTTCGTGCGCCGCCACCCCGCACACCACCGAGCCGTAGCTGTGGCAGAACAGCGCCACGCTCGCCCGTCCGGGGAGCGCGGCGGTCAGCGAGCGCAGCCGGGCCGCGCCGTCCACCGCCAGCCGCCCGGTCGCCGCGTCCATGCCGACGCCGGTCGGGGCGGTGTAGCCGGCCCAGGCGATGACGGCGGTCCGGCTGTCCGGATCGGCCGTGCGCTCGGCCGCGTACAGGGACTCCGCCATGCCGACGGGCGCGGTCAGGCGGCGCATGGTCCGCTCGAAGGTGAGCGCGTCGGTGTCGACCCCGGGGACGACCACCGAGACCCGGCGGGCCTCCGCGAGGTCGCCGAAGACCTCGGCGACGAGACCGCCGCCGGTGGGGTCGAAGACGAGGATCTGCCGGCCGGACTCGGCGAGGGACTCGAAGCGGTGGGAGCGCCGGGTGGCGGTGGCCCGGTCGGAGGGGGCCAGCGTGATGTCGTGCGCGCGGGCGTCCTCGGTCCGCACGGCCTGCTGCAGGGCCATCCGGTTGGCCCGGTAGCGGACGCCGGGGGGCACGCCGTCGAGGTTGCCGACCACCAGCGGGTGGCCCTCGGTGAGCCGGGCGCGCTGGGCGCCGTCGAGGCTGGCGAAGAAACGTGCCACCACGGGGGCCGGGGCGTCCGCGGCGGGCAGGGTCCGGCCTTCGAAGCGCGCCGCGGCCCAGGAGGCGAGCGCGGCCTCGCGCGGGGAGGGATCGCTCGCGGGCCGGTAGACGGCCGTCCAGCCCGTGGTCGCGAGCATCAGGAAGACCACCGCCAGCGCGAGCAGGGCGCGCAGGGCGGCCGGGCGCGCGGGGGCGTCGGCGGAGTGGGTGTGGGCGGGGCCGGGCAGGTTCACTGCGCCCAGCCTAGGAGACCGTCGCGGGTGCCTGCGCGCCGGGTGACGGGAGTCACCGCCGACCGTGGGACGCGCCGCCGCCGGGTGTGCCCGTACGGGACCTCGTGCGCGGGCGCCGTGACCCGTACGCGGCTTTCGCCCGGTCTTCGGCGGCCCGGCCCCGTCGGACGGCAACCGCGCCGGTCAGACGGGGCGGCGCCAGTCCGCGCCGAGGGCCGGACCGATCTGATCGAGGTAGGCCTCGGTCATCCGCCGGATGGCGGCCACGCTGGTGTCCTCGCCCTGCCCCCAGAGCCGGCCGGTGACGCGCATCACGCCCGTGAACGCCGCGACGGCCACCCGCGGGCGCGGGTCGGCGTCCACGTCAAGACCCTCGCGCTCGGCTATCAGCCGGGCGATCCGCTCCTCCAGCTCGGTGGAGCGGCGCAGGTGCACGGCGAGCAGCGCCGGGGTGGACTCGATCAGCCGGTAGCTGCGCATGTACAGGTCGAGGGGGACCAGGTCCGAGATGGCCTCTTCGACGGTGTCCCAGGCGGCGAGCACGGCCGAGCGCATCGCCTCGAAGGGGCCCTCGGCCGGCGGGCGGGCGTGCAGGGCCGCGACGAAGTGCGATTCGACCAGGTCCTGGACGGCGAAGGCGACCTCTTCCTTGTTGGCGAAGTACCGGAAGAAGGTGCGCTGGGAGACGTCCACCGCGTCGGCGATCTCGTCGACGGTCGTCTCCTCGTACCCCTGGGCGATGAAGAGGAGGAGGGCCGCGCGCAGGAGGGCGTCGCGGGTGCGCTGCTTCTTGCGTTCGCGCAGTCCGGCCGGCGGTGCGGACGCGGGCCGCTGATCGGTCATCACGGCGGTCAGGGTACCTGTGACCGACCTGACAGTGGCTGTCTGACAAAGCGGCCTGTGAAGTGTCAGTAGCTGTCACTAACCTGTTCGCATGACTAGTCAGATCACCGTCGACGGCGGGGACGCACTCTCGCTCACCAAGGAACCGGACCCCTCGCCGGTCCGCACGGGCCTCCGCGGCCACCCGTGGCTCACGCTGTTCGCCGTCGCGATCGGCGTCATGATGGTCACCCTCGACGGCACGATCGTCGCCGTCGCCAACCCGGCCATCCAGAAGGACCTCGGCGCCTCGCTCGCCGACGTCCAGTGGATCACCAACGGCTACCTGCTCGCCCTCGCGGTCTCCCTCATCACTGCGGGCAAGCTCGGCGACCGCTTCGGCCACCGCCAGACCTTCCTCATCGGCATCGCCGGCTTCGCCGTCTCCTCCGCGGCCATCGGCCTCTCCGGCGGCGTCGAGCTCGTCATCGGCTT
Source organism: Streptomyces sp. NPDC051563 (assembly GCF_044454225.1). NCBI lineage: Bacteria > Bacillati > Actinomycetota > Actinomycetes > Kitasatosporales > Streptomycetaceae > Streptomyces > Streptomyces sp. NPDC051563. The sequence goes on from NZ_JBITDL010000034.1 coordinate 41,298, forward strand.
CCGCGTCGCCCAGGGCGTCTTCGGAGCGCTGCTCATGCCCGCCGCGCTGGGCCTGCTGCGGGCGACCTTCCCGGCCGAGAAGCTCAACATGGCCATCGGCATCTGGGGCATGGTCATCGGCGCCTCGACCGCCGCCGGACCGATCGTCGGCGGCCTGCTCGTGGAGAACGTGAGCTGGCAGTCCGTCTTCTTCATCAACGTGCCCGTCGGCATCGTCGCGCTCGCCTTCGGCCTCTTCATCCTGGTCGACCACCGGGCCGAGAACGCCCCGCGCTCCTTCGACGTCCTGGGCATCCTGCTCCTGTCGGCCGGGATGTTCTCGCTGATCTGGGCGCTGATCAAGGCCTCCGAATGGGGCTGGGGCGACGGGAAGACCCTGGCCTTCCTCGGCGGGTCCGTCGTGTGCTTCGTGGCCTTCGCCCTCTGGGAGAACTTCGTCTCCGAGCCGCTGATCCCGCTCGGGATGTTCCGCTCGCTGCCGCTCTCCGCGGGCACGGTGCTGATGGTCCTGATGGCCTTCGCCTTCATGGGCGGCCTGTTCTTCGTCACCTTCTACCTGCAGAACGTCCACGGCATGAGCCCCGTCGACAGCGGCCTGCACCTGCTGCCGCTGACCGGCATGATGATCGTCGGCTCGCCGCTGGCGGGCCTGGCCATCACCAAGGTCGGCCCGCGGCCGCCGCTCGTCGCGGGCATGGTCGCCACCGCCGCCGCCTGCTTCGGGATGTCCCAGCTGACCCCGGGCACCTCCACGCCCACGATGTCGCTCTGGTTCGCCCTGATGGGCCTCGGGCTCGCGCCCGTCATGGTCGGCGCCACCGAGGTCATCGTCGGCAACGCCCCGCTGGAGCTCTCCGGCGTGGCCGGCGGGCTCCAGCAGGCCGCCATGCAGGTCGGCGGCAGCCTGGGCACGGCCGTGCTCGGCGCGGTCATGGCGAGCAAGGTCGGCAGCGTCTTCGAGGACAACTGGGCCGGGGCCGGACTGCCCCCGCTCACCCCGGAGCAGGCGGACCTCGCGGAGAAGGGCATCCAGGTCGGCATCGCCCCGGTCCCGCCGGACGCTCCGCAGCAGCTCGCGGCGACCATCACGGGGGTCGCGCACGACACGTTCGTGTCGGGGATGAGCACGGCCTTCACCGTCGCCGGCGTGGTCGCGGTGCTCGCCGCGGTCGTGGCCTGCTTCACGAAGCGCGGCGAGAACGCCGAGGCGGGCGCGGGCGCGGCCCACATCTAGCGGAGTGTCCTGCCCCGCCCGGCCCACGGCCAGGCGGCAACCAGCCCCGCTCCGGCGGCCCGGCCCGGCACGGTGTCCCGCTGACGCCGCGCCCCGGCCGGGCGGCCGGAGCGGTTCCACGGCGGCCCCGGAGGCGTCAACTCCGGGGCCTCGACAGCCCCGTCGGGAGGTCCCGGCGGGGCTGTCGCCTATCCGGGTGGACCCGCTCGCGCCCCCTTCCGCCCGGACGTCCGCGCAGGTCAGCGTGGTGCCGACGGAGCTCCGGAAACGGTCCGGGGCCCGTACGTCCACCAGGAGTTGACCCGTCATGCGTACGTGGAGCACGACTTTCGTATCGGCCGCCGTTCTCGCCGCCACCCTGCTGGTCCCGTCCACCGCCGGCTCCGCGCACGCCGCGGGCAACGGATCGGGGAAGGGCCGGGCCGCCGGGCCGCCGGCGCTCGGGGCCTGCGCCACCGGGCAGCTGTGCTTCTGGGCGAAGCCGGAGTTCAAGGGCGCCCGCACGACCCACGAGCTCAGCACCCTCGACATCAACAGCTGCACCGCCCTGCCCGCCGGGACCACCGCCCAGTCCCTGACCAACCGGACCGGCCGCCCGGTCACCACCTACCAGTCGGCCGAGTGCGCCGAGACGGGCGAGTTCCAGACCTACCCGGGCGACGGGGTGTGGCTGCCCCAGTCTCCGTACCAGGTCAGGGCGTTCAAGGTGTGGGAGCGCTGACGGCGCCGCCGCCCGCCTGAACCGGCCCGCCCTGGGCGCCGACCCCGGCGCCCGGGGCGGGGTCCGGCTCCGGAGCCGGCTCCGGAGCCGTGGCCGGGGCCGCGTAGGACCCCGCCGCCCCCGGGAGCCCGCCGAGGCGGGCGACCTCGGCGCGCAGGGCCCGTACCTCCGCCGTCAGTTCGGAGATCGCCGCCGTCTGGGCGAGCTCCACCAGGTCGTCGCGCTCGAAGCGGGAGATGAACCAGGCCGCGATGTTGGCGGTCACCACACCCAGCAGCGCGATCCCGGACAGCATCAGCCCCACCGCCAGCAGCCGTCCGAGTCCGGTGGTGGGGGAGTGGTCCCCGTAGCCGACCGTCGTCATCGTGGTCACCGACCACCAGAGCGCGTCCCCGAGGTTCTTGATGTTGCCGTCGGGGGCGTCCCGCTCCACGCTCAGCACCGCCAGCGAGCCGAACATCAGCAGCCCGACCACCGAACCCGCCACGTACGTGGTGAGCCGGATCTGCGGGGCCATCCGGGCCCGCCGGCCCACCAGCATCAGGGTGGAGACCACCCGCAGCAGCCGCAGCGGCTGGATCATCGGCAGCACCACCGCCGCCAGGTCCAGCCAGTGGGTCCGTACGAAGGCCCTCTTCGAGTGCGCCAGGCCCAGCCGCATCAGGTAGTCGGCGGCGAAGGCGGCCCACACCACCCATTCGGCGTGCTTGCAGGCGCCGTGCACCGCCGCGCTCGCGTCGGGCAGCACGATGGGCACCGCGTAGGCCACGGCGAACCCCAGGGCGAGCACCAGCAGCGGCGTCTGCGTCCGGTGCTCCCACCGGGCCTGGGGAGAAGGTTGCTTCATGCGGAGCATCGTAAAGAACGCGTAAGGGGCGCCGGGACAGGTGTCCCGGCGCCCCTCACACAAGAGTGACGGCTACGCGTCGCCCCCGGCCGCGCCCGGGTCGGCCGCCCGGACGTCCAGCAGCTGGTAGCGGTCGATCGCCTGCTTCAGCGCCGAACGGTCGATCTTGCCCTCCTTGGCCAGCTCGGTCAGCACCGAGAGGACCACCGACTGCGCGTCGATGTGGAAGAAGCGCCGGGCCGCGCCCCGCGTGTCCGCGAAGCCGAAGCCGTCCGCGCCCAGCGAGGTGTACGTGCCGGGCACCCAGCGCGAGATCTGGTCCGGGACCGCCCGCATCCAGTCGGAGACGGCCACGAACGGACCCTCCGCGCCGGACAGCTTGCTCGTCACGTACGGGACGCGCTGCTCCTCCTCCGGGTGGAGCAGGTTGTGCTCCTCCACGGCGACGGCCTCGCGGCGCAGCTCGTTCCAGGAGGTCGCCGACCAGACGTCCGCCCTGACGTTCCACTCCTCGGCCAGGATCCGCTGCGCCTCCAGCGCCCACGGCACGGCCACGCCCGAGGCCATGATCTGCGCCCCGACGGCTCCCGAGGTGCCCTGGGAGATCCGGTGGATGCCCTTGAGGATCCCGTCCACGTCCACGCCGGCCGGCTCGGCCGGGTGCTGGATGGGCTCGTTGTAGACCGTCAGGTAGTAGAAGACGTCCTCGGCGTCGGGGCCGTACATGCGCCGCAGACCGTCCCTGACGATGTGCGCGATCTCGTACCCGTACGCCGGGTCGTACGCCACGCAGCCCGGGTTCGTCGAGGCCAGCAGCTGGGAGTGGCCGTCGGCGTGCTGCAGGCCCTCACCCGTCAGGGTGGTCCGGCCGGCGGTCGCGCCCAGGACGAAACCGCGGGCCAGCTGGTCCGCCATCTGCCAGAACTGGTCACCCGTGCGCTGGAATCCGAACATCGAGTAGAAGACGTAGACCGGGATCAGCGGCTCGCCGTGCGTCGCGTACGCCGAACCCGCGGCGATCAGCGAGGCCGTGCAGCCCGCCTCCGAGATGCCGTCGTGCAGCATCTGGCCGGTCGGCGACTCCTTGTAGGCGAGCAGCAGGTCGCGGTCGACCGCCTCGTACTGCTGGCCGAGCGGGTTGTAGATCTTGGCGCTCGGGAAGAACGCGTCCATGCCGAAGGTGCGGTACTCGTCGGGGGCGATCAGCACGAAGCGCTTGCCGATCTCCTTGTCCCGCATGAGGTCCTTCAGGATGCGGACGAAGGCCATGGTGGTGGCGATCGACTGCTGGCCCGAGCCCTTCTTGGCCGCCGCGTACGCGGCGTCGCCCGGCAGCTGGAGCGGCTTCGCGCGCACCACGCGGGTCGGCACGTAGCCGCCGAGCGCGCTGCGGCGGTCGTGCATGTACTGGATCTCGGGGGAGTTGCGGCCCGGGTGGTAGTACGGCGGCGCGCCGTCCTCCAGCTGGGCGTCCGTGATCGGGATGTGCAGGCGGTCGCGGAAGCGCTTGAGGTCGTCCGCCGTCAGCTTCTTCATCTGGTGGGTCGCGTTGCGGCCCTCGAAGTTCGGGCCCAGCGTCCAGCCCTTGACCGTCTGCGCCAGGATGACCGTCGGCTGGCCCTTGTGGGCCTTGGCCGCCGCGTACGCCGCGTAGACCTTCTTGTGGTCGTGACCGCCGCGGCCCAGGTGCTGGATCTGCTGGTCGGTCATGTTCTCGACCATGGCCCGCAGCCGGTGGTCGCCGCCGAAGAAGTGGTCGCGGATGTACGCGCCCGTCTCGGTGGCGTACGTCTGGAACTGGCCGTCCGGGGTGGTGTTCAGCTTGTTGACCAGGATGCCGTCGCGGTCCTGGGCCAGCAGCGGGTCCCAGGAGCGGTCCCAGATCAGCTTGATGACGTTCCAGCCGGCGCCGCGGAACTGCGACTCCAGCTCCTGCATGATCTTGCCGTTGCCGCGGACCGGGCCGTCGAGGCGCTGCAGGTTGCAGTTGACGACGAAGGTCAGGTTGTCGAGGTGCTCGCGGGCCGCGATGGAGAGCTGGCCGAGCGACTCGGGCTCGTCCATCTCGCCGTCGCCCAGGTACGCCCAAACGTGTGACTTGGAGGTGTCCGCGATCCCGCGGGCCTCCATGTACCGGTTCATCCGGGCCTGGTAGATCGCACCGAGCGGGCCGAGGCCCATCGAGACGGTCGGGAACTCCCAGAAGTCCGGCATGAGCCGCGGGTGCGGATAGCTGGACAGGCCGTACGGGGCCTTCGACTTCTCCTGGCGGAACGCGTCGAGCTGCTGCTCGGAGAGCCGGTCCAGGAGGTAGGCGCGGGCGTAGATGCCGGGCGAGGCGTGGCCCTGGAAGAAGATCTGGTCGCCGCCGTCGCCCTCGTCCTTGCCCCGGAAGAAGTGGTTGAAGCCCACGTCGTAGAGCGAAGCCGAGGAGGCGAAGGTGGCGATGTGACCGCCGACGCCGATGCCCGGGCGCTGGGCGCGCGAGACCATGACGGCCGCGTTCCACCGGGTGGCGTTGAGGACCTTGCGCTCGATCTCCTCGTTGCCGGGGAAGAAGGGCTCGTCCTTGGTGGCGATCGTGTTGACGTAGTCCGTGGAGCGCATCTCGGGCACGGCCACGCGCTTCTCGCGGGCCCGCTCCATCAGCCGCAGCATCAGGTAGCGGGCGCGCTCGCGGCCGCGCTCGTCGACGGCCGCGTCAAGGGAGTCGAGCCACTCCTGCGTCTCTTCCGGATCGAAGTCCGGTACCTGACTCGGGAGGCCACCAATGATGATCGGATTGCGATCGGATGCGGAAGCCACGCTGTTCCTTCGCTGTCGGGGGAGTCGTGCTGAAGCCGTGCTGGGGTTCGCCGCCTCCCATGGTCTTACGCTCGGCTGGAATCGTCATCTTTACCGTTGGGTAATCCCTTGAGGTGGCGGGATTGTGCTGGCTGCGGCGACGACAACGCCCAAACCGCAACCTTACGCCCATGTGGATCACCCTCTTCGCAAGGCCGTTCGTCCCTCAAACAGGTGCGAAAGTCCCGGGGCCGCGCCGAATGAGGTGGAATGGTGTGGGATGAATCACCAGGGGTACATGCGGAAGGGCTGAAAGTTGCGGCGAGACGGCCGCAATCGTCACCGTTTCGACGGTCTCGGCGGCCGGGTACTTGCGCGATCCGCCGCGCCCGTGTGGACTACGCCCAATGCTGCGCGTACGCGCGCCGCCGAAGAACATTCACCGAACATGAGCAGGAGGCACCCCGTGAGCGCGACCGCGGACCACGCGGAGAACCTGGCCGCCAGGCTGGGTTTCCAGTCCGAACAGGTGGTCCAGGAGATCGGCTACGACGACGATGTCGATCAGGAATTCCGTGATGCCGTAGAGGATCACGTCACCGAACTCGTCGATGAGGACTACGACGATGTCGCAGACGCGGTTCTGCTGTGGTTCCGGGAGGACGACGGCGACCTGACGGACGCCCTGGTCGATGCGACCGAGCTGGTCGAGGACGGCGCACTGATCCTGCTGGTGACCCCCAAGACCGGCAAGGACGGTTTCGTCGAGGCCAGCGACATCAGCGAGGCTGCCGAGACGGCCGGCCTCTCGCTGGCGAAGGGTCTCCCCGTCGGCAAGGAGTGGACCGCCACCAAGCTGGCGACTCCGAAGACGGCCAAGTCCAAGCGCTGAGCCGCGCCCCGCAATCATGCGGACACACGCACCCCGCACGCCGGAAGCTTCCCGGTGGGCGGGGTGCGTGCGTTTCGCGGGCGGGCCGGGCCGGAGCGGACGCGCGGGGGGAGCCGTGAACGGGGGAGCCATGAGCGGGGGACCCATAAGGTGAGATCACCCGAACAGCCCAACGCAGGGATGCGGGACGAAGGGATGCGACAGATGGCGATCGAGGTCGGCACCAAGGCCCCGGACTTCGAGCTCAAGGACAACCACGGCAGGGTCGTGCGGCTCTCCGACTTCCGGGGGGAGAAGGCCGTCGTGCTGCTCTTCTACCCCTTCGCCTTCACCGGCGTCTGCACCGGCGAGCTCTGCGAGCTGCGCGACCACCTGCCGCGCTTCCAGAACGACGACGTGCAGCTCCTCGCCGTCTCCAACGACTCCGTCCCGACCCTGCGCGTCTTCGGCGAGCAGGAGGGCCTGGAGTACCCGCTGCTGTCGGACTTCTGGCCGCACGGCGAGGCCTCCCGGGCCTACGGGGTCTTCGACGAGGAGAAGGGCTGCGCGGTGCGCGGCACCTTCGTCATCGACCGCGAGGGCGTCGTGCGCTGGACCGTCGTCAACGGGCTGCCCGACGCGCGTGACCTGAACGAGTACATCAAGGCCCTCGACAGCCTCTGAGTCCGTGCCGCAGGCTCATGGGCACGGTGCCGGCAGGCACGCGGGCCCGTTCGCCTGGAATAAGCCCGTACAGGCGGGAACCCGTCACTAGGATCGAAACGTTGATCCGATAGCAACCGCACGACGGGGCCCCGCCCCACACAAAACCTTATGGAGGACCCGTGGGAGTCAGCCTCAGCAAGGGCGGCAACGTCTCGCTGTCCAAGGCCGCGCCGAACCTGACCGCGGTCATCGTCGGTCTGGGCTGGGACGCTCGCACCACCACCGGTGTCGACTTCGACCTGGACGCCAGCGCGATCCTGACCAACGACCAGGGCAAGGTCGCCAGCGACGCGAACTTCGTCTTCTTCAACAACCTGAAGAGCCCCGACGGCTCGGTCGAGCACACCGGTGACAACACCACCGGTGAGGGCGAGGGCGACGACGAGGCGATCAAGGTCAACCTCGCCGGTGTCCCCGCCGACGTGGCCAAGATCGTCTTCCCGGTCTCGATCTACGAGGCCGAGAGCCGCCAGCAGAGCTTCGGCCAGGTCCGCAACGCGTACATCCGCGTGGTGAACCAGGCCGACAACGCCGAGCTCGCCCGCTACGACCTGTCGGAGGACGCCTCGACCGAGACCGCCATGGTCTTCGGCGAGCTCTACCGCAACGGTGCGGAGTGGAAGTTCCGCGCCATCGGCCAGGGCTACGCCTCGGGCCTGCGCGGCATCGCGCAGGACTTCGGCGTCAACGTCTGATCCTGCTCCACCCGAGCAGTCGCGTTCCATCCGTCCGGCGCCGTGCACTCGTGTGTACGGCGCCGGACCGGCTTTACGGCCCCACCGCCTCACCGCGTACCGCCGTACCGTCACACCGCCGTACCGTCGCATCGCCGTGCCGCACACCGCCGTACGGCCGCTCCGCCACTTCGCCACCGTCGTCCGGGGAGGACCACAACATGGGCGTCACACTCGCCAAGGGGGGCAATGTCTCCCTCTCCAAAGCCGCGCCGAACCTCACCCGGGTTCTCGTAGGCCTCGGATGGGACGCGCGCTCGACCACGGGCGCCGACTTCGACCTCGACGCCAGCGCACTGCTGTGCAGCAACGGCAGGGTGCTCGGGGACGAGTACTTCGTCTTCTACAACAACCTGAAGAGCCCCGAGGGCTCCGTCGAACACACGGGGGACAATCTCACCGGCGAGGGTGAAGGGGACGACGAGTCGATCATCATCGACCTCACCAAGGTCCCGGCCGGTGTGGACAAGATCGTCTTTCCGGTCTCGATCCACGAGGCCGAGGCCCGTCGGCAGAGCTTCGGCCAGGTCAGCAATGCGTTCATCCGTGTGGTGAACGAGGCGGACGGCCAGGAACTGGCCCGTTACGACCTTTCCGAGGACGCCTCCAGCGAGACCGCGATGATCTTCGGCGAGGTCTACCGGTACGGCGGCGAATGGAAGTTCCGTGCGGTGGGGCAGGGGTACGCGTCGGGGCTCCGCGGCATCGCTCTAGACTTCGGGGTCAACGTTTCGTAAAGCCGTACAACACGATGGGATGCCAGTGGTTCTGAAAACCTTCGGCTGGTCGTTCGCAGTCACTGCGCTCGGACTGGTCGCAGCGGTGCTCTACGGGGGGTGGGAGGCCTTCGGGGTCGTTGCGATCCTGACCATCCTGGAAATCTCGCTGTCCTTCGACAACGCGGTGGTCAACGCCGGAATCCTGAAGAAGATGAATGCCTTCTGGCAGAAGATCTTCCTCACCGTCGGTGTTCTCATCGCCGTGTTCGGCATGCGCCTGGTCTTCCCGATCGTGATCGTGGCCATCAGCGCCAAGATCGGGCCGATCGACGCCGTCGACCTCGCGGTGTCCGAGCCCGACCGGTACAAGCAGCTCGTCACGGACGCTCACCCGTCCATCGCCGCCTTCGGTGGCATGTTCCTGCTGATGATCTTCCTCGACTTCATCTTCGAGGACCGTGACATCAAGTGGCTCGCGTGGCTGGAGCGCCCGCTCGCCAAGCTCGGCAAGATCGACATGCTGTCGGCGTGCATCGCGCTGATCGTCCTGGTCGTCACCTCGATGACCTTCGCCGTCAACGCCCACCAGCACGGCGGCGTGCACGTGGACAAGGCGCAGACCGTCCTGATCTCCGGCATCCTCGGCCTGATCACCTACATGATCGTCGGCGGCCTCTCCGGCTACTTCGAGAACAAGCTGGAGGAAGAGGAGGAACACGAACACGAGCTGGAGGAAGAGGCGAAGAAGAGCGGCAAGCCCGTCTCGGTCGTCGCGATGGCCGGCAAGGCCGCGTTCTTCATGTTCCTCTACCTCGAAGTCCTTGACGCCTCCTTCTCCTTCGACGGGGTCATCGGCGCCTTCGCCATCACCAGCGACATCGTGATCATGGCGCTCGGCCTCGGCATCGGTGCCATGTACGTCCGTTCGCTGACGGTCTACCTGGTCCGCCAGGGCACCCTCGACGACTACGTCTACCTGGAGCACGGCGCCCACTACGCCATCGGCGCGCTGGCCGTCATCCTGCTCGTCACCATCCAGTACGAGATCAACGAGGTCATCACCGGCCTCGTCGGCGTGGTCCTGATCGGATGGTCCTTCTGGTCCTCGGTGCGCCGCAACAAGCGCCTGGAACTGGAGGGTTCCACCGCCGAGGCATGATCACGGCGGTAATGCGGAACGCTCAAGTGCGGGGCGGTCCGGAGGGTCCACGGACCCACCGGACCGCCCCGTCCGCATGTCGGGACGGAACCCCGGCGTGCCTGCAGGGGGCCAAGCGGGCCAAGTGAGCAGGGGGGTTGTGGGGATGGGATTCTTCGACGGCATCAGGGGCAGCCGCGGTACGCAGTTCCAGTCGGGCAGTGCCTCGTCGAACGCGATCGAGCTGACCAAACGCCATCCGACGGTATCGCTCACCAAACAGGGGGCGGTGCACGGCAATCTGCGCGTGAACCTCTCCTGGCGGATGCGCACCTCGGACATAGGCGGCCGCAGTACCGGCCAGAGCGGGCAGCTGTTCCGGCATCCGTTCAAGCTGTTCAAGCCGGACATGGTGCAGGCGCACACCCAGGGCATGGTCAACGTCGACCTCGACATCGGCTGCCTCTACGAACTGACCGACGGGACCCGGGGCGTCGTCCAGCCGCTGGGGAACCTGCACGGGGACATCAACAGCCCGCCGTACGTGAAGCTCAGCGGGGACGACCGCTTCGGGGCGCCCTCCGGCGAGACGATCTTCGTCAACCTCGACCACGCCGAGGAGATCAAGCGGCTCCTGGTCTTCGTCTACATCTACGACCAGACCCCGGCCTTCGACCGGACGCACGCCCTGGTCACCCTGTACCCGATCACCGGGCCGCGCATCGAGATCCCGCTGGAGGAGCGCCACCCGCACGCCCGCTCCTGCGCCGTCGTCTCCCTGGAGAACGTCAAGGGGGAGCTGATCGTGCGGCGCGAGGTCACCTTCGTGTACGGGTTCCAGGCCGAGCTGGACCGGCTGTACGGGTGGGGCCTCCAGTGGGGGCGGGGCTACAAGACCAAGACCTGACGGGGCCGGGGAGCGGCGGGGGAGCCGCCGGGGCGCTCCCGCTGGCCCCCGCGCTCACCGGCGGATGAACTGCGGACCCTGCGCGGGCAGCCGGAAGGACGGGTCCCCGCCCGGAGCCGGCACCGGGGGCTGCGCCACCGGCTGCGGATAGCCGTAGGCGGGCTGGGCGAGCGGCGGGGCCTGGGTGGGCGGCGCCGGGGCGGCCGTGGCGGCCTGCGCCTGCTCCTGCGCCTCGGGGGCGTTCTCGTCCACCGAGATCCCGTGGTCGGTGGCCAGGCCGACGAGCCCGTTGGAGTAGCCCTCGCCGAGCGCGCGGAACTTCCACGCGTCCGCCCGCCGGTACAGCTCGCCGCAGATCAGCGCCGTCTCGGCGCCCGTCTCCGGCCGCACGTCGAAGTAGGCCAGCGGTTCGGAGCCGCCGGTCGCGGTGGCGTCGTAGAGCAGGATCCGCAGGTCGTGGACCCGCTCGAAGGGGACGTCCTCGGCGGAGGCGACGACGAGGATCCGGTCCACGGCCGGGGTGACGGCCCGCAGGTCCGCCTGGACGGCGTCGGTGATCCCGTCGCCGAGCTGCTTCTTCCCGAGCCGCCAGACGGCCCCGGAGGGGTGCCGGGGCTGGTTGTAGAAGACGAAGTCCTCGTCCGAGCGCACGCGCCCGTCCGCTCCCACGAGCAGCGCGGAGGCGTCCACGTCGGGCACGTCGGGCCCCCCGGTCCAGCGCAGCACCGCGCGGACCGCCACGGCGGCCACGGGGATGTTGGAGCCCTTCTGCATCGCGTGCGTCATGGCGGTCATCCTGCCCTCCCGGGCGGGACCGGGACAATGCGGCCCCCCGTAGACCTTGTCCGGATCGCGGAGACCTGGGCATGGTGCAAGAGGGTTACCTGGATTTCATGCGCTTGAGGAATTTTTGACTCACGTTCGTACGTACTATTACCGGCCACGCTAGAACGGCCGCCGAGCCAGTACGGGGGAAGCACATGCGTCACTTCGGGCATATTTCGCCCACCGTCCGCAAGGACCTCTTCCACCAGGAGCCGGCCGAGTTCACCGCCGCCTCCCCCGCCACCACGCTCGCGGCCGCACTGGGAGCCACGCTCTACAGCCCCGCCACCCGGCCCCAGCTCGCCCGGGACATCCGCAAGCAGGCCGCCCTCGGGGTCGTCTCCATGGTCCTCTGCCTGGAGGATTCCATCAGCGACGCCGACGTGGCCGGGGGCGAGGAGAACCTCGTCCGGCAGTTCGCCGCCCTCCACGAGGACCCGGCCGAGCTCCCGCTGCTCTTCATCCGCGTCCGGGAACCCGAGCAGATCCCCGACCTCGTGCACCGGCTCGGCGGCTCGGCGGCTCGGCTGGCCGGATTCGTGCTTCCCAAGTTCAGCGAGAGCCGGGGCATCGCCTTCCTCGACGCCGTCGCGCAGGCGGAGGCCGCGAGCGGACAGCCGCGGCTGTACGCGATGCCCGTCCTGGAGACCCCCGAGCTGCTCCACCTGGAAACCCGGGTCGAGGCCCTCGCCGGGATCTCCCGCACGGTCAACAAGTACCGCGAGCGGGTCCTGGCGCTCCGCCTCGGCGTGACCGACTTCTGCTCCGCCTACGGGCTGCGCCGCACCCCCGACATGACCGCCTACGACGTCCAGATCGTCGCCGGGGTGATCGCCGACGTGGTCAACGTGCTCAGCCGCGCCGACGGCACCGGCTTCACCGTGACCGGGCCCGTCTGGGAATACTTCCGCAGCCAGCAGCGACTCTTCAAGCCGCAGCTGCGCCGCAGCCCCTTCCTGGAGGAGGGCGTCGAGGAGCTGCGCACCGCGCTGATCGAGCACGACCTGGACGGACTGCTGCGCGAGATCGAGCTCGACCGGGCCAACGGGCTGCTGGGCAAGACCTGCATCCACCCCGCCCACGTCACCCCGGTCCACGCGCTCTCGGTGGTGTCGCACGAGGAGTTCAGCGATGCTCAAGACATCCTGCGCCCCGAGCGCGGGGGCGGCGGAGTGATGCGTTCCGTCTACACGAACAAGATGAACGAGGTGAAGCCCCACCGGGCCTGGGCCGAGCGCACCATGCTGCGCGCGGAGGTCTTCGGTGTGGCGAAGGAGGAGGTCGGCTTCGTCGATCTCCTCACGGCCGGACTCCAGGTGTGAGCGGGCCGTTGACTGCGAAGAAGGGCAAGAAGATCGAAGCGGTGTGGTCGGGAACGTGGGTCGCGGACCGGCTGGGCGTGAGCCTGGAGGACGGCACGGGTGACGGCCCGCGGCTGGACGAACTGCTGGGGCTCGCCCTGCGGCGCAACCCCAAGCGGGCCCACCTGCTCGTCTCGCAGGTGCTGGGCAAGCACGTCCCGCAGTCCCCGGCCGCCGTGTACGCCGCCGGATACCGGCTCGGCGAGCGGGTCCGGGAGCTGCTGGGCGAGGAGCAGGCGGCCTCGGCGGTGGTCCTGGGCTACGCGGAGACCGCGACCGGGCTGGGCCACTGCGTGGCCGACGGCCTGGGCAGCGCCCCGTACCTGCACTCCACCCGCCGCCCGGTGCCCGGTGTGGAGGCCGCCGGCGGCTTCGAGGAGGCGCACTCGCACGCCACCTCCCACCTGCTGCTGCCGGAGGACCCGAAGCTGCTGGCGGGCTCGGGCCCGCTCGTCCTCGTCGACGACGAGTTCTCCACCGGCAACACCGTCCTGAACACCATCGCCGACCTGCACGCCCGCCACCCGCGCACCCACTACGTGGTCGTGGCCCTGGTCGACATGCGCTCCCCGGCCGACCGCGACCGCCTCGTCGCGTTCGCGGAGGAGCTGGGCGCCCGCGTGGACCTCATATCCCTGGCCTCGGGCACGGTCTCCCTCCCGGAGGGGGTCCTGGCGAAGGGCCAGGCGCTGGTGGAGCGGTACGAGGCGCAGACCGCGGCGGCCGCCGCCCCGGCAGACGGCCCGCAGGTGACCACGGTGGAGCTCGGCTGGCCGGCCGGGATACCCGACGGCGGCCGCCACGGCTTCACCCCGGCGCACCGCGCGGCCCTGGAGGCCGCCCTCCCGGGCATGGCCGCCAGGCTCACCGCCGCGCTGGGGGACGGCCCGACGAGGGTCCTCGTACTCGGCAACGAGGAGCTGATGTACGCCCCGCTGCGCCTCGCGCAGGCCCTGGAGGCGTCCGGCGCCGCGGCCGGGGTCCGCTTCTCCACCACCACCCGCTCGCCGGTGCTCGCCGTGGACGACCCCGGCTACGCCATCCGCACCCGGCTGGTCTTCCCCGCCCACGACGCCCCGGCCGACGGCCCGGGGGACCGGTACGCGTACAACGTGGCGGGCGCCGGCTTCGACGCCGTCGTGGCCGTCGTGGACTCGGCCGGGGACACCCCCGAGCTCCGCACCGGACTGCTCGCGGCCCTCGCCCCGCACACCGGCCGGGTCGTGCTGGCGGTCATACCTTCGTACGTACCCGACCGGCAGGAGCCGATCATGACCGAGCCCCTCGGGGAACCACTGCGCGGGCCCGCCTTCTCCTCCTACGCCGCCGAGGACGTCGGCTGGCTGCTCCAGGACCTCTCCGACGTGGAGCTGGAGGCCCCGACGGAGGAGCGCGAGGAGGCCATCCAGGCCGGCGGCGCGCACTACGCGGAATCGCTTCCGGTGGAGTTCCAGCCGTCCCCGGAGTACCAGCAGCTCTACCAGAGCGCGCTGACCGCCTCCGCCGCCCGCATGGCCCGCGCCGTCGGCACCGTCACCGAAACGGTCCTCGCCGAGCGCTCCCCGTCCCCCGTCCTGGTCTCCCTGGCCCGCGCCGGCACCCCCGTCGGCGTGCTGATGCGGCGCTGGGCGCAGGCCCGGCACGGCCTGGACCTGCCGCACTACGCCGTCTCCATCGTGCGCGGCCGCGGCATCGACGCCAACGCGCTGCGCTGGCTGGCCGCCCACCACGATCCGGCCGACGTGGTCTTCGTCGACGGCTGGACCGGCAAGGGGGCCATCACCCGCGAACTGCGTGAGGCCCTCGGTGAGTTCGAGGGCTTCAACCCGGAGATCGTGGTCCTCGCCGACCCCGGCTCGTGCGTGGAGACGTACGGCACGCGCGAGGACTTCCTGATCCCCTCCGCCTGTCTCAATTCCACCGTTTCCGGGCTGGTCTCGCGTACGGTTCTCAGGTCCGACCTGGTCGGACCCGCCGACTTCCACGGCGCGAAGTTCTACCGCGAGCTCGCCGGAGCCGACGTCTCCGTCGCGTTCGTCGACACCGTCTCCGCGCACTTCGAGGAGGTGGCCGAGGCCGTGGACGCCGAGGTCAAGGAGCTCCTCGCCGCCGACCGCACGCCGACCTGGGTGGGCTGGCGGGCGGTGGAGCGCATCAGCGAGGAGTACGGGATCCACGACGTGAACCTGGTGAAGCCCGGCGTCGGCGAGACGACGCGGGTGCTGCTGCGCCGGGTGCCGTGGAAGATCCTCGCGCAGCGCGGCGCGGGGGCCGACCTGGACCACGTACGACTCCTCGCGGAGCAGCGGGGGGTGCCGGTGGAAGAGGTCGACGGCCTGCCGTACAGCTGCGTAGGACTCATCCATCCCCGCTTCACGCGCGGCGCCACGGGCGCCGACGGAAAGGCCGTGGCCGCCAAGTGACCGTCCTCGTAGCCAGTGACCTCGACCGTACGCTCATCTACTCGACGGCCGCCCTCGGCCTGACCATGCCCGACCCGGTGGCCCCGCGGCTGCTGTGCGTGGAGGTGCACGAGAGCAAGCCGCTGTCGTACATGACCGAGACGGCGGCGGGGCTGCTGGCGGAGCTGTCCGCCGACCCGGGCGCGGTGTTCGTGCCGACCACCACCCGGACCCGCAAGCAGTACCAGCGCATCCGCTTCCCCGGACGGCCGGCGAAGTACGCGATCTGCGCCAACGGCGGCCAGCTGCTGGTGGACGGGGTCCCGGACCGCGACTGGCGCCGCCAGGTCGCGGCGCGGCTCGCCGCGGACTCGGTGCCGCTGGAGGAGATGAACGCGCACCTGCTGTCCGTGGCCGACCCGGCGTGGCTGCGCAAGGCCCGGGTGGCCGAGGACCTGTTCGCGTACCTGGTCGTGGAGCGGGCGCTGGTCCCCGCCGAGTGGATCAAGGCGCTGACCGAATGGTCCGAGGCGCGCGGCTGGACGGTCTCGCTCCAGGGCCGGAAGATCTACGCCGTCCCGCGGCCGCTGACCAAGAGCGCGGCGATGCACGAGGTGGCCCGGCGCACGGGTGCCACGAGCACACTGGCCGCCGGCGACTCGCTGCTCGACGCGGACCTGCTGCTCGCGGCCGGCACGGCCTGGCGGCCCGGCCACGGCGAGCTTGCCGACGCCGGCTGGACGGCGCCGCACGTCACGGCGCTGACCCAGGCGGGCGTGCTGGCCGGTGAGGAGATCGTGCGCGCGTTCACCCGCGAAGTGGCGCGACTGGGCACCCCCGACGCCTGATCGTGGGCACACTGAGCCCATGACCAAGGGCAACAGCACGAAGATCACAGACGAGCTCTACCAGTACGTGCTCGCGCACAACCCCCCGCTGGACGAGGTCCAGCGGGGGCTGGTGGCGACCACGTACGAGGTGTTCCCGGAATCGGCCGGAATGCAGTCGGCGCAGGAGCAGGGGCCGCTGCTGGCCTTCCTGGTCCGGCTGACGGGCGCCCGGCACATCGTGGAGCTCGGCACCTTCACCGGCTTCTCCTCCCTGTCCATGGCCCAGGCCATGCCGGCGGACGGCCGCCTGATCGCCTGCGACGTCTCCGAGGAGTGGACGGCGTACGCGCGCGAGGCCTGGGCGAAGGCCGGGGTCGCGGACCGCATCGAGCTGCGCATCGCGCCCGCGCTCGACACGCTGCGCGCGATGCCGGCGGAGCCGCACATCGACCTGGCGTACATGGACGCGGACAAGCAGAGCCAGATCGCCTACTGGGAGGAGCTCGTGCCGCGGCTGCGCCCGGGCGGGCTGCTCGTCACGGACAACACCCTGTTCCACGGCTCGGTCCTGGACCCTTCGGCCACCGGCGGAGCGGCGGGGGTCCAGGCCTACAACGACCACGTCGTGGCGGACCCCCGCATGGAGTCGGTCCTGCTGGCGATCTCCGACGGCATCACCCTGTCCCGCAAGCGGTAGGACCTCTAACCGCAGCCGCCCCCGCCGCAGCAGCCTCCGCCGCCCATGGGGGCGGCGGGGGCCGCACTGGTCCCGCCGACGGCGACGGCCGAGAGCAGCTTGACGGTGTCGGCGTGCCCGGCGGGGCAGTCGGCGGGCGCGGAGGACTCGGCCATGGGCCGGCTGACCTCGAAGACGTCTTCGCAGGTCCGGCAGCGGTATTCGTAACGGGGCATGCGGACAGGCTACGCAGTGCCGGCCGGCCTCGGGAGCCCCGCGGGTCGGATCCGGGGCGCGGAGGCCGGCTGCGGCGCCCCATCCCGCCTCGCCGGCGTGTGATGCGCGGGGTCCGGGGCGGGTTCCGGGGCGGAGCCCCAAAGGGTCCGGGCGGAGCCCGGGGAACGGGGGAAGGGCGGGGCGGGGACAGCCCCGCAGGGCCGCCCGGAACCGGCGGGGCCCTGCCGCACCCCCGTGTCGGCCGGGCCCCGCCGGGGTCAGCGGACCACCGTGCCCGCCGGAGCGGACGGGAGGCCGAGTTCCGCCCGGGTCGGCGCACCTTCCCAGTCGCCCCGCGAGGCGACCGCGAAGGCGCCCGTGGTGACCGCACGGTCCAGCCGGGCCTCGGGTGCCGCCCCGTCGAGGAACGCCGAGAGGTAGCCCGCCACGAAGGCGTCACCCGCCACGAAGGCGTCACCCGCACCGACCGTGTCGACCGCGCGGACGGGCCGCGCCGGGGCGTGGACCCGCGAGCCGTCGTCCCCGTAGGCCGTCGCCCCGGCCGCGCCGCGTTTGACGACCACCTCGCCGATCCCGAGGGCGAGGAGTTCCTTCGCCTGGAGGGCGGTGTCGGCCGGCGCGCCCGAAGGCAGGCACAGCGGAAGCTCGTCGTCGGACGCGACGAGCACGTCCACCGACGGAGCCCACGCCCGCAGCACCTCCGCAGCCTCCGCCGAGGACCACAGCCGGGACCGGAAGTTCACGTCCAGGCAGACCAGCGCCGAGTGCTCGGCCGCGAGCCGCAGGGCCAGGGTGCAGGCCGAGCGGGCCGAGCGGGAGAGCGCCGGGGTGATCCCGGTCAGGTGCAGGACCTTCGGCGGGGCCTCGGTGAAGGCCCGCTCCACCGAGCAGGCCTTGAGCCGCGAGCCGGCCGAGCCCGCGCGGTAGTAGTGCACCCGCGTGACCTCCGGCAGCCCGGGCTCCGCGAGCATCAGCCCGGTCGGGGCCCCGCCGTCGTCGCGGGAGGCTCCGCGGACGTCGACGCCCTCGGCGCGCAGGGTCCGTAGGACCAGCTCACCGGCTTCGTCCGCGCCGACCGCGCCCGCCCAGCGGACCGCGTGCCCGAGCCGGGCCAGGCCGATCGCGACGTTGGACTCGGCCCCCGCGACGGAGACCTCCATGGTCCCGCCGAGGCGCAGCGGGCCGGCGCCCCGCAGGGCGAGCATCGTCTCGCCGAAGGTGAGCACCTCCGGGGCGGTGCCGGGCCCGGTCATGCGCAGACCGCCCGGAACTCCGCCGCCCGGCGCCGCAGCGCGAGCAGGTCGCCGCCGTCGGCCGCGTCCCCGACCAGCGGGGAGGCCACGCCGACGGCCACCGCGCCGGAGGACAGGTACTCGGCCGCGGCGGCCGCGTCCACCCCGCCGACGGGGACGAAGGTCAGGTCGGGGAAGGGGGCGCGCAGGGCCCGCAGGTACGCCGGTCCGCCGATCGAGCCGGGGAACAGCTTGAGCGCGGCGGCCCCCGCCGCGTCGGCCGCCATGACCTCGGTCGGGGTGATGACCCCGGCCAGTACCGGCAGCCCCTGCCGGACGGATTCGTCCACGCCGGCGCCGAGGCCCGGGGTGACCATCAGGTTGGCTCCGGCATCGGCGGCCCGCTGGGCGTCCTCGGCGGTGAGGACCGTACCGGCCCCGAGCCAGGCCTCGTCACCGAGCTCCTTGCGGGCCCGGCTGATGACGTCCAGCGCGTCGGTTCCGCTGAGGGAGACCTCGATGAGCGGGACGCCCTCGTCGACGAGGGTCATGACGGTGCGGAAGGACGCCTCCGCGTCCCGTCCGCGGACGATGGCGACGAGCCGCTCCTGCCGCAGCGCTGCGCCGAACTCCATGGGAATGCCTGCCTTCTGATGTATGTGCGGGGGGAGGGGGATCGCGAGGGGTGGTGGGGGCTCACCACTCGGCGAAGGAACCGTCTGCGTGGCGCCGCTTCCCGTACGAACGTCTCGATGCGGGTGGTCTTCACCACGGGGGGGTGTCCTCTCCAGGTCGGGGTGGCAGGACCGGGATACGGGGTACTACGTACTACGGGGTACTACGTACTACGGGGTACTGCGGGTGCTGCGGGTACTGCGGGTCTGCGGATGCCGGGGCGGCTCGGAGCCGGCCGGCCGGGCTAGGGGTGGTCGCGTCTGGCCATGTCGAGGAGGTCGAGCACGGCCTTGTGCGCACCGTCCGGGTCCCCGGCCCGTATCGCGTCGGCCACCGCGTGGTGGATCGCGTACGGATGCTCGGAGCCTCCGGCCCCGTACACCGTGCGGTCGCGTTCCACGAGGGCCGGGATGAGCACCCGGTACATCTGGGTGAAGAAGAGGTTGTGCGAGGCGGTCAGTAGCGCCAGGTGGAACGAGGCGTCCGCCCGGACGTGCAGCACCGGGTCGGAGCCGCTCGCCGCCATCGCGGCCAGGGCCGCGTCCAGCGCGGCCAGGTCCTGTCCGGTGGCCCGGACGGCGGCCAGCGCGGCGGCGGCCGGCTCGATCGAGCGGCGCAGTTCGAGCAGGTCGGAGAAGAAGCAGTCGGGCGCACCGGCCGCGAGCTTCCAGCGCAGCACGTCGGCGTCGAAGAGGTTCCAGTCGGTGAGCGGGCGCACGAAGGTGCCGCGCTTCTGGCGGGCGTCGAGCAGCCCCTTGGCCATCAGCACCTTGATGGACTCGCGGAGCACCGTCTGGCTGACGTCGAGCTCCTCCATCAGGTGGGGGAGGTCCAGCGTGGATCCCTCGCCGTACGTGCCGTCGAAGATCCGGCGGGCCAGCTCTTCCACCGCCGCCCTGTGGACCCCGCGGCCGGCGTACGCGGCCTCGCTGATGCTGCTGCCGTTCACTTCTGCTCCCCTTGGGCGCCCCTGACAGGGCAAAGGTTTGCACAAGTAATCGTTAATTAGCAATTATTACCTGGCGTAACCGGAGCCCTTGATTCCGGGTGTCCGCAACGCTGGTGCCTACGCCGCCGCCTCCTGCGGCCTCTGCCTCCTACGCCGGTCTGCCGATGGGCCGCACGGCGCTCGTCCGTGCCCGCTCCTCGCGAGCCGCCTGCTCGGGGTGGCGGGCACGCCAGTACGGGTTGTCGTGCGGCAGGGCGCTGCCCACGCGTCCGTACATCCCGAACCACATCAGCATCACGCCCACCACGAAGCTGAACAGCACGTTGGGCATGTGGAAGGCCAGGAAGTTTGCCTTCGTGTCGAGCAGCGCGAGGTTCACGAATCCGCTCGCGATGAACAGCACACCCAGCACGATGTTCAGGGTCGAGGCGAAACTGCCGCCGATGACCATCCCGGCGAACAGCAGCAGCCCGATGCAGATCGACAGCACGCTCAGCGCACCGTTGGTGTTCAGCGCGAGCACGGTGTCCCCGCCGGTGTCGAAGAATCCGATCCGGTCGATGAGCCCGAGGATCCCGAAGACCACCAGTAGCAGTCCGGTCAGCCCGGCGCCGATCCGGTAGACGGTGCTGAGCTTGTGATCGCTGGGCAGGTGCTCGTCGAGGCGGGCGTTCACGGGACGCATCATGCGGTGCAGGATCCCCGGGGAGTCCGGGACCGGTGGCGCCGTGGAGTACGGCTCGTGGGCCACGTAGGGCGCGTAGTTGTCGTGCTGCTCGTGGCACCCGTAGAGCGCGTGCGGTGCGTACGAGTCCTGCGGCGCGGGGGACTCGTCGGTCCCGTGGCGCCCGGGGGAAGCGTGGGCGGCCATGGCGCCCTCCTCTGCTCCGTTCCTGGCCCCTCCAGCATCCGCCGATGCCCCTGCGCGGACAAGTCCGGACGCGGATCCCCGGCGCGGCCCCGCCTCGGGGGCGGCCCTGCTTCGGGGGCGGCCCCGCTTCGGGCGCTGCCCCGCCTCGGGGGCGCGCGCCGTCTCTGGGGCGGCCCGGCCCGGGCGCCGCCCTCAGGCGTGGCCGCGCTCGGTCCGGATGTCCGTCACGACCCGCTGCACGGAGGCCCGTACGGCCTCCATCTCCTGGAGGAAGGCCCAGTAGTCGGGATGGCGGTCCTCCAGGGCCGACAGCGCCCGCGCCACCCGGGCCACGGCCTCGTCGAGAGGGCTCGCGTGCCGGGGCTCGGGGACCGTGCGGCCCTCCATCGCCAGCCGCTGCGCGTCCCGGATCGCGAACCGGGTCCGCTGCACCTCCGCCTGCGGGTCCCGCGCCACCGCCTCCAGCCGGGTCAGCCGGTCCTGCGCCGCCGACACCGCCTCGTCGGTGGCGTCCAGCGCGGCCCGCACCGCCTCGACCAGGGCCGCCACGACCGCCCACTGCTGCTGGTCGCGCGCCCGGCCGGCCTCCGCGAGCCGCTCCTCCGCCTGCGCGACGTCCCGTACCGCCTGCTCCGGGACGTGCTGGAGGTCCTGCCAGCAGGCCGCGCTGAAACGCCGGCGCAGCTCGCTGAGCACCGGATCCACCCGGTCCGCCCGGTTGCGCAGCGCCTGCGCCCGGGTCCGCAGGCTCACCAGCCGCCGGTCGATCTCCGCGGCCCGCTCCGGGAGCCGCGCCGCCTCGGCCCGTATCGCCTCGGCGTCCCGCAGGATCCGGTCGGCCCGCTGCACGGTCTCCTGCACCCCGTGCTGCGCGGCGCCCTGGTTCAGCTTGGTCAGCTCCGGCCCGAGCGCGGCCAGCCGGGCGGCCAGGTCGTCGGCCCGGATCCCCTTGCCGCGCACCTCCTCCAGCGCCGTGCTCGCCGCGAGCAGCGCGGCCCTGGCCCGCTCCCGTGCGGGCGCCACCCGGGCCAGCTGGGTCTCGGCCCGGTCCAGCAGCGGCTGCAGCCCCTGCGCGAACCGGTCGAGCTCGCCCTTGACCCGTACCAGCTCCTCCTTGGCCCGCGTCAGCTCGTCCCGGGCGCGCGTCGCGGCCGACGCCTCCAGCTCCACCCGGTCGAGATCGTGCGCGTCGACGGCATCGATGTAGACATGGCTCACCTGGTCGATGCGCTGCCCGAGCGCGGTGAACCCCTCACCGACCCGACGCGCCTCCGGCGAGCCGTCCGCGGCCGCGATCGTCTCGATCGAGATCCGCAGGTCCCGCTGCGCACTGTCCAGCTCGTAGAAGGCCGCGGCGGCCGCGTCCTTCGCCGCCTGCGCATCCGCCCGCCGACTCTCGTCCCGCCCGCCGCCGAACCACCGCCGGGGTGCCGTCGTCACAGTCGCCTCTCCCGTACCCGGTCCGCATTTCCCCTGCCCCGGCCCATTCTCCCCCACTGCAAGGCGTTTGCGTGGGGGGTGTGCCCTGCATGTAGGCTGTCCACTCATCCACGGGTGCGTAGCTCAGGGGTAGAGCGCTGCTCTTACAAAGCAGATGTCGGCGGTTCGAAACCGTCCGCGCCCACCAGCTAACTGACCCCCCGCCGACTACGGCGGGGGGTCTTTTGCGTCCTCGTTCCGAGCTCCCGGTGTGTTGCCGTGCGCCCTTCCTGCTCCTCGAGGTTTCCGGCACCGTGCAAGGCACGGTTCGCGGCGGGTGAGGGGAGGGGCGGGGTGACGCAACCGAGGTGTGGCGCGGTGACCAAGCGCGGGGGCCGGTGCCGGAACAAGGCGATCGTCGGGAGCGGCCAGTGTGCCAAGCACCAGGGGCGCTGGACTCGGCAGGGAAACGCGCAGGTGGAGGCCGAGCAGGCCAAGGCCAAGATGCGGGAGTCGCGGAAGAAGAAGTGGGGGTGGTGGTGAGCGGCTTCTCAGCTCACCCCCGTTGTTCCCGGCGGGGGTGCGGTGGGGTGACGGGGGTCGTGACGGGGGGTTCGTGGGGCGGGATAGTGGGGGTATGTGCCGATCCATTAAGACGTTGCGTCCGCCCGCCATTCCGGAGAAGGCGACCGAGGAGGAGATTCGGGCCGCCGCCCTGCAGTACGTGCGGAAGGTGTCCGGATTCAGGGCGCCCGCCGCGCACAACCAGGAGGTCTTCGACGCCGCCGTAGAGGCGGTCGCGGAGGCGACGAGGGAGCTGTTGGCAGGGCTTCACGTCAGGGGGGCGGCCGTGGCCGGGTGAGGGGTGCGCGGGTGGTCAGGCGGCTGCCGGGACGGCGGTCTCCTCCAGGGGGACCACCGCGACCGGGCAGCCGGTGTGGAGCAGGACCGCGTTGGTGACGGAGCCCAGGCGCGGGGAGAGCGGGCGCTTGCGGTGGCGGCCGATGACGACCAGGTCCGCTGCCCGGGAGGCGGCGACCAGGTGGCCGGCCGCGTCGCCGGGGGCCGACAGCTGCTCCAGCTTCACCTCCGGGAACTGCTCGGCGTACGGGCGCAGGTGCGCGGCGGCCAGCGCCGCCACATCGTGGGCGTTCGCGGTTTCCGTGTGCGCGGCCGTGGAGATCGCGCCGATGGCGGTGAGGGTCCGGCCGGGCCAGGCGTGCGCGACGACGACCTGGAGCCGGGCCCCGCGCCGGGCCGCCTCGCCGAAGGCGAAGGAGGTGGTGCTCGGGTCGGGGGCCGCGCTGTTGAGGCCGAGTACGACCTGGCCGTACGGGTCGTGCAACGGCGGCTCGGCGCGCGGGACGACCACCACGGGGCAGGCGGCCTGGCTGGCGCAGGCGATGCCGTTCGAGCCGAGGAGCAGGCTGGCGAAGCCGCCGCGGCCGCGGGAGCCGAGGACCATCAGCTGGGCGTCCTCACCGATCTGGGGGAGTACCTGGTCGGGCGCGCCGGGGTACGAGGCGTACTCGATCGGGGGGAGTCCGGCGCGGCCGTCGAGTGCCTCGCGGACCCGGATCAGTACGGGATCGTCGTCGAGGCCGGACTCGGCGAAGGCCCCGGACAGGGCTGCGCCGATGGTGTTCATGTAGAGGCGCGCGTGCACGATGCGCAGCGGGGCTCCGGTCATCAGGGCCTGGGAGACGGCCCATTCCAGGGCCCGGTTGCCGTTCGCGGAACCGTCGACGGCGGCGATCACGGGGCGCGGGCTCTGGTCCATGGCGGGCTCCTTGAAGGGCAGCGGTGCGTGGACTCAGCCTTGCGGGAGGGACCTCGCGGCGGGAGTGGGGAAAGTCCCTAAGGGGGCGGGACCATCGGCCACTCCCGTCGCGGGGAGGGGAGGGGAGCGCGGGGTTCGGGGTGGGGCTCGGGTCGGCTCAGGAGGCGTGGCCCGTGCGGCGGCGCAGGATCCAGGCGCCGGCACCCAGTGCGGCGGCCACGAGGGAGCCGCCGATGGCGATCTGGCCCGGGCTCATCGCGTCGACGCTGCCGCCGAGTCCGCCGCGGGCGGCGCCCGGGGTGATGTTCAGCGCCACGGTGATGCGCTCGCCGCCGGGGCCGCCGCACTCGAAGGTGACGGGGTGTGAGCCGGCGCTGATGTTCCGCGAGGTGGTGGCGGCGCCGAAGAGGTTGGTGGCCTCGGCGTTGCCGGGGGTGAGCCAGACGTCGCCGAAGGCGCGGGAGGTGGCCTTGCCGGTACGGGTGCCGCAGCCGGTGACGTTGAGGCTGACCCGGCCCCCGGGGGCGACGTTGGTCGGGGAGACGCTGCCGGAGGGCTGGGCCTGGGCGAGGGTCGGCGGCGCGGCCGCGGCGAAGGCGACGGTCGCTGCGGCGATGGCCAGCACGCGGGGGAGGGGACGGTAGCGGCGGGGGCTGTGGGGGGTGGCGGGCATGGAGAGGACTCCTCGGGCTCCGGGAACGGCGCGGCGCGGATTCGGATGCGCACCTTCTCCGGACGCTAGGAGCCCGGCCCGGCCGCGGCGATCGCTGCCGGGTGAACGGGTGAGCCACTGCTCCGCTCGGGGGAGGCGGGTGGGGAGGGGTGGGCGTGGCCTGGTCGGCGCGGGCCCGTGGGGGCTGGTGGGGGCTGGCGGCCGGGGTGTCTGTGGGCGCTGGGCGGGCTGCTGCCGCCGACTGCGGGAGGTCCGGGAGGATCGGGCCGTCGCGAGATGGGCCGTCGGGGGGATCCCGGCCGCCGCGCCGAGGGTGAGCCGGGGGCAGGGCCGTGGGGGAGCTCTGGGGGCGGGTCAGGCGGCGGGTCAGGCGGTGGGTGTGGGGGCGGGGGTGGGGCGGCGGACCAGGAAGGCCGCCAGGGAGCCGGCGGCGAAGAGGGCGATCAGGGAGATCGCGGTGCCGAGCCAGGTGGTGCCCAGCCACTGGGTGCCGAAGTAGCCGAGGGCGATGCTGTAGCCGGCCCAGGCGATGGCGGCCAGGACCGACCAGGGCAGGAACTCCCTGACCTTGCGCTGGGTCTTGCCCGCGCCGAGGGAGACCACCGAGCGGCCGGCCGGGGCGAAGCGGGCGATCACCACCAGGGCGCCGCCGCCGCGCGTGAGGGCGGCGCCGAGGCGTTCGTGGGCCCGGGTGAGCCGGCGGGACCGGGCGATGGCGCGGTCGAGGCGGGCCCCGCCCCGGCGGGCCAGCCGGTACGCGGCCATGTCACCCAGCACCGAGGCGGTCACGGCGGTCACCAGCAGCGCCAGGATGTCCGGCACCTGGGACTGCACGGGCCCGGCCGCCCCGGCGGCCGCCGCAGCGGCTGCCGCCGCGGTGATCACCAGCACCCCGCTCGGCAGCACCGGCAGGAACACGTCGAGCAGGATGGACAGCGCCACGAGGGCGTAGATCCACGGGCTCGAAGTCAGCGAGCCCAGAGTCTCAAGCAAAACGGGACTCCCCAGTCCGGTTGACGTGCCTCGGCGTGAGGCGCCGCGACGTCGCGGGGGAGCGGCAGGGGCGGCTGACAGCGGAACAGCGTACGCCCGGTGTCCACGGACCGGACGCCCGGGGCTGCGCCCGGGGCGCGACGGGTCGCCCGGGCGTGCGTCAGAGCGGCGGCGTGAGGTCGCGGTCCAGGACCGTCACCAGGCGGGGACCCTTGCGGGCCTGGTCCAGGCGCAGCCGGGCGGTGCGCCCCGACAGCGCGAGCGTCATGAGCTGGTTGCCGAACCACGGCCCGCCCGTACGCCGCCAGCTCAGCGGGGGCCGGCCCGTCCGGCCGTGCCGGGAGAAACCCCGGCCCAGCCACCGGCCCAGCCGGGACCAGCCCAACCGGAAGCCCCATTTCACGGCGGTGTGGATGGAGTTGTGGACCGGGGAGCAGGTCAGCTGGAAGACCTGCGCCGTGCTGGGTATTCGGGGCTCGGCCACGTACGCGTGGTGCACGTCTCCCGAGAGCACGCACACCGTCGCCGGTGCCCGGGGCCCCGTGCCCACCTCCTCGATCACGTCGCTCAGCGCCGCGAACGAGGCCGGGAACGCCGCCCAGTGCTCCAGATCGCTGCGCCGTCGCAGGTCCTCCCCGATCCGGGCCCACCTCGGCCCCCGCTCTCCACGGCACAGGGCGGCGTTCCACACCTCCGCGTCGTGCACGAGCGGCGGCATCAGCCAGGGCAGTGACGAGCCGATGAGGAGGTGGTCGTACCCGCCGTGCCCCGCCAGGGCGTTCTCGCGGAGCCACTGCTTCTCGGCCGGGTCGAGCATGGCCCGGTCGTCCTCGGCGAGCACCCGGGCGGCCCGGGTGTCCACCATCAGCAGCCGGGACCGGCCGAAGTCGCGGCGGTAGCTCCAGCGCGCCGTGGCCGGGTCGGCGTCCGCCGAGGTGGCGAAGGCCCGTAGCACGTCGGTGCCGTCGGGGGTCGCCCGGACCGCCTCGAACACGGGGTCCGCGGCCAGTTCGGCGGGGGAGAGATTGCCCAGGTGCTGGTACACCCAGTACGACATGAGGCCGCTGACGACCCGCTCCTGCCACCACGGGGTGGCGCGCATCTCCGCCAGCCACGCGGCGCTGGTGTTCCAGTCGTCGATGACGTCGTGGTCGTCGAACATGTGCAGGCTCGGGACGGTGGAGAGCAGCCAGCGGATCTCCGGATCGAGCCAGGACTCGTAGTAGAGCCGGGTGTACTCCTCGAAGTCCGCGACCTGGGCGCCGGGGGCCTCGCGGAGGTCCCGCCGGGCCGCGATCCACCGGCGGGTGGAGCGGGAGAGCTGGTCCGCGTACACCTGGTCGCCGAGGAGGAGCAGGACGTCGGGGCGCACGGCCTCCGGGTCGGCGGCCAGATCCGCGGCGAGGGTGTCGAGGGCGTCGGGGCCGTGCGGTCCGCGCCGGTCGGCCGGCGGGGCGGCCTGGCGGCAGGAGCCGAAGGTCAGGCGCAGGCCGGGAGCGGCCGCGGAGCCGGGCCGTCCCGCGGGCGGGGTGGTGAGGGTGCTCGCGGGGAACGGGCTGTCGGGCAGCGGCCAGACCGGGAGGCCGTCGAGGAAGACCTCGTAGGCCGTGGTGGTGCCCGGGGTGAGGCCGGTGACGGTGATCAGGGCGTAGTGGTGGCCGGCTATCTGGAAGGTGTGGACGCTCCCGCCGGAACCGTCGGCGCAGCGCACCTCGGCGGTGCACGGACGGTCCGCCTCGATCCACACCGTGGCGGAGTCGCCCGCGTCCCAGTCGACGTGGCGCAGCAGCGGTCCCAGGCGCAATGCCCCCATGCAACTCCCCCTCCTTCGTCCGGCTTTGCCGTTCGATCACGGTACGACGGGGAGGGGGTGGTCCACCTCCCCCTGGCGGGGGAAAGATCTTTGGCCAGGGGTGGGGTGGGCCGGGGTCCGGGGGGTGTCAGCAGGCGTTGAGGATGTTGACCAGGGCCGTCTTCTCCGTCGAGTCCATGCTCAGGGCCCAGTACTGCTTGACCTCGACCCACATGCGCGCGTACGTGCAGCGGTAGGCGGTGCGCGACGGCAGCCACTTGCCGGGGTCGAGGTCGCCCTTGGCCTGGTTCACGTTGTCGGTGACCGCGATGAGCTGGGGGCGGGTGAGGTCGTTGGCGAACTGCTGGCGCTTGGCGGTGGTCCAGGAGCTGGCTCCGGAACGCCAGGCCTCGGCGAGGGGGACCATGTGGTCGATGTCGAGGTCGGAGGCGGCCGTCCAGGTGGCGCCGTCGTACTCGGAGTACCAGCTGCCGCTGACGGCCGCACAAGCGGAGTCCTGGACCACGCCGGAACCGTCGCGCTTGAGGACGACCTCGCGGGTGTTGCAGGTGCCGGAGACGGTGCTCCAGTGGGGGAAGAGGTCGCGGCTGTACCCGCTGGTGGAGCCCTCGGCCTTCGGGGTGACGGTGGCGAGGTAGGAGCGGGCGGCCGCGGCGCTGATCGGGGTGGGAGGGGAGGCGACGGCGCTGGGGGCGCCGAGCAGGGCGGTCAGGGAGGCCGCGGCGAGTATCGAGGCGAGCGTGCCGAGTCGACGCGCGTAGACGGAGGGCGTGGACGTGCCGGAGGGGGTGGTGGACATGAGGGCTCCTGGGTGGCGGCAGGGATGGTGGCCTGCGGGGTGGTGGCCTGCGGGGTGGTGGGGCGTGGCCATGGTGGTCGCGCCGGGTTTCCTGGGGATGGGCGCGAGGTGACAGTTTGAAGGCATGGGCATGTCATGGCGAGGTGAGTGACGGGCTTTGGGGTGAAGGGAGTTGGGGTTCCGGGCCGGGTTGGGTGGAGGTGGGGCTAATGTCCCGGGCTCGGTTCGCGCTGTAGGGCTGCTCCTGGGCCCGCCTCGGGGATCGGGGTGAGGGTGGGGGTGGCGGTGGCGGACATGGCAACGGCGCCGCTCCCGGTCGTTCCGGGGGCGGCGCCGTGATCCGTGATCAGAGTCCGGTGGTGAAGGGGTTGTTGTGGACGGCGTTGGAGTGGTAGGTGGTCCGGTCCCTGCGCAGTTGCTCGGTGCGGCCCAGCTCGATCAGGAGGCCCTCCGCCGCCACGGAGCGGCGGCGCTTTTCCCGGCGCATCACCTTGACGATGAGGTACAGCCCCGCGAGCCCCATCGCGCTGAAGAGGACGATCAGTTCGGTCATCGCAATTCCCCCCGTTGTCGCGCTCCTGCCCCACGCATGGCGGTGGTTCGGAGCGTCGCTGTCGACGGTACCTCCCGTTGTCAGACTCGGCTGCGAGGCTGAGTACATGGACACCACCTTGCAACTGACCATCGACTGCGCCGATCCGCGGGCGATGGTGACGTTCTGGACCGAAGCGCTGGGTTACGTGCCGGAGCCGGCGCCGGACGGGCACGTCACCTGGCGCGCGTACTGGGAGGACATGGGGGTGCCCGCGGAGGAACTGCCCGAAGGGGCGGGGGAGTTGCCGGAATCGATCGTGGATCCGTCCGGGCGGGGGCCCCGGGTGTGGTTCCAGCAGGTCCCGGAGGCCAAGGCCGGCAAGAACCGGGTGCACCTGGATCTGAAGGTCAGCGGAGGGCGCGGGGTTCCGATGGAACTCCGGACGCGACGGGTCGACGAGACGGTGGAGCGGCTCACCGGCGCGGGGGCGACGGTGCTGCGCGCGCTGGACGAGCTGGACACGCATTACGCGGTGGTGATGCAGGACCCCGAGGGGAACGAGTTCTGCGTCGCCTGAGCGGGAGGTGGGGCCGGGCCGTCTGAACGTCCGGAGTCAGTCGGCGAGCGGGAGGGCGCAGAGGCCGGCGTCCAGGATGCGGATCAACTCACCCACCCGTCCGCCGCCACTCGGCGCCGGCGGGAAGCGTTTGAGCACGTCAACGACGGCTGGTGTGGCGCGATGCACCGTCTGCCCGATGTGCGCGGCGCCCACGTTCCGATCGTCGTCGGCGAGGAGTTCGGTGGCCCGGGCCGCGTGGGCGGCGGAGCCGAGGATGTGCTTGACCTGGGTGGCCTTGGCCAGCGGGTGCAGGTAGGCGGCGCCCGCCGCAGCCATCGCTGCCCGAGCCGCCTCGCGCGCGGCCTCGGTGTCGGCGCTCTTGGCCGCCTTGAGCGCCGCCCATGCTCCGTCGCGCAGGGCCTTGCCCCGTTCACCGCCCCGCGCGAACTCCCATGCGGCGCCGATGGCGTCTCGAGGCCGCGGGTCGTCCGGCTGGTCGCCCTCGAACACCTCGAGCACCGCTTCCGCGCACGCCGCGGCGAAGGCGGTTACCTCGCGAAGCTCTTGCTTGCTCAGAGCGATCTCGCTCGCTTCCCCTGTCATGGCTCCATCCTCGTCCCTTGCGTTGGGCAGTTGGGCAGTTGGGCCGCCGGGCAGCCGGGCAGCCGGGCAGCCGGGCGGCTGGACGGCCGGGTAGCCGGGCGGATCGAGGGTGGCCCTACGTCGACTGGCTCATGGGCGGGTTCGACCGGCGCGAGCGCCTCGCGGCTGGTAGGGCGGAGGCGGGCGGAGTCGGCCCGGTCGGCCCGGCTGGTCGATGGGTCCGGTGTGCCGACTGGGGCGGGCCCGCTTGGGCCGGCGTGAGTCCGGCCGTCGAGGTGTGGTCGCCTCGGGCGGGCAGGCGAGTCCGGCCGGTCTGGCCTGGTGGCCCGGCCTGACCTGGTGCGGGCCCGCGGGGTGGGGCGGGTCTCGGGGGTGTCGCCGAACTCCCGTCGTCGCCCGAAGGGCGGCCTCGCGGTGTCTGGTGCGTGCTCTCGGTGCGCCAGGCGGAAGCCCGCGTACTGGGCGTACTTGGCTCTCGCCCGGTGTGGCGAGAGCGCGTGCCGGGCGTCGCGTGGCAGACGGGAGTCTGACGACAGGCCCGGGCCCGGGCGGGATGCTGCCGGGTGGATGGGTCTGGTGAGGTGGCCTGACCTGGCCCGCCCTGGTGCGGGGCTCGGAGCGCGTCCGGCCGCCGGTGTCTGGTCCGCCTGGGCGGGCGGGGTGAGTCGGGCGGCCGGGGTCTGCCTGCTCACGGGGAGCTGCTGAGCTCGGCGTACAGGGTGGATTTGCCCGGTTCGGCTGCCACGTTCCCGCTGTCAGGGGCCGGCCGCCAGGGAGGGGGTACGCGGACCGGACGACGCGTGGTCGACGCCGGTTCGCTGCCCGGGGTGGGTGGCCGCCTGGCAGGTCCGGGGCGGATCGTCTGCCAGGCTCGGGCGGCGCGTCCGGCTAGTCCGAGGTAGGGGTCCGGTGGGCCCGAGGCGCCCCTCGGGCTGGGTTGCCCGGGGTGGGGCGCCCCGCCGCCGGGTTGCCCCGGTCAGGCCTGCTGGACGGTGAGGGTGATCGAGCCGTCGGGGGAGGGGGTGACGGTGACGGCGGTCAGGTCGAGGACGTGGGCGGTCGGGCCGTGGGCGGCGGCGCGGGGGCCGACGCCGATGACCCGCATGCCCGCGGCCTGACCCGCGGCGATGCCGGCGGCGGAGTCCTCGAAGACGATGCAGTCGGCCGGGTTCACTCCGAGGGCGGCGGCGCCCATCAGGAAGCCCTCCGGGTCGGGCTTACTGGCCTGCACGGACTCGGCGGTGACCCGGACCTCCGGCATCGGCAGGTCGGCGGCCGTCATCCGGGCCGTGGCCAGGGCCACGTCGGCGGAGGTGACCAGGGCGTGCGGGAGGGTGCTGAGGGAGGCCATGAAGGCGGCAGCGCCGCCGATCGGGACCACGCCCTCGGTGTCGGCGGTCTCGCGGGCGAGCATCACCGCGTTCTCGGCGAGGTTCTCCGCCATCGGGCGGTCCGGCAGGAGGATCGCCATCGTGGCGTAGCCCTGGCGGCCGTGGACCACCTTGAGGGCTTCCTTCGGATCCAGGCCGTGGGCGACGGCCCAGTCGTGCCAGCAGCGCTCGACCACCGCGTCCGAGTTGACGATCGTGCCGTCCATGTCCAGGAGCAGGGCCTTGGCGGTCAGGACGGCGGGGGCGGTGGTGGTGCTGGCCGGCATCGGAGGGGCTCCAGACGGGACGGGAAAGAGAACAAGTGGTTCCGTCCACCGGTCAGGGAGTGAGGACGGAACCACTTTGTTCCTGAAGAATACAAAACGGGGAGGGGTGCTCGCCACCGGATCCGGTGTGTTCTATCCCTCCAAAGCGCGGCGGGTCACCGGACCGTAGACGCCCCAAGGGTCCTCGTCGATGCCGTTGTACGCCTGGAACGTGGAGACCGCCGATTCCGTACGGGCGCCGTACCGCCCGTCGTACTTGCCGCGGTAGATGCCCTGCGCCGCCAGCAGGCGCTGGAGCTTCTCCACCTCGGGGCCGGAATCCCCGTACCGCAGGGTCGGCGCCTGCGTGGGCGGCCGCGAGGCCGGCCTGGAGGAGCGGCTCGGGGTGGCGGACGGGGCGGCCGAGGGGGACGACGAACGGCTCGGGGTGGGGGAGGGCGAGGGGGACGCGGAGCGGGAGGGGGTCGGGGAGGTGGAAGTGGAGGCGGAAGCGGAGCGGGTCGGGGTCGGGCCGGTGCTCGTGGTGGGCGGTGACGGGGTGGCCTGGGTGAGGCCCGCCACGGGGGAGGAGGGCTTCGCGTCGACGAGGGTGGCCTCCGGCGCGGCGGGTCCCGAGGGGGCCCGCAGGACGAGGACGGCCGCACCGATCACCACGACGGCGGCGGCTGCGATGGCGGTGAGCGTGCGGATGCGGCGCCGCGGGGGCCGGCCGGACGGGGTCGCGCCGTTCGCCCCGGCCGCCGCGAGGTCCGCGCCGGCCACCCCGTGCGCCCCGTGCGCCCCGTAGGCCCCGGGTGCCACGTACGCCTCGTACGGCGGGACCGGGCGCAGCTGCATCGTTTCTTCGGGCAGGGACGCTACGGGTGTCCCGTACGCGGGAGTCCCACCCCCGGGCAGCAGTGGCGCGGGGTGGGGCGGCCCGACGGGCCCTGCATGCGGCGACGCGGCATCCGCCGGGCCGGGGTAGGCCGGCAGAGGGGTCGTCGGGCCGGGGTAGGCCGGCCGGGCGGCCGTCCGGCCGGGGAGCTGAGGCGGGGTGCCCGCAGGCGCGGCCTGCGCGGCGGTGTCCACGGCGTCTCCGCGGGTCGGCCCGGAGCGCGCAGCCGTGCCTGCCGGGCCGCCGGAGCGGGGCGGCGAGCCGGCTGCCCGGACCGGGGCCGCGGTCGTCTCGGCCGGCGGGGGACCGGCGGCCGGGCTTAGGTGCGAGGAGGCGGCACCCCGCGGGTCGGTGGAGGGTGCGGCCGGCGGGGCACCGGCCACCGGGCCGGGGTAAACGGAGGCGGCGTCGGCCGACGGGGCGCCGACAACCGGGCCGGGGTGCGCGGAGGCGGCGTCGGCCGACGGGGCGCCGACAACCGGGCCGGGGTGCGCGGAGGTGGCGCCCCGCGGGTCGGTGGAGGGCCTGGCCGGTGTGGCGCCGGCCACCGGGCCGGGGTAAACGGAGGCGGCGTCCCGCGAGCCGGAGGGCGCGGCCGCCGGGGCACCGGCCACCGGGCCGGGCCGCGCGGAGGCGGCGTCCCGTTGGTCGGGGGAGGGCGGCGCGGCTATGTACGGGCGGACGCGCAAGGGCTGGAAGGCCGGGGGGCAGGTGCAGGCTGCCTCCGTGATGCCGCAATCCGGACAGTGCTCGGTGTTCACTCGGATACCTCCCCTGGGCGCTGCCAGCGATTATGCAGACCCCAGGTAACCCGCCCAACCCGCCCGACAGGCCATAACGGGACACACCGCTCAGGATGGAGGAGTCGATCAGGCCTGAGGAGGAGCCGATGGTGCAGGACGTGACCACGGAGCCCGACCCGCGCAAGCGGACATCCGGACCCAGTGCCGAACACGCCTCGCGTGAGGTGCTCGTTTCCATCGGTGCGCTGCTGCTGGGGCTGCTCATATCTTCGCTCGACCAGACGATCGTCTCCACGGCCCTGCCGACGATCGTCAGTGATCTCGGCGGGATGTCGCACCTGTCGTGGGTGGTCACGGCCTACATGCTGGCGTCGACGGCCGCCACACCGCTGTGGGGCAAGCTCGGTGACCAGTACGGGCGCAAGAAGCTGTTCCAGTCCGCCATCGTGCTGTTCCTGATCGGGTCCGCCCTGTGCGGCCTGGCGCAGAACATGCCGCAGCTCATCGGCTTCCGCGCGCTCCAGGGGCTGGGCGGCGGCGGGCTGATGGTGCTGTCGATGGCGATCGTCGGAGACATCGTGCCGCCGCGCGAACGCGGCAAGTACCAGGGACTCTTCGGCGCGGTCTTCGGAGCCACCAGCGTGCTGGGTCCGCTGCTGGGCGGACTGTTCGTGGACCACCTGTCGTGGCGCTGGGTCTTCTACATCAACCTCCCCATCGGTCTCGTCGCCCTCGTCGTCATCGCCGCGAGCCTGAAGATCCCGGTGCGCACCGAGAAGCACACCATCGACTACCTCGGCACCTTCCTCATCGCCTCCGTCGCGACCTGCCTGGTCCTCGTGGCCTCGCTCGGGGGTACGTGGGGCTGGAGCTCGCCGCAGATCATCGGGCTCGCCGTACTCGGCCTCGTGCTGCTCGTCTGCTTCGTCCTCGTCGAGCGGCGGGCCGTGGAGCCGGTGCTCCCGCTCAAGCTGTTCCGGATCCGCACCTTCACCCTCTGCTCGCTGATCAGCTTCATCGTCGGCTTCGCGATGTTCGGCGCGATGGTCTACCTGCCGACCTTCCTCCAGGTGGTCCAGGGCGTCTCCCCGACCATGTCGGGCGTCCACATGCTGCCGATGGTGCTCGGACTGCTGATCACCTCCACCGTGTCGGGCCAGATCGTCAGCCGCACCGGACGCTGGAAGGTCTTCCCGATCGCGGGAACGGCCCTGACCGCGGTCGGACTGCTGCTCCTGCACCAGCTGGAACGCACGAGCTCCACCTGGGAGATGAGCGTCTACTTCTTCGTCTTCGGCGCCGGCCTCGGACTGGTCATGCAGGTGCTCGTCCTCGTCGTGCAGAACTCTGTCAGCTACGCCGACCTCGGCGTCGCCACCTCGGGCGCCACCTTCTTCCGTTCCATCGGCGCCTCCTTCGGCGTCGCCATCTTCGGCACGATCTTCACCAACCGGCTCGACGACAAGCTGGCCGGTGCGCTCAAGGGGATCCCGCTGCCGCCGGGGCTGGACACCAGCAAGCTGGAGGCCGACCCGCGCGCCATCGGCGCCCTCCCCGCCGCGCTGCGCCCGCGGATCCTCGACGCCTACTCCACCTCCATCACCGACGTCTTCCTCTACGCGGCGCCCGTGGTGCTCGTGGCCTTCGTCGTGGCCTGGTTCCTCAAGGAGGACAAGCTGCGCGCCTCGGTGACGGCGCCCGATGTCACCGAGACCCTCGCCTCCAACCCCGTCCAGCGCTCGTCACGGGAGGAGGTCGCCCGCGCCCTGACGACGCTCGGGACCCTCCAGGGCCGCAAGCACGTCTACGAGAAGATCACCGCGAAGGCCGGCTACGACCTGCTGCCCGCCGCCAGCTGGCTGCTGCTGCGGATCAACCGGTACGGCAGCGCCGACCCGGCCGTGCTGGCGGAGAAGACCATGGTGCCGCTGCGGGCCATCACGGACGCGGGCCGCCAGATCGAGGAGCGGGGGCTGGCCGTCCGCGACGGGCTGCCGCTGGTCCTGACCGACAAGGGCCGCGAGAGCGCGCTGAAGCTGTCCGCCGCGCGGGAGGAGTCGCTCGCCGAACTGCTCGGCGACTGGTGGACCGCCGACCGCCCGACCGACCTGTCCGAGCTGGTGGCGGAGATCAACTCGGAGCTCTGCGGATCCGTCGACGAGGAGCCTTACGAGGCCTTGCCCCGCCGGGACCATTCCGCGAGGTGACCCCCGCGTCGGCTCGGTCCGCCGGGTCGACGGGTGGCGCGGCCCGGTGGCCGGCCGACCGGTCAGGCCAGGCGCTTCTCGAACCAGTGCTCGGCATAGGGGCCCGAGCTGTACGCGGGTATCTCCGCGTACCCGTGACGCGCGTACAAGGCGCGGGCCTCCACCAGGTCGGACCGGGTGTCCAGCCGGACCCGCTCGGCGCCCAGGGCGCGGCCGGCGTCCTCCAGGGCTCGGAGCA
Organism: Streptomyces sp. NPDC051563; assembly: GCF_044454225.1. Taxonomy (NCBI): domain Bacteria; kingdom Bacillati; phylum Actinomycetota; class Actinomycetes; order Kitasatosporales; family Streptomycetaceae; genus Streptomyces; species Streptomyces sp. NPDC051563. The sequence continues at coordinate 76,933 of NZ_JBITDL010000034.1, forward strand.
GGGCCGCCCCGCCTCCCGTACCGCGGGCGCGGGGGTCCACGTACACCCGGGTGAGCTCGGCGGTGACGGGGTCCAGCAGGCGTATCCCCCCGCAGGCGAGGGGCCGTCCGTCGAGCCGGCCGACCACGAACCGGCCCGTCGGCGCCGTCAGCTCGTCGTCCGGGAAGTCCAGGAGGCCCTGGTCGACCTCCGCCTCGGTGACCGGCCGCCGCCAGTACCGGCCGGCGACCTCCGCGTAGTACGCGCGGCGCAGCAGTGTGGCGTCCGGCGTGGTGAACGGCTCGGCCGCGACCTGCCAGGTCGATGTCGCGCGGACCTTCTCTGTGCTCGTCATGCCGTCATTGTGGAGCCGCGCCCCGCTGCCCGCGCTGGAATATCCACAGGGCCGGGCCGATGATAGGAAAAGGGCCAAACCGTACGCACGAAGGGCGTGACCGTCATGTCGGAGCATCCTGACTGTGCCCTGATCCGCCGCGGCTACGAGGCGTTCGGCCAGGGCGACATGGAGAAGCTGAGCACGATGATGACGGCCGACGTCATCCAGCACGTCCCCGGCAGCAGCCCCATCTCCGGACACCACAAGGGACGCGAAGCGGTCCTCGGCCTCTACCGGCGGATGGGAGAGGAGACGCAGGGCACAATGCGGCTCCACCTGGACAAACTGCTCGCGGACGGCCGCGGCCACGTCATGAGTTTCCACACAACGCGCGCCGATCGTGGCGACCGCGGGATCGAGATCCACGAGGGCATCTTCTTCACGATCGTCGGCGGGAAGATCAGCGACCTCGACGTCTGCATCGAGGACATCGACGAGATGAACGCCTTCTGGAGCTGAACCGGGCCGAGCTGAACCGACCGCACCGAGCCGAGCCGGACGGACCGCACGGACCGGGCGCGAGCGAAGGCGGAAGGGCCCGGAGCCGCGGCTCCGGGCCCTTCCGCACGCTCAGGCCTGCTTCGGCGCCGCCTGCTGCACGACCTCGAAGGACCACACCGTGGAGCCCGTGGCAGCGGGCTTCGGCCGCTCCGCGCCGCCCTCCGCTCCAGCCGGACCACCCGCCGGACCGCCCTCCGCGCCCGCCGGACGGCCACCCTGGTGGGCCGCCTTCATGGGACCCTCCATCCACGCCTGGAAGTCCTCCTCGGAACGCCACCGCGTGTACACGAGATACTGGTCCGTGCCCTCGACGGGCCGGAGCAGCTCGAACCATTCGAAGCCGTCCGAGCTCTCCACGGAGCCCGCACGGGAGGCGAACCGCTGCTCCAGAACCTCGCGCTGTGCGTCCGGGACGGTGAGGGCGTTGATCTTCACGATGCTCATGCCCGCCATCCTAGGTATCGCGCGGAGGATATCGTCGTCCGGGTAAATGAAGCGCGCGGTATGAAACGCAGTACGAAACGCGGCAGCCAGGCGAAGTCAGGGTTGCAGTCAACAGGGCGGGAGGCCGGCGAGGCGTGGCTAACGCGGCGGAGCACAGTGGTGCGAACGGACATGCCGGGGTCATAGGCGGTAACGGCGGCAGACTCGGGGCGGCACGCCTCATGCTGTGGGCACTGGCCCTGCTGCTCGCCGTCAGGCAGGCTGCGGCCGTGCTGCGCGTGCCACCGGGCGAGTGGCTCAGCGGCTTCCACCTCCCGGGCAGCCTGCCCGGCTCGCTCTACACGAACGGCCAGTTCACTGGGACCCCCTTCGCGGGGCTGGTCCTCAAGCCGCTCCTGGGCCTCGCCGCTCCCTCCCTGGAGGTGGCCTGGACCTGCGTGACCCTGCTGCTCGTCGCCGCCGTCGGGCTGGTCGCCGCGCGCGCCCTGCCCGACCCCGTGCCGCGGCGCACCGCGCTGCTCGCCGCGCCCGTGCTGGTCGCGCTGATGATGGTCTCGCTGCCCGTGCGCGAAGCCGCGCTGCCCGGGCAGACCGCCGTGCTGCCGGTGCTGCTGGTGCTCCTCGCCGTGTTCCGGGTCCCGGCCGAGCGGCCCTCCGGGTTCCTGATCGGCCTGGCCGCGGCCCTCCAGCCCGCGCTGCTGCTCTTCGCCCCGCTGCTGTGGCTGTCCGGACGCCGGACCACCGCGCGCTCCGCCGCCGTGACCTTCGCCGGCGCCACCGCCCTGTCCTGGGCGGCCCTGCCCAGCGACTCGTGGACGTACTGGGTCCAGCACCTGGCCGGCACCGGCCTCGGCGGCGCACCCGACGGGCTCGCCAACCAGTCCGTGCACGGCGCCCTGCTGCGCCTGGGCCTGACCGGCCCCGGCGAGATCCTGCTCTACGCCGCCCTCGCGGCCACGGTCATCTGGATCGGCCTGCGCCGCGCCGCCCGCTACGCCCGCGACGGCCAGCTGCTGCTCGCCGTCGCCATCACCGGCTGCGTGGCCGTCGCCGTGTCCCCGACCGGCTGGCGCCACCAGCTGCTGTGGGTGCTGCTCGCGGTCGCGGGCAAGGTCGGCAAGCGGGCCGCGGACCGGCCGGTGTGGCCGGTCGCCGTGATCCTCGCCATGACCCTGCCGAGCGACGTGCTGCTGCCCAACCTGGTCGCGCTGGCCCCCGTACGCGACAACGTGCTGCTGCTCGCCGCCCTCGCGGCGGCCTGCGCCGTGCCGTTCCTGCCGCGCTCCTCGCCGCACTGGCGCGAGCCGGTCCCCACCGCCTACGGGCGGCCCGCGCCCGCACGGTGGGCGCGGGTGCCGCTGCTGCCGTTCTGGCGGCGCGTGCTGTCGCGTCCGAACCTGTTGCTGGAACTGCTCCTGATACGGGTCGGGTACTCGCTCTACTCGCACATCCGGGCCGCCGCCCCCACCAGCCGCACCCTCGCGGAGGGCAACGGCAGCCAGATCCACGGCATCGAGAAGGCGCTCGGCATCGACATCGAGCACGCCGTGAACCACGCCGTCGTCGGGGCGCCCTGGCTGGAGGCGTTCTTCAACTTCTACTACACCTCCTTCCACTTCGTGGTCCCGCTGACGATCCTGGCCGTCCTCTACTGGCGCCGCCCCAAGGACTACCGCTGGGCGCGGGCCTCGCTCGGCCTGGCCACCGTGCTCGCGCTCATAGGTTTCTGGCTGTACCCGCTCGCGCCGCCGCGGCTGATGCCCGGGCTCGGTTTCGTGGACACCGTGCACGGGGTGCAGGACCTGGCGAACCCGAGCTACGGGGCCATGACGGCGATCTCCAACCAGTACGCGGCGATGCCCTCGCTGCACTTCGGCTGGTCGCTGTGGTGCGGGATCGTGATCGTGACGATCGCGCCGAAGCGGTGGCAGAAGCTGCTCGGTGCGCTGCATCCGACGATCACGGTGTGCGCGATCGTGGCGACCGCCAACCACTGGGTGCTCGACGCGGTCGGCGGCGCGGTCGTCGTCGTGGCCGGGTTCGGGCTCGTCTACGTGCTCTCCGGGCCCCGGGGCGATGCCGTGCCGGCCGGGGTCGCCGTGCCTCGGCCGCGGCAGCCCGAGCGGGTCGGGGCGGGGTCCGCGGGGTCCGCGGAGCGGACTCGGGCCTAGGCCGGCTGGGCGGTGACGACGAAGGGGTGCCGGGGCGGTGTAGCAGCCCGCCCCGGCACCCCTTCGCGATGGATCGCCGCGTTCTGCCAGGATCCGCCCGTGGGGTGGCTTGCGCCACTCGGGGCGGGGGCCGGTGGGGCGGCGGGGGTGGTGGGCCCTGCGGGGCCGTCCCCTACCCGCCCTTCGCCCGTTCCCCGGGGCTGCGCCCCGGACCCCCTCGGGGCTGCGCCCCGGACCCCCTCGGGGCTGCGCCCCGGCCCCCGGCCACGTGCGGCGCCGTTGCCGGGGGCCAGCCCCCGGGCCCCCGCGCCTCAAACGCCGGAGGGGCTGGATTGGGCCCGCCCCGGACCCTCGCGCCTCAAACGCCGGAGGGGCTGGATTGGGCCCGCCCCGGACCCCCGCTCCTCAAACGCCGGACGGGCTGGGTTTGGGGAGGTTGGCCACCACCAGGGCTATTGCCGCTCGGGCCGTGTCGGCTTCGCCGAGGACGGTGGTTTGGCGGGGGCTTCGGACGCGGAAGCGGCCGTTGGGGAGGGGTTCCACGGCCGGGGCGGTCACGGCGAAGGGGTGGCCGGCGGAGGCGCTGAACCACAGGGTGAAGTGGCTGGTGTACGGGTACAGCCGGCGCAGTTCCGGCTCCTCGCGGGCGGCCTCGATGAGGGCCAGGACGCCCTGGCTCATGGGCTCGGATCCGCCACCGAGATCGACCATCCGCTGCCACGTCGTGGGCAGCCGCTGCCACCGTCTCGCGCTGGGGTCATCGAGGTTCATCCGGGCAGTCTGGGGTCCGGTTCGGCGCCAGGGCAATGATCGCGCAGGTGGCGAGACGGTAACGACCGGCGACCGGCCGGTAACAACCGAGGGACGGCAGGGGCGGGGCGTGGGAGGTGGAGCCCCTGCCGTCCTGGATCACGGGTCAGCCGTGAGGTCGGGCGCTCAGCCGTTGCTGACCCGGAGTTCCTTGATGCCGTTCAGCCAGGCCGCGCGCAGCCGGCGCGGGCCCTCGCCGACGAGGCGCAGGTCGGGCAGGGCGTCGGCCAGGGCGTTGAACATCAGGTCGATCTCCATGATGGCCAGCGATTTGCCGAGGCAGAAGTGCGGGCCGCCGCCGCCGAAGCCCAGGTGGGGGTTCGGGTCGCGGGTGATGTCGAAGCGCTCGGGGTCGGTGAAGACCTCGGGGTCGTGGTTGGCGGAGGAGTAGAACATGCCGACGCGGTCGCCGGCCTTGATCTTCTGCCCGCCCAGTTCGGTGTCCTGGGTGGCGGTGCGCTGGAAGGACACCACGGGGGTGGCCCAGCGGACGATCTCCTCGGCGGCGGTGGAGGGCCGGGTGCGCTTGTAGAGCTCCCACTGCTCGGGGTGGGTCAGGAAGGCGTGCATGCCGTGGCTGATGGCGTTGCGCGTGGTCTCGTTGCCCGCGACCGCGAGGAGGAGGACGAAGAAGCCGAACTCGTCGGAGCCCAGGTTGCCCTGGCCCTCGGCCGCGACGAGCTGCGTGACGATGTCCTTGGCGGGACATTCCTTGCGGGCGGCGGACAGGTTCATCGCGTAGCCGATGAGTTCCGCCGCGGCGTTGCCGCCGACCTCGGCGGTGATCGCGTACTCCGGGTCGTCGTAGGCGATCATCTTGTTCGACCAGTCGAAGATCCGGGACCGGTCCTCCTGCGGTACGCCGATCAGCTCGGCGATGGCCTGCAGCGGCAGCTCGCACGCGACCTGGGTGACGAAGTCGAAGCTGCCGTCGGCCGATGCCGCCAGGGCCTCCGCGACGATCTTGCGGGCCCGGTCGCGCAGGGCGTCCTCCAGCCCGCGGATGGCCCGCGGGGTGAAGCCGCGCTGCACGATCTGGCGTACGCGGGTGTGTTCCGGCGGATCCATGTTCAACATGATCAGTCGCTGGGCATCTATCGCATCGCGCTGGATGTGCTCGTTGAAGCGGATGATCGCCGTGTTCGTGGTGGAGGAGAACAACTCCGGGTGCGTGGAGATGTACTTGACGTCCGCGTGCCGGGTGACGGCCCAGTACCCCTCGTCGTCGAAGCCCGTGATGCCCCGCGGCTGGGGGCACCACCACACGGGTGCGGTCTGCCGCAACTGCGCGAACTCGGGGTAGGGGACCCGGTCTTGGAGGACGTCCGGGTCGGTGGCGTCGAAGCCTTCGGGCAGCGCGGGGCAGGTCATCGGGCGACTCCAAAGTCTGACGGCCCATCAGAAGTTGGCTTGAAGGTAGTAACGAGTTCTAGAAGTGACAAGGGGCCCCGCGCCAACTGTTGCGTGTGGAATCCGTGGAAGCCGCGTGCAAGACCCTTGCGTACCGGGTGTTCTGGTCATAAGACTGCGGGGAGAACTAGTACGCGTTCTAGTTCGGGTGGGTGGGGCGCCGGGACGGCCCGCCCGTCAGCTGAGGCGCGCTAGCCGATGCGCGCTGTGCGCTACGCAGGAGCAGGAGAGGACGAGCTCATGGCCGCGGAACCCGTCATCGTCGAAGCCGTACGCACCCCGATCGGCAAGCGCGGGGGCGCGCTCGCCAATCTTCACCCCGCCTACCTCCTCGGCGAGACCTACCGCGAACTCCTCGCCCGCACCGGGATCCAGCCCGACTGCGTGGAGCAGATCGTCGGCGGCACCGTCACCCACGCCGGTGAGCAGTCGATGAACCCGGCCCGCAACGCCTGGCTGGCCATGGGCCTCCCGTACGAGACCGCCGCGACCACCGTGGACTGTCAGTGCGGCAGCTCCCAGCAGGCCAACCACATGGTCGCCAACATGATCTCCGGCGGTGTCATGGACATCGGCATCGCCTGCGGGGTCGAGGCCATGACCCGCGTCCCGCTCGGCTCCGGCTCCAAGCACGGCCCGGGCAAGCCCTTCCCGGACGAGTGGAACGTCGACCTCCCGAACCAGTTCGAGGCCGCCGAACGCATCGCCCGGCGCCGGGGCCTGACCCGCGAGGACGTGGACCGCCTCGGCGTCCTGTCCCAGGAGCGGGCCGCCGCCGCGTGGGCCGAGGAGCGGTTCAAGCGGGAGACCTTCGCCGTGCAGGTGCCCACCACCGAAGCGGAGCAGGCCGCCGGCCAGGGCATGTGGCGGCTGGTCGACCGCGACGAGGGCCTGCGTGACACCTCCATGGAGGGCCTCGCCCGGCTCAAGCCGGTCATGCCGACCGCCGTGCACACGGCCGGGAACTCCTCGCAGATATCCGACGGCGCCGCCGCCGTGATGTGGGCCTCGCGCAAGATGGCCCGCGCGCTCAAGCTGCGGCCGCGCGCCCGGATCGTCGCCCAGACGCTGGTCGGCTCCGACCCGCACTTCCACCTGGACGGGCCGATCGATGCCACCCGGGCCGTCCTGGGCAAGGCCGGCATGTCCCTCAAGGACATCGACCTCGTCGAGATCAACGAGGCCTTCGCCTCCGTCGTCCTCAGCTGGGCCCAGGTCTTCGACCAGGACCTGGAGAAGGTCAACGTCAACGGCGGCGGCATCGCGCTCGGCCACCCCGTCGGCGCGACCGGCGCCCGCCTGATCACCACCGCGCTGCACGAGCTGGAGCGCCGGGACAAGGAGTTCGCGCTGATCACCATGTGCGCGGGCGGCGCGCTGGCGACGGGCACCATCATCCAGCGGCTGTAGCACCTGCTGCGCCGCCTTTGGACCCTGTGGGATGGGATCGCGAAGGCCCCGGTGGCCGGACCTGGGGAGGTCGGACGCCGGGGCCTTCGCATGTGCTGCTTCGTGTTCTTCGCGTGCTTCGTCCGCTTCGTTTGCTTCCGCTGGTGGGCTCAGTACCAGTGGTGGTTCTGCCAGAAGGTCCAGGCGCCTTCGGGGCTGCCGTAGCGGGAGTTCATGTAGTCCAGGCCCCACTTGATCTGGGTGGCCGGGTTGGTCTTCCAGTCCGAGCCCGCCGAGGCCATCTTCGAGGCCGGCAGGGCCTGGACCAGGCCGTAGGCGCCCGAGGCCGAGTTGGTGGCGGTGTGGTTCCAGCCGCTCTCGCGGGACACGATGTTGTTGAAGGCCGCGAACTGCGCCGGGTCCTTGATCATCTGCTGGGCGATCGCCTTGGCGCTCATCGGGGCGGCCTGCGCGGGAACCGCGGCCAGCATGGAACCGGCTACGCCGAGGGCGAGGACGGTACCCGCGAGGGTCTTCTTCGAGGCGGCGATGCGGCGGATGACGGTGTTGGACACGGAGGGACCTTTCAGCGGGGACAGGGGCAGTCGCAGGCACGCCGGAGCCACTCACGTGAAGGAGAGGGGTTCGTCGGCGGGAGCGGGGATCCGGGGGATCTCCGTCCGCCCTGCGACTCATCCAGTTCTACGGGGGTCCCGGGCGTCTGGCAACGACCCCTCTTACTAGTGGTCCTCGCAGGCGGGGCGGAACGGCCCCCCTCCGGCCGGGCGGGTATCGGCGCAGGTGGGAGCCGGTGCGAGGAGGTGGGTAAGGGACTTTTAAGGACTACTATCCCGGTTGGTAGATGACCAAGGTCCTGTGGGGCGGGTCACCGCCGGGAGCCCCGGATCTCACCCTCCGTGGCCGGTCGTGTCCCTTTCGGGGGAAGGGCTGAGGGTGTTCGCGCCAGCTGGATCGAAGGCCACCGGCGCATCGAACGCCGCTTTCCGGGTGGCCCGCCGCAACGCCTTCAGCAGGGTCGCGCCGAGCGTGAGGGTAAGTACGACGGTCAGCGCGGCCCGGCCCAGATCCCAGCCCACCGAGGTCGCCAGGCAGTACGCGAGGAAGCGCGCGAGGTTCGCCGGGAGCGGGTCCCCGGGGTAGAAGGAGATGCCCTGCCTCATGCCCTGGATGATGATCCAGCCCTGCAGGTTCATGATCGTGCCGTACGCGAACGAGCCGAGGAACCCGTACAGCGCGAGCATCGCCAGCTCGGCCCGCCCCCGGATCCGGTCCGGACCCGGCAGCAGTCCCGCCCCCAGCGAGAACCAGCCCATGGCCAGCATCTGGAACGGCATCCACGGCCCGACACCGCCCGTGAGCAGGGCCGACGCGAACATCGTGACCGCGCCCAGGACGAAACCGAAGCCCGGGCCGAGGACGCGGCCGCTCAGCACCAGCAGGAAGAACATCGGCTCCAGGCCGGCCGTACCCGCGCCGAGCGGGCGCAGGGCGGCCCCGACCGCGGCCAGTACGCCGAGCATGGCGACGGCCTTGGCGTCCATGCCGTCGTCGGCGATGGTCGCGACGACCACACCGACGAGGAGCGGGAGCAGGGCCGCGAAGAGCCAGGGGGCGTCGTGGGAGTGGGCGAAGCCGGACTGGCGGTCGGCGAGGAGCGGCCAGCCGAAGGCGCCGATGCCGATGAGGGAGACGAGGACGAGGGCGGCGGCGGCGCGGGGGCCGATGCGCAGCGGGCGGGAACGGGGGGTGGTCATGAGCCGGCCGCCCGGGTGGAGGGGGAGGGGGCGGGGCCGTCGGAGGGGGCCGGCTGGTTGGAAGGGCCGTCCGCCCCGGTGGAGAGGGCCGCCTCTGCGGAGGGGGCCGGGCCGGCGTGGAGGGCCGCTGCGACCTGGGAGACCGTGAGCCAGTGGCCCGGGGCCAGGATCTTCGCCACCTGCGGGGCGAAGGCGGGGGAGGAGACGACGACCTCGGCGGTCGGGCCGTCCGCGACGATCTCCCCGCCGGCCAGGATCACCACGCGGTGCGCCAGCTCGGCGGCGAGCTCCACGTCGTGCGTGGCCAGCACGATGGCGTGGCCCTCGGCGGCGAGCCCGCGCAGGATCGCCACCAGGCGGGCCTTGGCGGCGTAGTCCAGCCCGCGGGTCGGCTCGTCGAGGAGCAGCAGGGCCGGGCGGCCGGTCAGGACCAGCGCCAGGGCGAGGGCCAGGCGCTGCCCCTCGGAGAGGTCGCGGGGGTGGGTGTCGTCGGGGACGTCGGGGAGCAGCGCGGCGACCAGGGCACGGCAGGTGCCGGGCGCCTGGCCGGCGTCGTGGTCGGCAGCGGTGCACTCGGCTGCGACGGTGTCGGCGTAGAGGAGGTCGCGGGGCTCCTGGGGGACCAGGCCGACGCGGGTCACCATCTCGGGCGGCGGCGTGCGGTGGGGGGTGCGGCCGCTGACCGTGACCTGGCCGGTGGTGGGCTCCAGGGTGCCGATGAGGGTGGCGAGGAGGGTCGACTTCCCGGCGCCGTTGCGGCCCATCAGGGCGATGGTCTCGCCCTGCGCGACGGTGAGGGTGATGTCGCGGAGGACTTCGGCGCGGCCACGGCGGAGGGAGACGGCGCGGACCGTGGCCGGGGGAGCGGTGGTGGCCGGCGCCGGCTCGCGGGTGGTGTGGCCGCGGTGGCGGTGGCGGCGCAGCCGGGCGAGCAGCCCGGGGCGGGAGCCCTGCGGGCGGCCGTCCCCTACCCACCCTTCGCCCGTTCCCCGGGACTCCGCCCCGGACCCCTCACGGGGCTGCGCCCCGGACCCTTCGCGGGGCTGCGCCCCGGCGTGGCCGGCCTCGGGCTGCGCACCGGCGCCCGACTGGGGCGGTGCCCCGGACCCGGCCAGGGGCTGCGCCCCGGCCGTTGCCTCGGCCTCGGCCTTGGGCCGCGCCTCGGCACCCGCCGGGGGCTGCGCGCGGGTGTCGCCAGCCGTGGGCTGCGCCCCCGTACCGGCGTGGAACTGCGCCCCGTCCTCGGGCTGGGGCTGCGCCCCGGTACCGGCCTGGGGCTGCGAACCGGCGCCCGACTGGGGCTGTGTCCCGGACCCGGCCAGGGGCTGCGCCCCGGCCGTTGCCTCGGCCTCGGCCTGGGGCTGCGCCCCGGCACCCGCCTGGGGCTGCGCCCCGGCACCCGCCTGGGGCTGCGCCCCGGCACCCGCCTGGGGCTGCGCCCCGGCACCCGCCTGGGGCTGCGCCCCGGCCTGGGGCTCCGCCCCGCCCGCGCCGCTCTCGTCCTCGGGCGTCCGGTCCGCCCCGGCCGTCGGGGTGGGAAGGGATGACAGGCGGGTCAGCAAGGGGGTGGCTTGGCGGCGGGCGTCGCGGATGGAGAGGGGGAGGGGGGACCAGTTCGCCAGGCGGCCCAGGGCCACTACCGGGGGGTGGACCGGGGAGACGGCCATGATGGCGGACGGGGTGCCCAGGACGGGGGGTGCGCCGGGGGTGGGGAGGAGCAGGACGCGGTCGGCGTACTGGACCACGCGTTCCAGGCGGTGTTCCGCCATCAGGACGGTCGTGCCGAGGTCGTGGACCAGGCGTTGCAGGACGGCCAGGACCTCCTCCGCGGCCGCGGGGTCGAGGGCCGAGGTCGGCTCGTCCAGGACCAGGACCTTCGGGTGCGGGGTCAGGACCGAACCGATCGCCACCCGCTGCTGCTGGCCCCCGGACAGGGTGGCGATGGGGCGGTCGCGGAGTTCGTTCAGGCCGAGGAGGTCGAGGGTTTCCTCGACGCGGCGGCGCATGACGGAGGGCGCCAGGCCCAGGGATTCCATGCCGTAGGCGAGCTCGTCCTCGACGACGTCCGTCACGAAGTGGGCCAGCGGGTCCTGGCCGACCGTGCCGACCACGTCCGCGAGCTCCCGCGGTTTGTGCGTGCGGGTGTCGCGGCCCGCGACCGTGACCCGGCCCTTGAGGGTGCCCCCGGTGAAGTGCGGGACCAGCCCCGAGACCGCCCCGAGGAGGGTGGACTTGCCGACGCCGGACGGGCCGACCAGCAGGGTCAGTTCGCCTTCCGGGAGGGTGAAATCGGCGTGGGCGAGGGAGGGGGCGGCCGCGCCCTCGTACGTCACCGATACGTCTTCGAAGTGGATCACGGGGGGTCTACGCCTCCTTCGGGGGAGCGGGGGGAGCGGAAGAGAGGGGAGGGAGGGGGGCCACCAGGGCCGGGAGGAGGCCGATCAGGATGGCCGCCGCCGGCCAGAGCGGGAGGGTCGGCACGACGAGGGGGACGACCCCGGGGCGCAGGGCCTCCGGGTCCAGGGACACAAAGCGGATCAGCAGCGCCGCCACCGCCGCGCCCGACCCGGCGACCAGCCAGGCCCGTACGCCCCACCGGTCCGGCCGGTACCGGGACCGGATCGAGCGGCGGCCGCCGAGCCGCAGCCCGGCCAGGGCGAGGAGGACGGAGATGAGGAGGAGGGTGAGGCCGTAGCCGGCGCCCTCCGCCGCCAGCAGCCCGTACGTTCCCGCGCAGATGCCGAGCAGCCCGCCGAGGGTGAGCACGTTGGTGGTGTGCCGGACGGCGGCCGGAACGCGCGCCGTGCGGCCGTAGCCGCGGGCGTCCATGGAGGCGGCGAGGGCCACCGAGCGTTCCAGTGCGCCCTCCAGGACGGGCAGGCCGATCTGCAGGACGGCCCGGACCCCGCCCGTGGGGCGGCCGCGCAGCCGGCGGGCGGTGCGGAGGCGGACCACGTCCGCGACCATGTTCGGCGCGAAGGTCATCGCGACGACCACCGCGACGCCGACCTCGTACAGGGCCGCGGGCAGCGACTTCAGCAGCCGCGCCGGGTTCGCGAGGGCGTTGGCGGCGCCGACGCAGATGAGGAGCGTGGCCAGCTTCGCGCCGTCGTAGAAGGCGAAGACGAGCTGCTCGGCGGTGACCCGGCCGCCGAACCGGATGCCCTGCGCCCAGGCCGGGAGCGGGACCTCCGGGAGGGTGAAGAGGGTGTGCACGCCGGGGATGGGGGAGCCGAGGAGCATGGAGAAGAGGAGGCGCAGCCCGATGACGAAGAGGCCGAGCTTGACGAACGCCCCGTAGGAACGCGCCCAGGGGGCGTCCGTCCGGCGCGCCGCGACCACGTAACCGGCGACGCCGACGATCAGGCCGAGGAGCAGGGGGTTGGTCGTGCGGGAGGCGGCCGTGGCGAGCCCGAGGGCCCACAGCCACCAGGCACCCGCGTGCAGGGCGTTGCCACGCGTGGCCTCGGGAGCACGCCATTTTCCGTACGTCGCCCCGCGCGGGCTCCCGGTTGCCCGGGCGGGGGCGTTCGGGCCGGGCGGGGTGGGGACGCCGGCTGCCGCGCCGTGGCGGGTGCGGGTGGCCCTGGCGGGCGGCCGCCCGCCGTCGGCGACCACCCTGCCGTCGGAGACCGTCCTGCCGTCGGAGACCGTCCTGCCCTCCGCGACCACCCCGCCGTCGGAGACCGCCCCGCCGTCGGCGGGGTCGGCCGCGACGGCGTCCCCGGTGGGGCCGTCCGTCATCGGGTGCGTCGGCGGCGGGACTGCCAGACGGCGGCCGCGGCCAGGGCGGCCACCGCGGCGATGCCCGCGAGGAGGCCCGCCGACGGGCCGCCGCCGGAGTCGCCGGACGCGGCCGGGGGCGTGGCGTCGGGCGTGGCGCCGGACGGGGCGGCGGAGGTGTCCGCGAGGGGTTCGCCGCAGCCCTGCTTCGGGTAGCCCGAGACCGCGCACAGCAGCGCGGCGCTGTTGTAGCGCAGCGGTTTGGCGACCTCCGCCAGCGCCTCGGCGGTCGTGGCGTCCGGGCCGACCTGCGCGCACGCCGTGCGCGGGGCGTCCTGCGGCGGGGTCTCGCCGGCCTGGGCCTCGGCGGGCGTGCCGAAGTCGATGACCAGCGCGATCCGCTTCTTGCCCGTCACCGGGGCGGTGGCCGAGCAGATGGCGGCGAAGTCCGGAGCCGTGCGCGGCGGGGCGGCCTGGTCGGCCGCGTCCTTGCTCACCACGAAGTGGAAGCCCTGCACGGAGCCGTCCGCCGGACGCATCGAGGAGGGGCCCTGGGTGGCGTACGCCCACGTGCCGCCCGCCCCGTCCCAGAACGACCAGTAGCGGTAGGTCGAGGCCAGGGCGGGGGACGCGGCCAGCAGGGTGAGGAGGATGCCGAGGACGCCGGCGACGAGGGCCGGACGGACCGGACGGACCGGACGGGGGCGCCGCATCAGAGCTGGTTCTTCTTCCGGCGGCCGCTCAGCACGATGCCGATGCCCATGCCGGCCGCCGCGCCCGCGAGGATCATCCACCAGACGTTGCCGCCCCCGGAGTCCTTCTTGCCGGCCTGCTCGGCCTTCTTGTCCGCCGGCTGCTCCGACGCCTTCGCGGAAGCGCTCTGCGGCGCCGGGCCGGTCGCGTTCAGCGCCGCCACCAGGTCGGTGCCGCCGAAGGCCTTCGGGTCGGTGCCGGTCGCCCGCGCGGCCAGGATCAGGGTGCCGAGGCCGGCCGGGTTGCCCTTGGACCACTCGGCGGAGTTGGTCTTCAGCCACTCCAAGGCGCCCGCGGCGGACTGCTTGTGCCCGGCCGCGGCCAGGGCGATGACCGCGTCGGCGGTGTTGCCGGTGTCCGGGGTCGGCTGGTCGGCGCCCGGGGTGAGGGCGGTGAGGTGGCCGTCCTTCTTCAGGGCCTCGGCCAGGTATCCGGCCGCACCCTGGGCTGCCGCCGCCGGGTCACCGGCGGTCGCCGGGCAGGCGAGCGGGGCCGCGGGGGTGTCCGTGGAAGAGGGGGAGACGAGCGCGCCCCGGCCGAGGCCGGCCAGGACGGCGGCGGCCGTCGCGTCGGCGTTGGCGGGGAGCTTGCCGTCGGCCGTCGGCTGGTAGGCGAAGGCACCGCGGTCGCCGGCCGGCTCGGCCGAGCAGCCGAGCTGGAAGGCGAGCAGCCCCTCGTAGGCGGACTTGCCGGCCTTCGACCTGACCTCGGCCGACTTCTCGCCCGCCGCGGCCAGTGCGCTGATCACCACGGAGGTGGAGCTGGCCTCGCTCGGGGAGCCGGGGACGTAGGCCCAGCCGCCGTCCGCGTTCTGGACGGACTTCAGCCAGTCCGCGCCCTTCTTCACCGCCGCGTCCTGGCCGCCGAGCGCCTTCAGCGCCTGCACGGCCACCGCGGTGGCGTTCGTGTCGAGCATCGTCTTCGCGTCGCACGCGGCCGCCGTGTCCGCACGGAAGGAGGCGAAGCCGCCGTCGGCGCACTGCTGGCCGACGAGCCAGTCCACGGCCGCCTGCGCGGGCTTCTCGCCGACCGCGTGCTGGGCGAGCAGCGCGAACGACTGCCGCCACACCCCGTCGTACGTCGGGTCGTTCTTCCCGAAGAGCCCGGAGGGCACGACGGGCGCCGGGGAGGGCGTGGCGACATCGGCGAGGGCCGCGGGGGCCGCGCCCACGCAGAGCACGGCGGAGGCGGCGAGCGTGGCGGCGCTGCGGCGGACGTTCATGGCGGGGCGGGTGCCTCTCGTGCTGGGGAAGCGGAGGCAGGCAGCACAGCGGTGGAGGCTGGTACCGGGCTCCGGCTCCGTTTACCTCGACGGTGCCGGCCGCCGGAGGACCCGGCGGCACGAGCCGCGCACCTCCGGTACGGGGCGATCCGGCTCCCCGCCCCCGATGCTGCCGGGGTGGGTCACGGTTGCGGGTCAGCGCCGGATTCGCACCGGCTTCTCCCCGTACGGAAGTGTGGACGACGCCCATACTCTACCGGCCCGTAGCCCCGGGGCCGGGTGGCGCCGTCCCCCCGCGCCCCTTACACGGGGCGGTACGTCACGGGGTCGCTGCCCGGTACCGCCTCCGCGCGGCCCTGCTTCACCAGGCGCCGCAGGTGGGCTTCCGCTTCGGAGACGGCGATGTTGCGGGAGCCGTACGGGATCTGCTCCCAGGGCCGGTTCCACTCCATCCGCTCCGCCAGCGCCCACGGGGTCAGCGGCTCGGCGGCGAGCAGTTCGCGCAGCCCCGCGAGCCGTTCCTCGTGGTGGTCCAGGAGCTCCCGTACGCGGCCCGGCGCATCGGTGAAGGCGTGCTGGTGGGCCGGGAGCACCTCGGCCGGCTGGAGGCGGCCGATGCGTTCGAGGGAGTCGAGGTAGTCGCCGAGGGGATCGGTGACCTGCTCCGAGGAGGGGTCCTCGTACAGGCCGATGTGCGGGGAGATCCCGGGCAGCAGGTGGTCCCCGGAGAAGAGGCGGCCGTTGCCGGGCAGGTTCGCCGGATGCTTCTCCTCCAGGTGCAGGCAGACGTGGCCGGGGGTGTGCCCGGGGGTCCAGATCGCCCGCAGCCGGCGGCCGGCCAGCGGCAGCAGCTCGGCGGGCACGATCTCCCGGTCGGGGACGGCGGCGTGCAGCCCGGGCAGGGTGCGCAGGCGGCCGCTCGCGCGGGCGGCGCGCAGCGGGGCGATGTGCTCCTCGGGGGCTCCGGCGGTGGCCAGCTTCCCGGCCATGTAGTCGAACCAGACGCCCGGTTCGGAGGAGCGGGTCCGCACGACGACCTCGGTGTCGGCGGCGTGCATGGCGATCCAGGCGCCGGAGGCCTCGCGGACCTGGCCTGACAGGCCGTGGTGGTCGGGGTGGTGGTGGGTGATGACCACGCCGTGCACGTCGGTGATGGAGAGGGAGAGGGCGCCGAGGCCGGCGACGAGGGTGTCCCAGGACTCGGGGTCGTCCCAGCCGGTGTCGATGAGGACCGGGCCGCGGTCGGTGTCGAGGACGTGGACGAGGGTGTGGCCGAGCGGGTTGTCGGGGATGGGGACCTTGATGCCCCACACGCCGCCGCCGTGGTCGGTGACGTGAGGTGCCACGTCCGGGGTGTCCTCTGCCATGAGGGGCTCCGCTCTTACGGCTCCAACAGGAACATGTTGCAATAGTCGCCCAAGTCGACCATTTTTGCGGGCTCCTGACTAGTCGTTGGATCTTCGGGCCGCCCGGCGGACCGATGCGCGGGCGGTTCGGTCAGCTCCGTGGACTCCTGGAACTAGAACTGGTATCAGTTCTGCAACGCCAAGCCGCAGGAGGCATCAGCCATGACCGAGCTCGTGGAACACGGAAAACTGTTCATCGGCGGTGAGTGGACGGATCCGCTGGGCTCCGACACGATCAAGGTCGTCTCGCCCCACACCGGGCAGGTCATCGGCAGCGTCCCGCACGCCTCGAAGGCGGACGTCGACCGGGCCGTCGCCGTGGCCCGCAAGGCCTTCGACGAAGGCCCCTGGCCGCGCACCACGCTCGAAGAGCGGATCGCGGTGGTCACCAGGATCAAGGACGCGATAGGCGCCCGCTACGAGGAGATCGCCGCCTCGATCAGCTCCCAGAACGGATCCCCGTACTCCTGGAGCATCATGGCCCAGGCCCTCGGGCCGATGATGGTCTACGACGCCGCGATCACCGTGGCCCGCACCTACCCCTACGAGGAGTTCCGCCAGGGCGCCCTCGGACCGATCCTCGTCCGGCGCGAGGCCGTCGGCGTGGTCGCCGCCGTCATCCCGTGGAACGTCCCGCAGTTCGTGGCCGCCGCCAAGCTGGCGCCCGCGCTGCTCACCGGCTGCACGGTGATCCTCAAGCCGTCCCCCGAGGCGGTCCTCGACTCCTACATCCTCGCCGACATCGCCCGCGAGGCCGGGCTGCCCGAGGGCGTGCTGTCGATCCTGCCCGCCGACCGCGAGGTCAGCGAGTACCTCGTCGGCCACCCGGACGTGGACAAGGTCGCCTTCACCGGCTCCGTCCCCGCCGGCCGGCGGGTCATGGAGGTCGCCTCGAAGAACCTCACCCGCGTGACCCTCGAACTCGGCGGCAAGTCCGCGGCCGTCATCCTCCCGGACGCCGACCTCGACACCGCCATCGCCGGCATCGTCCCCGCGGCCTGGATGAACAACGGCCAGGCCTGCGTGGCCCAGACCCGCGTCCTCGCCCCGCGCAGCCGCTACGAGGAGATCGCCGAGGCCCTCGCCGCAGCCGCCTCCGCGCTGGTCGTCGGCGACCCGATGGACCCCGCGACGCAGCTCGGCCCGCTGGTGGCCCGGCGCCAGCAGCAGCGCTCGCTCGACTTCATCCGGATCGGCCAGGAGGAGGGTGCCAAGGTCCTGTCCGGCGGCGGACGCCCGGCCGATTCGGGCCTGGACCAGGGCTGGTACGTGGAGCCGACCCTCTTCGGAGACGTAGACAACTCGATGCGGATCGCCCGCGAGGAGATCTTCGGCCCGGTCGTCTGCCTGATCCCCTACGGGGACGAGGCGGAGGCGGTACGGGTCGCCAACGACTCGGAGTTCGGGCTCAGCGGCAGCGTCTGGACCGGCGACGTGGAGCACGGCATCGACTTCGCGCGGCAGGTGCGGACCGGCACCTTCAACGTGAACACCTTCAGCCTGGACATGCTCGGGCCGTTCGGCGGCTACAAGAACAGCGGCGTCGGGCGGGAGTTCGGCCCGGAGGGGCTGAGCGAGTACCTGGAGCACAAGATGATCCACCTCCCGGCAGGGTACGAACCCCCCGCGGCCGGTGCGTGATGGGCGACCGGTGGCACGTCGAGGTGGACCGCGGGGTCTGCATCGGCTCGGGCATGTGCGTGAACCACGCCCCTGAGGGCTTCGCCCTCGACTCGGCACGTCAGTCGCACCCGCGGGCGGCGGAGACGGACGCGAACGAGCCGGTCCTCGCGGCGGCGGAGGGCTGCCCGGTCGAAGCGATCGCGATCACCCTGCTGGGCAGCGGCGAGACGGTGTTCCCTCCGGAGGACTGAGGGGGCCGCCGTGGGGCCGGGACCGGGGCCGGCCCCGGCCCGGCTACGGCGGGATCAGGACTTTTTCGGGGGCGCCGGCGGCGCCGCCTGCGGGGGTTCCGGGGCCGTGAGGTCGATCAGGCGGCAGACCGTTTCGATGTCGATCTTGACCTGGGCGATCGACGCGCGGCCCGAGAGCCAGGTGATCAGGGCCGAGTGCCAGGTGTGTTCGATGACCCGGACCGCCGACAGCTGTTCCGCCGTCGGCGGGGCGTCCAGGCCCATCGCGTCCAGGATGATCGCCGTCGTCAGGCGGGAGACCGTGTCCACCTCGGGGCTCACGCTGCGGTCCGCGAAGGTGAGGGCCCGGACCATCGCGTCCGCCAGGTGCGGCTCCCGCTGGAGCGCGCGGAAGGCGCGCATCAGGGTCTCCGCGACCCGGGCCGCGGGTTCCTCCCCGGCCGGCGGGCGCTTGCGCAGGGTTCCGTGCATGTGCTGGAGCTGGTCCTGCATGGTGGCGACCAGCAGGTGCACCTTGGAGGGGAAGTACCGGTAGAGGGTGCCCAGGGCCACGCTGGAGGACTCCGCCACCTCCCGCATCTGCACCGCGTCGAAGCCGCCCCGGCTGGCCAGCTGGGCGCTGGCGTGCAGGATCCGCCTGCGGCGTGCTTCCTGGCGCTCCGTCAGGGGCGGAGACGCCGGTGTGGTGACGGCTGGGGTCACGGCCTTCGCTTCCGCTGTCATCTGTCCCGTTCCGGTTCCAAGGCGTTCCAGTTCCCGTTCCAGTTCCACGGCGTTCATGGCTGTGCCGTGGCGGCCGCGGGAGCTGCCCCGGGCCGTCGCGCGCCCAGCATGGCAGGCGCCCGATCCGTGGCGCGAATCACCCGCCACCCCTCTTACGGTGTGGTTTCCGGCCGGTAGATTCAATGCTCTTCAACGGATCAAGTCTGAAACTTGTTCTACATTATCCGAGCGGTTACGCTCCGGCGAAAGTGCAGGGAGAAGGGGGCCGAGAGTGACCGCAGAGGCCATGGTGACGAGCCCTACGAGCCCGTCGATCCTTCCGACGGGCGCCGCCGACGCCGACGGCAGCCGCCCGCTGCGGATCGCACTCCTCACCTATAAGGGGAACCCGTTCTGCGGTGGCCAGGGCGTCTACGTCCGCCACCTCGCGCGCGAGCTCGTCAAGCTGGGCCACACCGTCGAGGTCATCGGCGCGCAGCCCTACCCGGTGCTGGACACCGACGCCCTCACCGGCGCCGGAGCCACCCTCACCGAGCTGCCCAGCCTGGACCTCTACCGCAGCCCCGACCCGTTCCGCACCCCGGGGCGCGACGAGTACCGCGACTGGATCGACGCCGTCGAGGTCGCCACCATGTGGACCGGCGGCTTTCCCGAACCGCTGACCTTCTCGCTGCGCGCGCGCAGGCATCTGGCCGCGCGCGCGGGCGAGTTCGACGTCATCCACGACAACCAGACCCTGGGATACGGGCTGTTGGCGGACCTCGGTGCCCCGCTGGTCACCACCATCCACCACCCCATCACCGTCGACCGCAAGCTGGACCTGGCCGCCGCCAAGGACCGCAGGAAGCGCGCCTCCGTGCGCCGCTGGTACGGGTTCACCCGCATGCAGGGCCGCGTCGCCCGGCGGCTGGCCTCCGTGCTCACCGTCTCCGGCTCCTCCAAGAAGGAGATCGCCGAGCACCTCGGGGTCCAGGACGAGCGCATCCACGTCGTCCACATCGGCGCCGACACCGACCTCTGGTCGCCCGACCCCTCCGTGGCCGAGGTGCCCGGGCGGATCGTGACGACCTCCAGCGCCGACGTCCCGCTCAAGGGGCTCGTGCACCTGGTCGAGGCGCTCGCGAAGCTCCGTACCGAACAGCCCGACGCCCACCTCGTCGTCGTCGGCAAGCGCGCCGAACAGGGCCCGGTGGCCCGGGCGATCGAGACGTACGGACTCCAGGACGCCGTCCGCTTCGTCAAGGGCATCACCGACACCGAGCTCGTCGACCTCGTCCGCAGCGCCCAGATCGCCTGCGTGCCCTCCCTGTACGAGGGCTTCTCGCTCCCGGCGGCCGAGGCCATGGCCACCGGCACCCCGCTGGTCGCCACCACCGGCGGCGCGATCCCCGAGGTCACCGGACCCGACGGCGAGAGCTGTCTCGCCGTGCCGCCCGGCGACGCGGGCGCGCTGGCCGCCGCGCTGGGACGACTGCTGGGCGACCCCGAGCTGCGCACCCGGCTCGGCGCCGCCGGCCGCGAGCGGGTGCTGTCCCGCTTCACCTGGGCCAAGGCCGCCGAGGGCACCGTCGTCCACTACCGGGCCGCCATCGAGCGGGCGGCCGCGGCGGCTCCCGAGTCCCGGGCAGCGAAGTCCCGGGCGGCGAAGTCCCGTACCGCCGCCCGGTGACCTCCCCCTTCCGTCCGATGCAGTTCCCTTCCCACCCCCGCGACCGCGAAGGCAGGACCACGTGCTGACCGTCGATTTCTCCCGGTTCCCGCTCGCCGCAGGCGACCGCGTACTCGATCTGGGCTGCGGCGCAGGCCGGCACGCCTTCGAGTGCTACCGGCGCGGCGCCCAGGTGGTCGCCCTCGACCGCAACGGCGAGGAGATCCGCGAGGTCGCCAAGTGGTTCGCCGCGATGAAGGAGGCCGGCGAGGCCCCGGCCGGCGCCACCGCCACCGCCATGGAGGGCGACGCCCTCGCGCTGCCCTTCCCCGACGAGTCCTTCGACGTCGTCATCATCTCCGAGGTGATGGAGCACATCCCCGACGACAAGGGCGTCCTCGCCGAGATGGTCCGCGTCCTGAAGCCCGGCGGACGCATCGCCATCACCGTGCCGCGCTACGGCCCCGAGAAGATCTGCTGGGCGCTGTCCGACGCCTACCACGAGGTCGAGGGCGGCCACATCCGCATCTACAAGGCGGAGGAGCTGCTCGGCAAGATGGAGTCCGCGGGCCTCAAGCCGTACGGCACCCACCACGCGCACGGCCTGCACTCGCCGTACTGGTGGCTCAAGTGCGCCTTCGGCGTCGACAACGACAAGGCGCTGCCCGTCAAGGCGTACCACAAGCTCCTGGTCTGGGACATCATGAAGAAGCCCGCGCTCACCCGGCTCGCGGAGCAGGCCCTGAACCCGGTCATCGGCAAGAGCTTCGTCGCCTACGCCACCAAGCCGCACCTCCCCGTGGCCGCGGCCGGCGCCGTCGCCGTCGCGGAGCCCGCCGCGGAATCCGCGGCCGTGGGCGCCGCACAGTGAGCTCTCCCGGGCGCACCGTACCCGAACACCTCGTCCTGGACGGCGTGCTGACGGCCGATCAGGCCGCCGCCACCGTCGCCGGGATCCTCGCCGCGCAACGCGCCGACGGGGCCATACCGTGGTTCCGCGGGCACCACCTCGACCCGTGGGACCACACCGAGGCCGCGATGGCCCTCGACGCGGCCGGCGAGCACGAGGCCGCCGAGCGGGCCTACGACTGGCTGGTCCGCCACCAGAACGACGACGGCTCCTGGTACGCGGCCTACGCCGACCGCGAGGACGGGGTCGACACCCGCGAGCCGCAGGACGCGAGCCGCGAGACCAACTTCACCGCGTACCTCGCCGTCGGCGTCTGGCACCACCACCTGTCCACCGGCGACGAGGCGTTCCTCGACCGCATGTGGCCCGCCGTGTACGCGGCCGTCGAGTTCGTCCTGCGGCTCCAGCAGCCCGGCGGCGAGATCGGCTGGAAGCGCGAACCGTCCGGCGAGGCCGTCACGGACGCCCTGCTCACCGGCTCCTCCTCCATCCACCAGGCGCTGCGCTGCGCGCTGGCCATCGCCGAGTACCGGGGCGATCCGCAGCCGGACTGGGAACTGGCCGCGGGCGCCCTCGGGCACGCGATACGCCGGCACCCGGAGCGGTTCCTCGACAAGTCCCGCTATTCCATGGACTGGTACTACCCGGTCCTCGGCGGGGCACTGACCGGCGCCGAGGCGAAGGCCCGGATCGAGGAGCGCTGGGAGGAGTTCGTCGTACCGGACCTCGGCGTCCGGTGCGTGCTGCCGAACCCGTGGGTGACCGGCGGGGAGTCCTGCGAACTGGCGCTCGCCCTGTGGGCGACGGGGGAGTCCGACCGGGCCCTGGACATCCTGCGCTCGATCGGCCACCTGAGGGCCGACAACGGCATGTACTGGACCGGGTACGTCTTCGACGACAGGGCGGTCTGGCCCGTGGAGCAGACCACCTGGACGGCGGGCTCGCTGCTCCTCGCGGTGGCCGCCCTGGGCGGCGACGAGGCCACCGGCACGGTCTTCGGCGGACTGACGCTGCCGGGTGGGCTGGAACCGGACTGCTGCGGCTGACGGTTGACGGCTGACTGCTGGAGGGGGCGGACGCAGCGCGCGTCCGCTCCGCGTCCGCGGGGTGCGCGCCACGGTTCAGCGGATGGGGGCGTAGTCCTCGCGGTGGTGCGCACGTCCCGCGGTGGGGACGGTGAACAGGAGGACGCCGCGGGGCTCCCCCGGGGGAGCCGTCGGCGGGCGGGGCGCGGACTGGGCGGGCGTGATCGCCTCCGGTGCCGTGTTCTGCTTCTGCTTCAAAAGAGCCCCCCGGGCGAAGTCCAACTGATCAACTCTCGCCCGTACGACCCGCGACGGGCACGGATGGTTGCCCTCGCACGCCGGAACTTCCCCAAGAGGCCCGCGGCCGCCCCCGACATGCCGCCGCTCGCCCTCCGACCGACGGAGGACGAGCGGGAAAGCGCGGGGTGTGGGGGAGCGAGGGGTGAGGGGGAGAGCGCGGGGTGAGGGGGAGGGGGGAAGTCGAGCGGTGTGCGGCGCGCGGTGCCTGCGGGCCACCGGGCCCGGTGGGCCGCGGTGGCGGGTGGGTTCAGCGGCGGTAGAGCCGGCCCGCGATGGCGTGGCCGATGACCAGGTAGGCGACGGCGGCGATGCCGTAGCCGATCACCACCTGGACCCAGTCGCGGTTGAAGGTGAAGAGGTCGTACGACCAGCCGGCCAGCCAGCTCGCCGCGTCGTGGATGAAGTCGACCAGGCCGTTCCCCTGGTTGGCGTCCAGCAGGAACAGCAGGATCCACAGGCCGATGATGAAGGCCATGACGTCCGCCACGACCGCGACGGCGCGGCCCGCCTGGCTGCTTCCTCTGGTGTGTGCTCGCGTGTGTGTGCGCATGCCGCGCTTGTG
Organism: Streptomyces sp. NPDC051563; assembly: GCF_044454225.1. NCBI lineage: Bacteria > Bacillati > Actinomycetota > Actinomycetes > Kitasatosporales > Streptomycetaceae > Streptomyces > Streptomyces sp. NPDC051563. The sequence goes on from NZ_JBITDL010000034.1 coordinate 99,955, forward strand.
GCCGCTCCCCGGTCGGATAAACCCACCGGGTAGACCCGAACGGGTCCTCCGGGTGGCGGAGTCGGGTGCCCGGGGTGAGGCTGCGGGGGACGCCTCAGTCCCCGGAGGAGACCCGTGTCCCTACCCACCACAGCCGTCCGCTTCCGCCGTACCCTCACGGCGGTGCTCCTGTCCTGCGCCCTGCTCGGCGGTGCCACCGCCTGCGGTTCGGGCGGTGGCGACAAGGCCGCCGTCGGTCAGGCCGACGAGGTTTCGGTGGCCATGGCCGCGTTCGCGGAGGCCGATGCGGCCGCTTCCGCCGAGGACGCGGAAGCAGCCGCCGCCTCTCCCTCGCCCAGCAGCCCGGAAGAGAAGCAGAAGTTCGCCAAGACCCGCTTCGTCGCCAACGCGGGGCTCGCGGCCGGAGCCACGTACCAGTGGATCGTCAAGCCGTACCAGGCCGGCAAGTTCAAGAAGGGCGCCAAGGGCCGCACCTTCGCCCTGGTCAAGGCGGGCCTCGCGGGCGCCTTCGCCTACAACCGGCTGAAGGCCGCCAGCGAGAACGCCAAGGGCGACCCGCTGCTGTCTAAGGCCGTGGGCCCGCTGACGGCGGGCATCGACTCCCTCAAGGGGCTCGGTTCCAAGCTGCGCAAGGGCCAGGCCGGCGACGCCGACATCGGTGCCTTCGAGAACGTCATCAACAGCGTCAAGGAGGCCGGCAAGAGCGCCGGCGCCCCGGTGACCGACAAGATCCCGAGCGCGGGGCAGCTGACCGGCTGAGCACCGCCGCTCACCCGTGAACAGGGGGAACGGGCCGGACCGGAGCATTCCGGTCCGGCCCGTTCCGTCTGGTGACCTGTTTGAATGGACGGGTGATCGAGTACGTGTTCCTCGCCGGAGCCGCCGCCGGAACCGGCTGGCTGATGCACCGCAAGCACCGCCTGCGGCAGGCCGGCGCGCCCGTGCCCGGGATCCCGTGCATGGCGCGCAGGCCCGCGGGCAGCGGCCGCTGGCGCAGCGGCCGGGTGTACGCCGGCCAGGGCGCGGCCCGCTGGGTGCCCGGCCGGGGCGAGCCCCTGGTCCTGACCGGCGGCCGGGCCACCGGCGTACGGGTGCCCTCCGTGAAGGAGGGCATCTCCATCAACCCGGGCTCCCGGATCGTGACCCTCGCCTTCGCGGGGGAGAGCGGCGCCGGCACCGGCATGGAGATCGCCGTGATGCCACTTGACCTGCGGGAACTGCTCGACGCGGTGCCGCGGGCGGAGACCGAGAAGACCGCCTAGGGGGTGTCCGCAAAGTGGCGCCGGGCGCCCGGAGGGCGCCCTCGCGGCGTTCGGTGCGTGCTCTCGGTGTGCCGGGCGGAAGCCCGTGT